>CAYYYX010000011.1:29619-39097 GCA_964476065.1 uncultured Verrucomicrobiota bacterium | reverse complement strand
GGGGTACCTCAATGATTTGATGCGAGTGAAAAAACGCACATCCGAGAAGAGCCGAAACTATCCAAAAAATTGGGACCCATTTCCTCCAGACGCATAAACAAACTTCTAAACGAAAAATGTTCAGGAGTGCAGCTTGATGTCGCAAAGAATGTTTTTGAAAAAATAGCCGAAGAGGCCGATCCTAAATTTTAATGTTTCCGGGGCGGGTCAGGCAGAGTTCCAATCATTGGAAACATTTCCCCAATGGTTGGAATTTTTGCGATCTTTTGCGGCTAAAATCTTACTCCCGCCATCTACCAGTCCGAGTTGTTCATATATCGTATTACGATATATGCACCATCATTCTGTCCTTAAATGATTTTGCCTAAGACTCTTTATCCCCATTCGCGTTAGTTCGCGTCCATTCGCGGTTCAAACACTTACCCATCCAGTTTCTGTTTGAGCATGGCGATAACGGCGGGAGGATTGGCTTTGCCGCGACTGGCTTTCATCACCGAACCCATGAGGGCGTTGATGGAGGCGCCGTTACCGGCTTTATAATCGGCGACGGCTTTGGCGTTGCCCGCGATGGCTTCGTCGGCCCACTGTTCAAGCGCGGAGTCGTCGGACACCTGTGCCATTCCCTTTTCTTCGACGAGCGCCTTTGGATCGCCGCCTTCGTTGAAAAGGATTTCAATCAGGTCGTTGGCTGCGGTCGAAGAAATGGCTCCACCCGCGAGGTCGGCGACCTGTGCCAATGCATTGGCGGTCAGTTTTGAATCAACCAGCGCGATGCCGGTTTCGGTGACAAGGCTAGCAACTTTGCCCATCAAATAGTTGGAGAGCAGTTTGTACTGCTTGGTCTTCTCACAAGCGGCATCAAAGAAGTCGGACGTGGCTTTTTCAGCCGTCAGAATTTTGGCGTCGTATTCGGGCAGGCCGAGTGTTTCCACGTAGCGCTCGCGGCGCTGGACCGGCAGTTCAGGCAATTCGGATTTCCATTTGGAAATCTGTTCGGCGGAAACTTCGACGGGCATGAGATCGGGCTCTGGGAAATAACGATAGTCGTGGGCATTTTCTTTGGTGCGCTGGGTGAAGGTTTCGCCGCGGTCGGGGTCGTAGCCGCGCGTTTCCTGCACCACTTCGCCGCCGCTTTCAATCAGTTCGATCTGGCGGCCCACTTCATAATTGATGGCTTCGACGATGAAGCTGGGCGAGTTCATGTTTTTGATCTCTACCTTTTCGCCGAGTTTTTCCTGCCCGACGGGGCGGACGCTGATATTGACGTCGGAGCGCATCTGCCCCTTTTCCATGTCGCAATTGGAAATTCCGCCGTACTCCATGATCAGCTTGATTGTGTGAATGTAGGCGAAGGCATCGTCAGCCGAATGCATGCAGGGATTGGAAACAATCTCCATCAGCGCGGTGCCAGCGCGGTTATAATCGATCAGGCTGGCGCCGGACACATGCGTGTTCTTGGCGGCGTTTTCTTCCTGATGAATCCGCTCCAGCGTAAAGGTCTTCATTTCCCCGTTCACTTCAACGGGGACTTCCCCGCCGATACAGATCGGCTCGTCCGCCTGGGTGATCTGATAGTTTTTGGCCATGTCGGGGTAAAAATAGTTTTTGCGATCCCATTTGGAGTGCGGATTGATTTCGCACCCGAGCAACAATCCGGCCTTGCAGATCAGCTCAATGGCTTTGGCATTCATCACCGGCATAGCACCGGGATAACCGAGACAGACCGGACACACATTGGTGTTCGGCTCCGCGCCATACTCATGCTTGCAGCCGCAGAACATCTTCGTCCGCGTCTTCTGCATCACATGCGTTTCTAGTCCGATACAAGCTTCGTATTTCATGGTCATACTCTCTGCCCCGTCACATCGGACGAGTTGGTCAAATTTTTGAAAACCGGCCTCTGCCGGTGCCAGTCGGTGGTCTGTTCGTAGGCGTGGCCGACTTTGAGGATGCTCGCCTCTTGAAAGAAATCACCAATGATCTGCAACCCGATCGGCAGGCCGTCGGATGAAAATCCGCACGGTACGCTCAGGCCGCAGTTGCCCGCGAGGTTGACCGGCGTGGTCAGAATATCGTCGAGATACATCTTGAGCGGGTCGTCGCTTTTCTCGCCAATCTTGTAGGCCGGGGTCGGGGTGACCGGTGCGAGGATCGCGTCGCACTGCTTAAAGGCGTCGATAAAATCATTGCGAATCAGCGTGCGAACTTTCTGCGCGCGCAGGTAATAGGCATCGTAATAGCCACTGCTCAAAACATAAGTGCCGAGGATGATGCGGCGTTTCACTTCGGGGCCGAACCCGGCGGCACGAGTTTTGCCGTAGAGCTCAATGGGATTTTTCCCATCGAGCCGCATGCCGTAGCGAATGCCATCAAAGCGCGCGAGGTTGGCGGAGGCTTCGGCAGTAGCGATGATGTAATAGACCGCAATCGCATACTTCGAGTTCGGCAGGCTGACATCGACAATTTCCGCGCCGAGGTTTTTGCAATGCTCCACCGCATCGCGCACTGCCTTTTCGACTTCAGGGTCCATGCCGTCGACAAAGTATTCTTTCGGCAGACCAAGCTTCATGCCCGCCAGGCCATGATCGTCGGTCAGGTTTTTTCCAAACATTGGAAGATCGGTGTTTATAGACGTTGAATCCTTCTCATCGTGCCCAGCAATTGCTTCGAGCAGAATGGCAGAATCCTTCACGGTTTTGGTGAGCGGGCCAATCTGGTCGAGCGACGAGGCAAAGGCGGTCAGGCCGTAGCGCGACACCATGCCATAGGTCGGCTTGAGGCCGACACACCCGCAAAAGGCGGCGGGCTGGCGGATCGAGCCGCCAGTATCCGAACCGAGCGCGGCGACCGCTTCGTCGGCGGCGACGCAGGCGGCCGAACCGCCCGAGGAGCCGCCGGGTACGCGATCCGCATTCCACGGATTGGTTGTTTTTCCGAGCGCGGAGCTTTCCGTACTCGAACCCATTGCAAATTCATCCATGTTCACCCGACCGAGCAAAATCGCACCCGCTTCACGCAGTTTGGCGATCACGGTCGCGTCGTACGGCGCGGTGTAGCCGTCGAGAATTTTAGAGGCGCAGGTGCAGGGCTGACCTTTGACGTTCAGCAAATCTTTGATCGCAATCGGGACGCCCAGCAGATCGCCTTTGGATCCGGCGGCCCGTTTTTCGTCCGCTTCTTTTGCGGCGGCCAGCGCGGAGTCGCGATCTATTGTGAGGTAGGCGCCAACCTGTCCGTCGCGCGCATCAATCGCGGCGAGCACATCGGTGACGATCTCCACGGAGGTGCAGTCGCCCTGCTCCAGCATCGCGGAGAGTTCAGAAATGGTTTTTGTATTCAGCATTTTTCTTCACTTCGAAATTCTGCGGTTCCTTGTTCGATATTCGTTATTCCCTAGAACTGCTCGTTGATTTTGGGGACGAGAATCTGCCCGTCGCGCTCGGCAGGGGCGTTAGCCGTCACGGCGTCGTGATTGAGAGAAACGCCCAGCTCGTCGGCGCGTAGCACATTGACCAGCGGCACGGCGTGCGCGGTCGGCTCGACACTCGAAACGTCGAGCTCGCTGATCTGATCGACATACTCGAGCACCTGATCGAGCTGCCCCTGGAAAAGGGTCGTTTCTTCGTCGGTCAGCTCAATCCGCGCGAGATTCGCGATGTACGAAACATCCATATGATTTGCATCTGCCATTGTTTTCTTCCTTAAAAACTGAGCAGGGAATGAACCACAAAAAAGACGAAAAAACACGAAAAAAGACGGCGGGAAACTTTTTTTGACTAGCCGTTGCCTAAAGGCCCTGGCTTGGCACGCAGGATTCAGGGTGAAACAGGATTCCCTATCCCGTCGATCCTGCTATCCTGTCCAACTATTTTATGAAAACTCTACGCATATATCCTGAACAGTGGATTGAACCAACCGACTTCCGAGACAATTTCAATCATCCGGAACGACCTCTCGAGATCGATATCGGTTGCGGCAAAGGGCGATTTATACTGTCGCGATCTGGGAAATTCCCCGAGGTCAACTTTCTGGGAATTGACCGGATGCTCAACCGCATCCGAAAAATCGACAAAAAGGCTCGGCGACTCGACCGGGAAAATGTCCGACTCTGCCGAGTCGATGGCTATTACTTCACCACCTACCTGCTCCCGCCGGAAAGCGTCGACACCTACTACGTCTTCTATCCCGACCCGTGGCCTAAGGAAAAGCATCACCACAACCGACTGTTTAACGAGCCGTTCATGAACGCGATCGCTCGCACGCTCAAGCCGGGCGGAAAAATTCATGCCGCCAGCGACCACCTTCCCTACTTCGATGGAATCCATGAACTGCTCAACCGCGATGACCGCTTTGAAGAAACCGACCCCTTTGTGCCCGACGAAGATGAAGTAACCGACTTTGAACTGATCTTCGCTCATAAAATGCCGGGCCGCGCCTCCTTTATTAGAAAGTAGAACGAGCGTCTCGCTCGTTTAGTTGCAAGCGAGACGCTTGCTCTACATTTTAAATGAAACCCACCGTTAAATATAATTCTCTGGCCGCCCTCGCCTGCCTCCTATGGTCCACCGCATTTGTTTTCACAAAAATCACGCTGGAACACCTGCCACCGCTCACCATTGCCGGCCTACGCTTTCTACTGGCGGGCCTGATTCAGGTTCCACTCTGTGCCGGGCCATTAAGCCCGTTCAAATTGCTTCGCAAAGAGACAAAAACCGTTCTGCTCGTCAGCCTTTTCCAAACGATCATCCTCTACGCGGGCTTTTTCTACGCGCTCACCCTCGTGCGCGGCGCGCAGGCCGCCATCATCATCGGCTCCGGCCCGCTCGTTAGCGCCATCGCCGCCCATGTTGCCATGCACGACGATAAATTGAGTCGCCGCACACTCCAGAGCATCGCGCTCGGGATCGGCGGCATCGTCCTCATCAGCCTTGCCACCAAACCGTGGGAGCCCGTTGGCTCGCGCGAACTCCTCGGCATCGGCATTCTGCTGACCGGCTCCATTGTGTCCGCAGCGGGCAATATTGTTGTGGCGAAAAAACGAGGCACGCTGCCGGCGATTGAACTCAACTGCATCCAAATGCTACTCGGCGGCGGCGTTCTCTTCCTCTGCGCCCTGCTCTTTGAAGGCCTCCCAGAGTTGCGCCAACCCCCCCAATTCTACGGCGCACTTCTCTGGCTCTCCGTTGTCTCGGCCGCCGGATTTGCCATCTGGTTCCACCTGCTCAGCCGAGTCAAAGTCTCGAAACTTAATATTTGGAAGTTTCTCATTCCGCTGGCCGGAGCCACCCTCAGCTGGATATTCATTCCCGGCGAATCACCCGACCCACTCACCTTAATCGGCATGGTGCTCATCATTCTAGGAATCGTGCATTCACAGCGAAATCAGGACTAAGTTTTCTCCTTCATCCTTCATCTTTCATCCCTCATATTTCTCCCCCATGGCTAAGCAAAAACCAGACATCAAAATCGTGAGCTGCGGGCTCTACACCCCACTCGAAAAAGAGGGAAAAGACCTCCCGAAGCTGGTGCGCTTCACCGAAGAGATTCCCTGCGAGCTCGGCGTGGAGTTCGGATATATTTTGCACATCCGCAAAGGGCGCGGCATGAAGCTCACCTTTCAGATCGATCACCCGCCCTTCTTCCGCGACGCCTGCCCCGCCGAAGGCCTTGGGGGCGAAATCGACCCGCCCTTCACCGGCGAAGAGTACGTCCGTTCCAATGATTGGAAGTTTTTCCTCGGCGACACCACCTGGGAGCCGATCGAAGACAAAGCCGGGCCGTGGCGCATCCGCAGCTGGCTTGACGGCGATCTCATCGCCGACCGCACATTAACACTCATCCGATAGGTCACTATATCGTTTAATCACCACGATCGTGGTGATTAAACGATATAGGTTAATAATGCGGCGGACGTTCGTTGCCGCCGATTTCGTGGCCGCCCGACTCGATTTTTTCTTTGAGCTCTTCGATCTGATGTTTCAGCCGCGTGATTTCTTTTTGCTGCTGAAACATTTCACCGCTCATCTCTTCCACCATCTTGATCTGGTCTGAGTAAAGCATTTCTAATTTGTTCAATCGGTCTTCCATAAAAGTCTCCTTGGGACAACCAAACCGTATTTCTCAATGTAGAGCAAGCGTCCCGCTTGCTTCAAACGAGCGAGACGCTCGCTCTACTTTCCAAACACTGGAACCAACTGCGTTGGGGCTGGCTACATTTTTCCAAACCTTGGTAAAATCATTTCCAAGGTCTGAAAACATCAAGTTTTTACCTTATGCGCATATGCGCATATGCGCATAACATTATATATCCACAAACTCATGACTCCATTCGCGTGCATTCGTGTTCTTTCGTGGTTAAATTCTCCGCATGAAGATTCTTTTTACAGGCGATATGGTTGGGAGTGCGGGTCGACAGGTGTTTCAGCGGGTGACCGAGCGGTTGCGCGATGAGGGGCGGGTTGATCTGATTATTGCGAACGCGGAAAACGGCGCGGGCGGGCGCGGACCTTCGCCGGAGATCGCCGAAGCGGTTCTCAATGCCGGAGCCGCCGCGATCACGCTCGGTGACCATACCTTTGATGACAAAAGACTCATCCCCCTGCTCGAAACCGAGCCGCGCATTGTGCGCCCCGCCAATATGCCGCCGGACGCCGCCGGACGCGGGATGACCACCATTGACACAGACGAAGGCCCCATCTGCATCATTTCGCTGATTGGCCGTGTCTTTATGAACCCGATGGACTGCCCATTCCGCACCGCCGATAAACTGCTCAATCTCGTCAAAACCAAAACCATCTTTGTCGATTTCCACGCGGAGGCCACCTCGGAAAAAATCGCACTGGGCCGCTACCTCGACGGACGCGTCACTGGACTCTTCGGAACGCATACGCATGTGCAGACCTCGGACGAAGCCATTCTGCCGAACGGCACGGCGTACATCACCGACCTCGGCATGACTGGCCCGAAAGATTCGGTGATCGGCCGAGAAGTCGAACCCGTCGTTCGGCGCTTCATCACCGGCATGCCGCAAAAGTTCGATGTCTCCAAAAAAGACCCCGCACTCGAAGGGGTGATTGTCGACGTCGACCTCTCCACCGGAAAAGCGAGATCCATAGAGAGAGTCAGAGAACGGGCTTAACGAAAGAAAACCTTATGGACCCCCTATTCAATCCAGTCGAAGCGAGAGTGATCGCGACTCTCGTTGAAAAACAGATTACCACCCCGAATAATTATCCGCTGACGCTCGCCTCTCTGACAACCGCATGCAACCAGAAGAGCAACCGCCATCCGGTCACGTGCTTGACCGAAGAGGATGTTGTGCGTGCGCTGTTCCCCCTTCGCGAGATGAACATTGCCTGGGAAAAAGCGCCTGCCGGATCGCGTGTAATGAAATACAGCCACGATATCTCACAGAAGTTTGATTTTACCGACCCGCAATTAGCGGTGATGTGCGAGCTCATGCTGCGCGGGCCGCAAACGGCCGGCGAGCTGCGCACCCGCTGCGAACGCATGCATCCGCTGGGCGATATTTCGCAAGCCGCCGAGGTGGTTCAATCGCTCGTCGATTTTGAGGACTCTCCGCTTATCGTAAAACTTCCCCGCGAGCCGGGACGGCGGGATAGCCGTTACGCACACCTGCTGTGCGGTGAACCAGAAATCTCAGACGCGCCTGTTGACATTGCGCCGAATGCCGCCGTCGTTGCGGTTCGTGCTGAAAACGAGCGGATCGCTGAACTCGAAAAAACCGTACAGGATCTCCAGGAAAACTTCGCGGAACTAACCCAGCAGTTCGCTGAATTCAAAGAACAGTTCGAATAACCAAACGTAGAGCAAGCGTCTCGCTTGCTCATAAACGAGCGAGACGCTCGTTCTACTTTAAAATGGAAGAGAAGCGCAACATCCTGAGTGTTACTGAGCTGAACCGCGCGGCGCGACTGACGCTCGAAAACGGTATCGGCGAAGTGTGGGTAGAGGGCGAAATCTCGCGGCTCACACAGCATTCCAGCGGTCATTGGTATTTCACACTCAAGGACGAAGCCGCCGCGGTTCGTGCTGAAAACGAGCGGATCGCTGAACTCGAAAAAACCGTACAGGATCTCCAGGAAAACTTCGCGGAACTAACCCAGCAGTTCGCTGAATTCAAAGAACAGTTCGAATAACCAAACGTAGAGCAAGCGTCTCGCTTGCTCATAAACGAGCGAGACGCTCGTTCTACTTTAAAATGGAAGAGAAGCGCAACATCCTGAGTGTTACTGAGCTGAACCGCGCGGCGCGACTGACGCTCGAAAACGGTATCGGCGAAGTGTGGGTAGAGGGCGAAATCTCGCGGCTCACACAGCATTCCAGCGGTCATTGGTATTTCACACTCAAAGATGAAGCCGCCGCGGTTTCCTGCGCGATGTTCAAACAAAACAACGCCATGGTTCTTTTCCACCCGAAAGACGGAATCAAAGTTCGTGTGCTCGGACAGGCCAGCCTCTACGAAGCGCGCGGAAACTACCAACTGATCGTCCACAAGATGGAAGAAGCGGGAAAGGGCGAGCTGCAGGAGCAGTTTGAAAAGCTGAAAGCCAAACTGGCCGCCGAAGGGCTCTTTGACGAGGAGCGCAAAAAGCCTTTACCGATGTTGCCGAAGAAAATCGGCGTGGTCACCTCCCCCACCGGCGCGGCGGTACGCGACATTATCAACGTGCTAACGAGGCGTTTTCCAAACCTTGAAATCCTGCTCGCACCCGTCACCGTACAGGGGCCGACTGCGGCGGCCAGCATTGCGAAGGCAATTCGGTATTTGAACAAAGTAGCGCAAGCGTCCCGCTTGCAATCCAACGAGCGAGACGCTCGTGCTACATTCTTCAACCCGCGGCTTCCGATAGAAATCGAAAACCGAAACCTGCCACATTGGCAACAAGAAGACACAACGTACTTTATCACCTTCCGTCTGGCGGACTCGCTGCCTCAAAAGAAACTGGAACAATGGATCAGCCAACGTGAGGCATGGTTAGAAACTCATCAGGAGCCATACACAGACATGGAGAAAAACGAATATCACCACTTGTTCTCCGAAAAGATTCAAAATTGGCTAGATGCAGGCTCCGGCGCGTGTCTTCTAGCAACCCCTGAAGTTTCAAAACTCGTTTCCAATGCACTTAAACATTTTGATGGCGAACGCTATACGCTTGGCGAATGGGTTGTGATGCCGAACCACATCCATGCATTACTCACCCCGACCCATGGGCACTGTCTGGATGACATCCTTCAAACGTGGAAATCTTTTACCGCACATGAAATCAACAAACTGAATGGAACTTCAGGACAAATCTGGCAGCACGAGTCCTATGACCACATTGTCCGAAGCCCCAAACAACTCGAGCACTTTGCTGACTATATCAACAGTAATCCGGCCAAAGCCGGAATTAAAGTAACGCAAGCGTCCCGCTTGCATCCCAACGAGCGAGACGCTCGTTCTACTTTGCCGAAC
>CAYYYX010000011.1:0-29519 GCA_964476065.1 uncultured Verrucomicrobiota bacterium | reverse complement strand
GCAAGCGTCCCGCTTGCATCCCAACGAGCGAGACGCTCGTTCTACTTTGCCGAACGTAGAGCAAGCGTCCCGCTTGCAACCCAACGAGCGAGACGCTCGTGCTACTTTGCCGAACCCGAACGTAGAGCAAGCGTCCCGCTTGCATCCCAACGAGCGAGACGCTCGTTCTCCTTTGGGGGTCGACTTGATGATCGTCGGGCGCGGCGGCGGAAGCCTCGAAGATTTATGGGCCTTCAATGAAGAAGTGGTCGCACGCGCCATCGCTGCTTCAGAAATTCCAATAATTTCTGCCGTCGGGCACGAGATTGATTTCACGATTTCCGACTTTGTGGCCGACCTACGCGCGCCGACGCCGTCGGCGGCGGCCGAGCTGGCGGTGCCGGTGCAAAGCGAACTCGACGAGCAAATCGTGCGGCTGGCCGCACGACTCGGCGGCTCCCTGCAAAACCGAGCGCTGGTTCTGCGCGAACGAATTCCCGGCTTCCGCAAAACGATGGCGCAGGCACTGAGTGCCAGCTTGCGACAAAGACAACAACGGATTGATGAAGCCTCCCTGAGATTGTCACATCAACTACACGCTTCTGTCGCGGAGCGGAAGCAGGATTTGAAGCGCCTGAAAGCGCAGTTGCGCGCCTATAGTCCGCTCGGCGTTCTGGAACGCGGCTATAGTTTAACCGAGACCGCCGACGGTTCCGTCGTGCGCGAGGCGAAGAAACTGAAAAAAGGCGATCTGCTCAAAACCCGTTTTGCAAAAGGAAGCGTTACCTCAGAAATCATCTCGAAGGAATAGAATTAAAGTAGAGCAAGCGTCCCGCTTGCAACTAAACGAGCGGGACGCTCGTTCTGCTTTCAGAAAGGAACTGTTATGAGTGAAAAAACTGTCGATTTTGAACAATCCCTTGAGCGGCTCGAAACGCTGGTCAACGAGATGGAGAGCGGCGATCTGGCGCTCGAAGAGATGATCAAACATTTCGAGGAAGGCTCGAAACTCGTGGCGCTCTGCTCCAAGAAACTTAACGAGGTGGAGCAAAAGATCGAAAAGCTGGTCAAAAAAGGTGACGGACTGGCCGAGGAACCGTTTGAGCCAGAGGCGTAAATCGTTTTGGAGTGCGGTGATAGAAGGTATTCCGTATCACCGCTTTTCTGACATAGAACAAAAAAAAGCGGCGATACGCCCGAAGGCTTTATCGCCGCACTCCAAAGTTTTTTAGGAATTTTACAATCCGGGGCCGGAGATGTAGCTCTGCAGATTTTTGATTTCAAAATCTTTCTGCTCTGCCATGAACTTGACGATATCGCCAATAGAGATGATTCCAACCACAGCGCCCTCTTCGAGAACAGGCAGGTGACGGATTCGTTTTTCGGTCATGATGCTCATACAGTTTTCAAGCACCTCATCGGGGGATACGGTGGTGAGCTCCGTGGACATAATTTCGCTGACTTTGACGCCCTTTCCGCATTTGTTCTGCAGATAAACTTTGCGGATGAAATCGCGCTCGGAAATAAGACCCACGAGCTGGTCGCCTTCCATCACCAGCGCAGTTCCGGCAGAACGCTCGGCCATTTTATCGATGGCATCAAAAACGACGCTATCCGGAGATACGGAGAGGATGTCATTCCCTTTTTTTTCAATTACCTTACTAACTGTAGACATGTTTTATTCCTTTCGCTTGTTTCAAATTTGTTTGCTAACAGGTGTTCAGTATAGGAACTCTCTCGGAGAGAGTCAAAGGTTACAGATCACGCAGACATGTATTTTCGCGCCAACGTGGCATGGATACTGGTGAGGATTTCGTAGGGAATGGTTCGGCAAATAGCCGAAAGTTCATTGGCCCAGATAGACTCCGAACCCTGCTCGCCGATCAAAACGGCCTCGTCGCCCGCAGCAACCTCCGCATTGGGGCCGATATCCACGGTGATCCAGTTCATACTGACCCGCCCGACCACGGCACAACGCTTTCCGCCAACCAGCACATCGCCGCGATTGCTGAGCGCACGGTTATAGCCATCGGCATAGCCGACCGCCAGCGTCGCGATCTGCGTGGGCGCGTCTGTGATGTGCGTTCCGTAATAGCCAACCGAAAACCCGGCTGGCACAGCTTTGACCTGCGCGACACGCGCTTTCCACTGAAGAATCGGCTGCGTCTGGAAACGCCCTTCCGGATCCTGTGCGCCGTAGCCATAGAGCACAATGCCCTGACGAATGGCATCGAAATCCCATTCCGGAAAGTAAAGCGCCGCACGACTGCTCGAAAGATGGGTGAAAATTCCGTCCGGAAGAGCCACCAATGCATTCTGAAATTTTTCTGCCTGCAGGCAGGCCTCGTCCGGCTTCTTCGGCTCGACTTTGGCGAAATGACTGCATACGCCGGTCAGTTCCAATCCGCCCGCTTTATTCAACGCATTCACCGTTTCTTCAACGGCATCCCACTGCACGCCAAAGCGACCCATTCCGGTATCTACTTTGAGGTGAACGGAAAGCGGTTTGCCGAGTGCTCGTGCGGCGGAAGCGAGAGCAAGCCCGTGATCGAGATCGGTGACGACGGGTGTAATCTGTTTTTCTAGAAGAACGTCCACACTCTCCGGAAGGACATATCCGAGAACCAGAATATTGACGTCCGAAAGGGCCTCGCGCAACTGGAGCGCTTCTTCAAGATAGGCCACCGCAAACCAGCGCACCCCTTCTTCGGCGGCGGCGAGAGCAACGGGAACCATGCCATGGCCGTAGGCGTCGGCCTTGATCACAAAAATCATTTGAGCAGGAATCGCTTCGCACAATGCGCGGACATTACTTTTCAGCTGTCCCAGATTCACCTCTACCCATGATCGATTCATGACATTTTCGATTTTTGATTTCCGATTGCCGATTTTCAGATCCTGACCTACAAGCCTAAAGCTCAATGCCTAAAGCCTTTCCCAAAAAATGGTACCCCGGACAGGATTCGAACCTGTGACCGTCGGATTAGAAATCCGATGCTCTATCCAACTGAGCTACCGGGGTATGTGCGAAAGATGAAATATGAAGGATGAAAGCTGAAAACGGAATCCGATTTTTCCAAACATTGGAAGAAACTGCGTTTCGGCTTGCTGACTTTTTCCGATGTTTGGACCTGCGTGTCCCGCCATAGCTCGAAAAGCGACGGCGGAAGGTATCCCAAAAAGAAGCAAAGCGGCAAAAAATCCTATAAAAAGTTCCTGAAGTTGGAAAACAAACCGCGGGGGTACCGCTGTAAAATAGACAAAGACGGGAAAGTGACCCGCTTTACGCTTCTCGTCCGGCTCGACGTGAAAACGGTCTCTGTTTTTGGAGATAAGCCATCTGCTAAATATGCGGCTCTGTCCCTCGGCCTCAAAACCTGGCGATATGTGAAATTTTAAAACTCATCGACTGCCCCGCTTCCTCGGTCTACCCGCCCAACGCGCCATTAATAAAGGTATCGATAAAATCCGTGATCTTTTGAATGATTCGTTCGGCGGTTGAGGCCCGGTCACGCAAGCCGGGCTTTTGTCCCAGCGCTTCGACCACATCATTGCGAAGCGGTTGTTTGCTGGTGAACAGATAATCTCCAACTAACTTTTCGAGCTTTTCGGAATCCAGCCCCTCCTCTTCCGCCAGCTTCTTGAAGGCAAGAGCCTGTTCTTCCAACCAGTACGCATCGAACTCTTCGGGGATATCGGCGGGATCGTCAATATGTGGCAGGTTCTTTTCGATAAATTGCTCAATCAGCTCACGCTTGCTGCGGAGCTCGGCGTCCCCGCTCAACAGATCCAGAATCGTTTTCTTGCGGCTGGCCTGCTCACCGATCGGAGCTTCCTTCAGTTCGGCCAGCAGTTTCAGAATATAGGTCACATTGATTTCGTCTCGGTGGATCAACTCCAACTCGAAGTCGATATCATTCAGGATCGAAACTTTTTCGAGAGCATTGGCCGTCTTCACCTTGTCGTGCAAATCAAGATACTTACTTTTGTAGTCCGCAAAAGTCTGTTCCGGCATCGAGAGGTCATCAAAGGTGAATTCGGTAAAGGTGCCCAGTACGTTCAGCAGGCGGATCAGGTTGCGGAAGGTTTTAATAAACGCCAGTTCCTGCTCCTCATCTTCCAACTGAGTCACGCTGTTGACCGACGGCGCAATCTGGATCATCTGAACAAACGCTTCATTGAACTCTTTCACATAGTCTTCGTACGGATCGAGAATGATGTCTTCGGTCGGGTTCTTATTCGCAAAGAGCGTGATCGCCGTGTCCGTGTTCTTTTTCAAATTACGGAAGCAGACGATATTGCCTTGGCTCTTCACCTCACCGCACAGACGGTTGGTACGAGAGTAAGCCTGAATCAAGCCGTGATGTTTTAAGGTTTTATCCACGTAGAGAGTGTTCAACACCTCGCTGTCGAATCCGGTCAGAAACATATTCACCACCAGCAAGACATCGATCTGGCCGTTCTTCATGCGCTTGGCAACATCGTTGTAGTAGTTGTAGAACGACTGCGTGTCTCGGGTCGTATAGTTGGTTCCGAACTGCTTGTTGTAATCGCCGATAAACTTTTCGAGCTGATCGCGGGAATGCTTGGTGCGGTAGGGCTCGTCCGGAGTCTCCATCGCACGCAGCTCCACCTCATCGTCCCGCATCGGGAACGCGGCATCCTGATCCTCCTCATTCGCCTGATACGAAAAGATCGTCGCGATCTTCAGATCGTGCCCGCCCGCCGCTTTTAATTTGGCGAACTGTTCGTAGTACTGAATAACGGATGGAATCCCCGATACGCAGAAAATTGAATTAAACTTCCGCCCATGTGTTTTGCGGTCATGATGCGCGGCAATGTACTGCGTAATCGCCTCCATGCGCTCCGGAGCATTCATCACTTCCGGCTCGTCAATTGCCTCCACATTAATATCGGTAGTTTGCCCATCCTTCTTCTTGAAGGTCTTCATGTATTCGACCGAAAACTTCAGCACATTCTCATCGCGGATCGCATCGGTAATCACGTAACTGTGCAGACGCGTCTCAAAAAGATCCTTCGTCGTGCGCTTGATCGGCCCATTCGACATGGCGTTGTCTTTGAAAATCGGAGTACCGGTGAACCCGAACATCTGGCACTGTTGGAAGAACGCCTTAATCGCCTTATGCGTCTCACCGAACTGGCTCCGGTGGCACTCGTCGAAAATAAAGACAACCCGCTGCGTCTGGAGCGGTGCCATGTCTGCACTGAACCGCGCCTTCTTAATCGCCGTATTCAGCTTCTGAATCGTCGTCACAATCAGCTTGGTATCGTCTTGAGAAAACTGCTTCACCAGCGTTTTGGTATTGTTCGTGCCGTCGATGCTTCCCTTGCAGAAGCTGTTGAACTCCTTCGTCGTCTGATAGTCCAAGTCCTTGCGGTCGACCACAAACACCACCTTATCCACCTTCGGGTAGTTCGTGAGAATCTGGCTCGTCTTAAACGACGTCAGCGTCTTGCCCGACCCCGTCGTATGCCACACATAGCCGAACCCACGCCCGTGCTGCACCTTCTCGACAATCGCCTCCGTCGCGTACACCTGATAGGGCCGCATCACCATCAGCATCTTCTTCGACTCGTTCAGCACCAAGAAGCGCGTCACCATTTTCGCCAAATGGCACTTTTCCAAAAACTGCTCCGCAAAAACGGAGAGCTGCGCCACCGGCTTGTTCTTTGTATCCGTCCAGAAAAACGTCTGCTTAAAGCTTCGGAGTGCGACCCGGTTGTTCGCGTAATACTTCGTATTCACCCCGTTGCTGATCACAAACACCTGAATGAATTGAAACAGCGCATCGTTCGCGCCGTACGAATGGCGCTCATAACGGTTGATCTGATTAAACGCCTCCTTCAGCTCCAGCCCGCGACGCTTCAGCTCAATCTGTACCAGCGGCAGGCCGTTGATCAAAATCGTCACGTCGTAGCGGTTTTTGAAACGCCCTTCGACCGTCACCTGCTGTGTCACCTGAAAGCGATTCTTGCACCAGTCAATCTGATCAATCAGCTCCACCGTCTTCGTATCGCCATCGGCGTTCGTGTAGGCCACGCGATCGCGCAGGGTTTTGGCCTTCTCAAAAATCGACCCCTTGCTCAGCTTATTGAGAATCTGCCGAAAATCGGAGGCCGTCAGCTGAACGCCATTGTGCGATTCAACTTGCGCTTTCAAATTCTCCAGCAGCGACGCCTCATCGTGCACCGCCACTGGCTCGTAGTCCATGCCCGCAAGCTGCGCGACAAGATTGTCCTCTAAAATCTGTTCCGGTTGTGTAGTCATATTTCCAACTTCTAATTTTTAGCCACAAAAGAGCACAAGGAACGTAAACGGATCAGTCTGCCACAGCCTCTTCAATGATAACGTCAGCTGACTTCTCTGATGTAGGATCAGAGACTATCGGAAGTTCTCCCGCATTATCTTCATTTAGAAACTCGTCAATACCGTGTTCTTGAAGAAATGGTGCAGACTGAATTTTATCGTGCAATTTCAGCAATCGACTTTCGGCACGACGCAACACAGTATTGAAATCCATCGGCAAAATTCTGACCCGCCCATCCATTTCCGTTTTTTCCCCTTTATCAATTGGATTTACGGTTTTCCCTAACACAAACCCTTTAACTTCAGTGTCCCCCAAGAGCAGACCCTTTTCGGCCAACTCGCGAATATACTTATAGCACTGCTCTTTTTCTTGATGCGCGATCGGAACAGTTGGTGCCTTTAGTTCAACAATTACGATACGGGCAGGACCGATTTCCCCGCCATCATCATCAAACTTGTCGTATGAATAGAGCCCAACTGATCCGTCTGGAACAATCGCGAAATCTGGACGATTCAGGGAACCTTTAGTGCCTGCACTTGGATACAGCTCTTGGATAACTTTTGTCATTCCGCGATTAGAAGTGTAATGAATGGTTTCAAACTCAGGGCCAAAAATCCAAAGCGCCTGCTCAAATAAAGGTTGCAAATCCTTCACCTCAAGAGTTTTAGGATCATTGGTTTTAATTCGCAACTCTTCAACTAATTTGATCCGAACTCTTATTTCATCCAATACGATTTTGGCAGTATCAACCGTCCACTCCTCTAAAATGCCGTGTAAATCATCAATTTGATCAGGGTTAAGGCTATGTAACTGATGCAACAATGCATACTTACTGCCCGCCACTTCCATCTTTGCCAAAACCCCGGACACACTCTTTAACTCGGACTCCGTCAAGCTAGGGCATTCCTCAGCAACCTGCTCAACAAAAGTGTTCCATCGTTCTCGCTTAAGGGGGGTCATCTGCTGAGTCTGCGGGGTAAATGAACGTCGAATATTCGAGGTTGTCTCTGCTCGTTTTTCCTGCGTTACCGCCAGCAATCGTTTAGTAATGGCAGATTGTACGGCTCTGTTTATTTCAACAAATTTTTCGTGTTCCTCATGAAACCCTGACCAATCGGCCTTCACAGCCCCAAAAAGAGGTCAGCCGATGAATTTTAGAATCTTGTCTTTTTCCTCACCCCAAACTCCCTCCGCCTCATCATAAAATTTCATTGCCCGGCTGACGGTGGAAAAAGGTGATCGCGTGGCGCATCAGGAAGAAAACCAGCGTTCGGACAGAGTGGATTACGACCCGTCTCAAAATGGGTGTCACATCAAACTTTTCCTGTCATGTTCGGGCGGTAGAGCAATCAACGAGACGTTGAGTGATGAAGGCGATGGAACCCGATCAACAAAAGAAAATTAGCAGGCCGTTGAGAGACGGCTATGGAGAGGTGTTTTGTGTTTGACCGGGACCTCTAATGGGTGACCCGTTTTTGCACTCTGACCCGTTTTCCGTTTTCTATTCCGACTCCAACTTTTTCACTAGGATATCTCTGCAGAAGCTCGAACAACATCCGGCTGTCTGCAGGATCGGGCGCTTCGCTGATTAGATAAAGAGGTTGGCACCGCTTCGGCTGAGATGGTCGACGTACATGGCGACGCCGCCCTCATCAACCCCATCGATCAGTTCTTCGCTCTTAATGCCCATCAGATCCATCGACATGGTGCAGACGATCATTTTGACTCCATTCGACCGCGCTTCGGCGATGAGCTCTTCGAGCTTCATGACGTTTTTGTGTTTCATGATGCCTTTGATCATCCCAAGCCCCATGCCGCCCATGTGCATCTGAGAAAGGGGAAGCTTGTTCGCCCCTTTGGGCATCATGATGCCGAACATTTTTTCGATCGGATTTTTCTTCACGGTGACGGGGCCGGTTTTACGAAGCATGTTAATTCCCCAAAAGGTGAAGAAGAGGGTCACTTCGTACCCCGCGGCTGCGGCACCGTTGGCAATGATAAAGGTGGCCATCGCCTTATCGAAGTCTCCGCTGAAGACCACGTTGGTCATGGCTCGTTTTCCAAGGGTTGAGCCTCCACCCACCTTGCCCGCCCGCTTAATAATAGTCGCGCGGTACGATCCGTCCTCGGCAGGCTCCATCGATGCCATTTCGTGTCCGGTGCTATTGCACCAGGCAGGCGCGTCGGCCACGAAACCGGGGTCGGTCGCGGTGATACTGACGGCTTCGCCCTCGTTAATTTCGTCGACGGCGTTTTTGAGCTGAAGGATTGGGCCGGGGCACTGCTGGCCACAAGCGTTGATGGTTTTAACTAGTTTCACGTTGATCTCCTTTGTGGGGGCGGGAAAGTCCTGTTCGTCGGAATCGCTTTCGGGGGTGTGATCCTCCGGCATTTCATCGACGATCATTCCCACGGTTCGCTGATAAGTGATGTAGCCGCCCGTCAGGTTGCTGCATTTAAATCCATTCTGATTGAGAATGCGACAGGCCAGATATCCGCGCAATCCAACCCGACAGAAGACGAGGTATTCCACATCTTTGGAAAGGTCGTCCAGCCGCTCTCGAAGCTCATCGATCGGAATATTTTTTGCACCCGGAATCGTGCCCATGGCGACCTCTTCGAACGTGCGCACATCGAGCAACTTCTTCCCGGATTCTGGCTTGATGACATCCGCGACCTGACAAATTTTAGCATCTCCACGCAGCGCGTTGGCCGCGACAAATCCAGCAAAATTGACAGCGTCTTTGGCTGAACCAAACGGCGGCGCATAGGAAAGCTCCATTTCTTCGAGATCATAAACGGTCAGTCCGGCGCGAATGGCAACCGCCAACACATCAATTCGTTTATCAACGCCATCGGCGCCCACGGCCTGTGCGCCCAGCACCTTTCCGTTTTCGGGATCGAATAATAGTTTAAGGCTGAGTGCCGCGGCCCCCGGATAGTAGCTGGCGTGACTTGCGGGATGCACATACACTTTTTCGAATGCGATGCTTTCGCGCTTCGCGACCTTTTCGCTGAGGCCGGTCATACCGATCGCGAGGTTGAATACTTTGCAAATGGCGGTGCCCTGTGTGTCCTTATAATGTGCCGTGCGACCAAAGATATTGTCGGCGGCAATCCGGCCTTGCCGGTTGGCGGGGCCGGCCAGCGGAATCAGCGACGGCTGACGGGTGACGAAGTCTATGACTTCAACGGCGTCGCCCACGGCATAGATTCCCGGCACGGACGTCTGCATCTGCGAATTGACTTTGATGCCGCCGCGCGGCCCGAGGTCAATGCCCGCTTCGTTGGCGAGGCCTGTTTCGGGCTTCACGCCGATGGCGAGAACCGCCAGACCCGTTTCGAGGGTTTCGCCGGAGCTCAGCGTAAGCGTGACTCCGTTCTCCGACTCCTCAAAAGCAGTCACCGAGGTGCCCAGGCGCAAATCGACGCCGTTAATCTCCAGCTCCTGATGAAGGATGGAAACCATTTCGGGATCGGCCGGCCCCATCACCTGCGGGGCGAGCTCGACGAGCGTGGTGGCGATGTTTCGCCGACGAAAGGCTTCGGCCATTTCGAGGCCAATGTAGCCGCCGCCGATAACGGTGGCGTGTTGCAAGCCATCCAGCGTCTCGATAATGCGATCCATGTCCCCCATGTTGCGGAGCGAAAGAACTTTCGGATTTTCAATTCCGGGAATCGGCGGGCGCATCGGTTCCGCGCCGGGGCTGAGCACGAGCGCGTCGTAGGTTTCCGTGTAGGTTTCGCCGGTCTCGAGGTTTTTGATTTCGACCTCTTTCTTGTCCGAGTCAATCGCTGTGACTTCGCTGAGCGTGCGCACATCAATACAAAAACGGGTTCGAAGCTGTTCGGGGGTGGTGACGAGCAGGCGATCACGATCTTCGATCTCACCGCCGATGTGATACGGCAGACCGCAGTTAGCAAATGAAACATAGGGGCCGCGTTCCAGCAGAATAATTTCTGCCTCTTCGCTCAGCCGCCGCGCACGGGCTGCGGAGCTTGCGCCGCCAGCCACACCACCGATGATAACAAGTTTCGTTTTTTTCATGATTTTAACTCCTTTGATAAATTTCAAACACACTGCTCAACGTCACACGGGGCAAAGAATGATGGAATACGGGGGCCATGGAATATTGGAATACTGGAAGAGTGGAATCCTCTCTACTCCACGTCTCCCCATTCTTCCTTCATTCCAACATTCCACTCTTCCAGTATTCCATTTTCCCAATCTCCCTAGTCCTTAAAATGTAAAAACGTGCGCAAATGTTTGTGCATACAATCGAATAATTTCAAAAAATCGGGATTCTGCAGGGCGCAATATTTCTGCGTACCTTCCTTGCGGATCGACACCAACCCCTGTTGACAAAGAATCTTCAGCTGTTGCGACATCATGGACTGACTGCACCCAAGCTCTTCGTACAACTCCGTACAGGTCTGTTCGCCACCTGCCAGCAACTCCACCACACCCAAGCGCACCGGATGGGCCATCGCCTTGAGCACCTCTGCAGTCAATTCACGTTCTTGAGTTGTCATATGTCTCCCCCTCAGATAAAGATTAGAAAATTATAATAATATAAACTTTACGCAATCTTATTTCTCATTTTTCTTCATTTTTACATCTGCGTCCCTATGCTCCTTTCTCAATTAGCCAGATTTCGGTACATCAATTAAGGAAACCTCGATATGAAAATTAAGTGGATTATCACAGCGGCCTTGCTAACAGCAGTCTCTATAACGGTTCAGGCAACCGAAGGAATTAAGCTCATTGGGATTGGTCCCGTTCAACAGGGAACCGCAGGTGCGGGTGTCGCCTCGGCCAAAGATTCCACGTGGCTAATTCTCAATCCAGCGGGTCTGACGGATGTCCCGCGTAGCGTGGATACTTCACTCCAATACTTCGCCCCCGTGCGTACGATTAATTCGACCGCTAACCCCGGCTCTGGAACCCAAAAAGATAGCTCCGCATTTGTGATTCCCTCGATCAGCGCATCGCTGGGTTGCTGCAGAAAAGATAGCGGCCACTTAGGCATCGGTCTTTACGGAACCAGCGGAATGGGGGTCGACTATGCGAAACCCCGTTTTGGATTCTCCGCGGGCGATACCCGGACAGAACTCTCCATCGCAAAACTCACCCTCACCTATGCCGAGAAGTTTGACAACGGCCTCAGCATTGGTGCGGGCCCGATCCTTGTTCTCTCCCGCTTTCGCACCGACATGGAAACCAGCCGCACAGCGACCTCCATTCCTGCGGACGGAAGCTGGGACGGAGCCGTCGGTATCGGCTTCATTGCGGGGGTCAACAAGCAGCTGAACGACAAACTCACGATCGGCGGAAGCTACATGAGTGAGCAGTTCATGACAGAGTTTAAAGAATACAACAACCTGTTGGCCGGCTCGCTAAACCTCCCGCAGCAGCTCACGGTGGGTCTAGCCTATAACGTGCGGACGAACGTAGAAGTGGTGCTCGACTACCGTTGGATTGGCTGGAGCCATCTCGACACACTCGGAGGCCAGTTCGGCTGGGAAGACCAAAATATCGTGAAAGCCGGTGTCACATGGAAAGCAACCGACCGCCTGACCCTGCGTAGCGGAATCTCGCACGGCAACTCCCCCATCGATAGCGACGCTGGCTTTGCCAACTCGCTCTTCCCCGCCATCATGGAAACCCATCTGGCCTGTGGGGCCTCTTATCAGTTTGAAAAATTCCGTCTCGACATGGCCTATATTCACGCACTGGATGCCACCGTTACCGATAGCGGCAACGGAACGGATATGAGCATGTACCAGAACAGCCTCACCCTCGGGGCGGGCTGGACGTTCTAAAAAACGAACCGATCCTGCAAAAGCCACTCTGAAAACGGGGTGGCTTTTTTCTTTTCCAACCCTTGGACCCATTTCGCTCCCTTTTCCCAACGGGTTGGAAAAATCAGAACATCTAGCGCAGGGGGGCTTGAATCGCTGGGCTAATCCTCTTATGGTTCAACTCATAAAAATTGAATTCTCATTTTTGATCAAGTTAAGGACATCCTAATGCAACCAGCCGACGCCACTCCTCCCGACGCCCCGAAGCTCACGCTCTTTGAACGAGCCGAGGCATTCGTCTCAAATCTTTCCACTCGGAATACCTTTTGGAACCGGGTCTGCTCCCTGATCTGGCTCCCCTATGCATTCCATTCGGGAATCACGATGACTTCTAACGGAAACTCTCACGGAGCGATCCTCCCCTTTCGTCGGTTCAACAAAAACTGGTATAACGCCATGGCCGGGGCCGCCCTGCTTGGAAACACAGAAATTGCGGGCGGAAACTATGTCTTCAAAACCTGTGGCGGCGACTACACCGTCGTCTGCAAGCACCTTAACTACCGGTTCCTACGCCCGTGTCTCGGCCCGGCCGAATATATTATGACCCCGCTCGAAGATATCGACGAACTGGTCGCCTCCGGTAAGGAGTTCAACATCGCCATCCGTATGGATGTCGTGCAGGTCCTCATGCCCGTCGGCAAAAAGAAAAGCGAAATTAAAGTCGAAAGCCCGGATCAAAAGCCCGCCAAACCCAAACGCGTCGGGCGATGCACCGCGACCTTCCATGTGACACCCAAGGCCCACCACAAAGCCAAACGACTCCGCAAAACCACTGCGAAATGAGCGAACCGTCTTCCCAAACGCCCTCCCGCAACCCGATTCTCTGGGGCGCATACCTCGCGTGCTCCTGGACCTGGTGCATTGGAATGTTCCTGCCCGCACTCCTTCTGCGCGACATGGGCTGGGCTGGATTCCTCATCTTTGCGACGCCGAATGTACTGGGCGCTGCGGCAATGGGCTGGGTTCTTCGAACCCGCGTCGACTCAACTCGTTTCGTTGAAAACCACCCTCTGGCCATCTGGTGGTTCTCTGCCATCACGCTAGCGTTTCATCTCTTCTGGATTTTCTGGATTTCAAACTTCATCCGGGTCGCATTCCAGATTCCGATGTCCACCCTCGCCATCGTCGCCGGCATCGTCGTTGCCTTTATTTTGATCTCGGGCCGGGCGCTGCGGCGAAATCGAATGCCGCAACTCGCTGCGACACTACTCCTCTTCAGCCTCGGCGTATTGATTGCCACCTTCTGCATGCCCGACGAAGCCAACGCTGTCCTCATCAACTCGGCACCCCAAACCCTCGCCCCACTCTGGATGTTCCCGGCCATGATCTTCGGCTTCTTGCTCTGCCCCTATCTCGACATCACGTTCCACCACGCCCGCCAGCAACTCGACACCAAAAATAACGGCCGGCTCGGGTTCACCCTCGGCTTCGTCGGCTTCTTTGCGCCCATGATTCTCCTGACCACCCGCTACGCCGGCGTGATCGCGGGAGCACTCGACGGCACATCCTTCGTCCCGATTGCAACCCCTTGGCTCGCGGCCGGATTGTTGACCCACATCCTCTGCCAATGGATCTTCACGGTTCGCGTGCATCTCGACCGCATCCGCACTCTCCCAGGCGCCCAATCGAAAAAACCAATTCTCTTCGTTTTAATGGTCCTGTCGGGAGTCATCGGGCTCTTTGCAATTAAGCTCCCCGCCCACGCCGGACTCACCGGCGGCGAAATCCTCTACCGCACATTCATGAGCGCCTACGGACTCGCCTTCCCCGCCTATGTCCTCTACCGCGTCGTGATGGCTCGAAAAGGAAAGTCCCCCGTCAGCATGACCCTGATGTGGATCGCGATGGCCCTCGCTTCGCCGATGTTCTGGCTCGGCTTCATGGAACGCCAGGCCATCTGGCTCATCCCCGGAATGGCCATCGTGATTCTCGGAGCGTTTATCCGACAGGCTAATTTTCCACGCATTGGAAAAAAATAAAATATCCAACGCAGTTGGTTCCAATGCCTGGAAACAGATTGTAGCGGTGTCCTCCCCGCGTTCAACCAGCAACAAGAAACGCGGTGAGGACACCGCATCTACGTTAAAAAACGCCCCAGAATTTCTTCTGGGGCGCACGTGTCTTTCTCAGACTCTGGTTTATTTCCCAGCCATCATCGCCTCAATATCCCCTTCAACCGTATCGATCGGTTTGATATTGAAGTTATCGACCAGCACCTGCGTCACATTTGGGGAGAGGAATGCGGGAAGTGTCGGGCCGAGGCGGATGCCCTTGACACCGAGGAAGAGCAGTGCGAGCAGAACAATCACTGCTTTTTGCTCATACCATGCGATGTCATAAGAAATCGGCAGATCGTTGATGTCATCCAATCCAAAGACCTCTTGGAGTTTCATTGCAATCACGACCAATGAATAGGAGTCGTTACATTGTCCCGCATCGAGAACCCGAGGAATTCCACCAATGTCGCCGAGATTCAGCTTATTGTAGCGATATTTCGCACAACCGGCGGTGAGGATCACGGTATCTTTGGGTAATTCTTCAGCCACTTCGGTGAAGTAATTACGGCCTTTCTGACGACCATCGCAACCCGCCATGACGACAAAACGCTTGATGGCACCCGACTTCACCGCGTCCACGACCTTGTCGGCGAGCTGAATCACCTGGTCGTGAGCAAATCCTCCCACGATCGTTCCAGTTTCAATCTCTGTCGGTGCGGCACAGGTTTTTGCGAGCTCAATGATTCCCGAAAAATCTTTCTCGCCATTCGGCCCCGTCGGAATGTGTTTAACACCCGGGTACCCCGCGGTATTCGTCGTGAAAATACGATCCTTATACGCATCCTTCACCGGCGTGATACAGTTCGTAGTCATCAGAATAGGGCCGTTAAAAGAGGTAAACTCTGCGCCCTGTTTCCACCAAGCATTCCCGTAGTTTCCAATGAAATTATCGTACTTTTTAAAGGCGGGATAATAGTGTGCCGGAAGCATTTCGCTATGTGTGTAAACATCTACACCCGTACCCTGCGTCTGCTTCATCAACAGTTCCAGATCCTTTAGATCATGACCGGAAATCAGAATGGCAGGCTTATCACTCACACCCAATTGGACCTCTGTGATCTCGGGGTTTCCGTAGGTGCTCGTATTCGCTGCGTCAAGATTTGCCATGGCCGTCACGCCAAACTCACCTGTTTTCAGTGTCAACGCGACGAGTTCGTCAACGGAAAGATCCCGCGTAGTCGCCGCAAGAGCTTTCATCGCAAATGCGTATAACGCGTCATCTTCGGAACCGAGAATCGCCGCGTGTTCGGTGTAGGCCGCGACCCCTTTAAGCCCGTAGATAATCAGCTCACGCAGGGAGCGCACATCTTCATTTTCCGTAGCGAGAACGCCCACGCTGACGGATTTTTCAAGAAACGCTTCTTTCCCGCATCCGGTCCACGTAGCGGAGTCATGCAACTCATCGGCGTTAGCCCCACCAACCTCCGTTTTCAAGGCATCACGCACAACCAGTGCCTGTTCGATCATTTCTACAAATCGATCATCATCAAAATTGGCATTCGTGATCGTTGCAAAAAGGGATTCCATAATGAAGCGCCCCGCCTCCTTATTTACGGGTTCAGCCTTCTCGCCCCAAATTGAAATTCCTTTCAAAAGGTGAACAAGCAGGTCCTGCAAATTTGCGGTTTCCTCTGTTTTCCCACAGACCCCACGCTTCGTGCATCCTGTATTGCCTGCACTTTCCTGACACTGATAACAAAACATACTCATAATATTTCCTTCCTTTTGGTTTTCCACAATCAATACTGAGGATTATGCTCACCTTTGAAATAAGCACCTTGATCTACATCAAGCATCCTGAAAAAAATACTCTGATGGAAACCGTTGTCAACATCGTCCTCGAATCTTGGAGCGTCATGGCCATCATGGCGCCCTACCTCCTGCTCGGCTTCCTTGTGGCCGGCATCCTCAGCACCTTCGTTCCAATTTCGTTCATCGAAGCCCACCTGGGGAAGCGCGGCCTCTGGCAGATCGTCAAAGCCTCATTGCTCGGTGTTCCGATTCCACTCTGCTCATGCAGCGTCATCCCCGTTGCCGCCTCACTTCGCAAGCACGGCGCGACACAGGGGGCGACGGTCTCGTTCCTGACCTCCACGCCGCAGACCGGCATCGATAGCATTGCCGCCACCTGGGGACTGCTCGGTCCGCTCTTCGCCATTTCGCGCACCCTGATCGCCTTCATCACCGGCTGCATTTGTGGCGTAGCCGTCGAGGCGTTCACCCCGCCCTCCGAAGACAACGAAAACGGTTGCGCCGATGAGCACTGCCCCTCCTGTAATCCACAGGCGGGCGCACACCGGTGGAGGCAGGTCTTCACGTACGGGTTTGGCGTTCTGCCGCGCGATATCGGCCGCGCGCTATTGCTCGGCATCGTCATCTCCGGTCTGCTCGGGGCGCTCGTTCCCGAAGATTTCTTCACCCGCTGGCTCAGCTCGGAATGGCTCTCCATGATCGCCGTCATGGGCATCGGCATTCCGCTCTACGTCTGCTCCACCGGCTCCATCCCGATTGCACTCGCCATGATCGGCATGGGCCTCTCTCCCGGCGCGGCACTGGTTTTCCTGGTCACCGGCCCGGCGACCAACGCCGCCACCATCACCACGGTCTTCCGGACCATGGGCCGCCGCGCCGTCGGCATCTATCTCGCCACGCTCGCCGTCTGTGCACTGAGTGCAGGCTGGGTGCTCAACCGAGTTCTCTCTTCTGAAATGATCGTTGAGCACGTCGAGCATCACACGGCAGGGGCTGGCCCCTTTGAACAAATCTCCGCCCTGCTCCTCATCGGCGTACTGATTTCCGCCATCCTCCCCCGCAAAAAGCAGCATAAATGCTGCACCCATGATTAACTGTTAGGTTTCCAACCATTGGAATTTATGACGCCATCGGCGTTACTTTCGCGCCCGGTTTTCCAAGGTTTGGACCCGCGTGTCACGCCGTAGTTCTCGAAGGCGGAAGCTATTCCGAAAGTGCTTTTTTGTATTCCAAAAAAGAAGCGAAGCGGCAAACTTGAACATTGAGTATTGAACATTGAGTATTCCCCCCATGACCGATCCAACCCAGCTTATCCGCGACGCAAAATTTTTCAGCGACCTTTCGGAAGCCGCCTGCCAAAAACTGGCAGCGATGAGCCGTCGACGCACCGTCGACAAGCGCGAGCTTCTTTTCATGGAAGGGTCCGAAGGGAAAGCGGTCTACCTGCTCACCGCCGGAAGCATTCAACTGGTCAAAACCAATCTCGACGGAAAAGAAACCGTCATTAAAACCGTGAAGGAGGGCGAACTTTTTGCGGAAGTCATTCTGTTTGAAAAACCACGCTATCCCGTCACCGCCATCGCGCGAACCGATGTGGAAGTCATCGAGCTGCCGCGCACCGGCTTTTTAAATCTGCTCGACGAGCGCGGGTTCCGCAACGACTTCATGGCCATGCTCATGGCCAGGCAGCGCTACCTCGCCGAACGCATTCAACAGCTCACCGCCATGGATGTTGAAGCCCGCTTCGTAGAGTTTCTGCGCGAGCACTATGGCGAAGCCAGCACCATCACCCCCGACCTCTCCAAAAAAGACATCGCCTCCGCGATCGGCGCCACCCCCGAAACCTTCAGTCGCCTGCTTCAAAAACTCGAAAAACGATGCAGCTTTAGCTGGAAAGGGAAATCCATCCAACTCCAGCCCGACTTCTGGGACAACCTCTAATACCAAATTAATCGGAATAGAATTGTAACCACCAATACGAATTAAGTTAACTCTGTATCAGAAGCGTTTGCCAACGCACCCATCAACGCATCAATATCTGCTTCGGTGTGCGCCGTGGAGAGAAACGCGGTCTCAAACTGCGAGGGCGGCAGGTAGATCCCCTGATCGAGCATCGCGTGGAAAAAACGACCATAGGCTTCGACATCGCACTCTTTGGCTTCCGCCAGATTTTGTGGAACGTCTTCTCGGAAGAAAAACGTGAACGCACTTCCCTTCGCCTGAACGCTCACTTTTCCAATATTTGAAACCGTAGACGCAATGTCCTCATCGCGTTTCCCAAGCATTGGAAACGGATTATCCCGCTCCATCTTCTCCAACGCAGTCAAACCAGCGGCGACGGCGATCGGATTGCCGCTGAGCGTTCCCGCCTGATACACGGGGCCGAGCGGCGCGAGCTGTTCCATGATCTCTTTGCGTCCACCGAGCGCGGCGAGCGGCAGGCCGCCGCCAATAATTTTACCGAGGCAAGTCAGATCGGGGTCGATGCCGCAGAGCGTGCCGTACGTCGTCGGGCCGAACCGGAAGCCGGTGATCACCTCATCAAAAATCAGTAGTGCGCCATGGGCACGAGTCAGCTCGCGAAGCGTTTCCAGAAAGCCGGGTTTCGGCGGAACCAGTCCCATGTTCGCGGCCACCGGCTCGACAATGATCGCGGCAATCGAATCACCCTGCGCTGCCATGATTTCCGCAACGGCTTCGGCATCGTTGTACGGCGCAACCAGCGTGTCGGCAGCCACCGCCGCCGGAACGCCTGCCGACGAACTCGACCCACCGCTCAGCAATCCACTTCCGGCGGAAACCAGCATGGAGTCGGAATGACCGTGGTAGCAGCCGTCGAATTTCAGAATTTTGTCGCGACCGGTCGCGCCGCGCGCAAGGCGGATCGCCGTCATCACCGCTTCGGTGCCGGAGTTCACGCACCGCACCTGATCCATCGCCGGAACCATCGAACAGATCTTTTCGGCAAAGAGCACTTCACGCTCCGTCGCCGCGCCGAAGCCCGTTCCGTCCACTGCCGCCTTCATCACCGCACCGACAATCTCCGGATCGGCGTGACCAAACAGTAGCGCGCCCCACGACATACAAAAGTCGATCAGCTCGCGCCCATCGGACGTAGTTATTTTCGATCCCTCGCCACGCTCAATAAACACCGGCGTTCCGCCGACCGAGCGGAAGCTCCGCACCGGAGAGTTCACGCCGCCGGGGATCACCTGCGTTGCACGTTCAAAAAGTCGTTTAGAAGATTCGGTCATATTGATTGGCCCAGTAGGTGATGAGGATGTCGGCTCCGGCGCGCTGAATGGCGATGAGATTTTCGCGGGCGAGCGCGTAGAGATCGCCGCCCCCGCTATTCGCCAACGCATGAAGCATAGAATACTCACCACTTACATTGTAGGCGGCGAGCGGAAGGTGGGTGTTTTTCCGAACCTTGGAAATCACATCCAGATAAAAGGTGGCAGGTTTCACCATCAACATATCGGCCCCCTCCTCTTCGTCGATTTGCGACTCGCGCAATGCCTGTTTCAAATCCGATGGATCGAGCTGGTAGGCTTTGCGATCGCCGCACTGCGGAGAGGATTCCGCCGCATCGCGGAACGGGCCGTAGAGCGCGGAGGCGAACTTGGTGGAATAGCTCATCAGAATCGTATCGGTGAAACCATGGTCTTCAAGCGCACGGCGGATCGTGGCAACCTGACCATCCATCATCGCGCTCGGCGCGACGCCGTCCGCACCGGCGGCGGCATGGGACAGCGCGATTTTTCCAAGGATTGGAAGTGCGGCATCGTTATCAACTGTTCCATTTTTCAACGGCCCGCAATGTCCGTGATCCATGGTCCCGCACATGCAAACATCGGTAAAAATCGTCAGATCGGGAAACTCGGCCTTTAGGGTTTTTACCGCACGCTGAACCAACCCGTCCTCGGCGAATGCGGCGGAACCATCCGCAGTCTTCCGTGCGTCATCGAGCACACCAAAGAGCATCAGCCCGCCGAGTCCCTGTTCAGCGAGCGGCGCAACGGCGCGGCACAGCTCATCGGCGCTCATCCGAAACTGCCCCGGCATGGAGCTGATTTCAATTTTCTGGTTTTCACCGTCAACGACGAAAACCGGCCAAATCATTTTTCCAAGGGTTGGAACCGGCTGGCCGGTCAATCCGCGAAGTGCTTCGGTACGGCGCAACCGCCGCAGTCGGGTTTCTGGAAATGTACTCATAACGAGAGTTCCTTTCGAATACAGTGGTTCGCGAGAGCTTCCACGGCATCTTCCACGGTTGCACGTATCGGGGCGACGGGCGTTCCCGTCCAGCCTGCCTTTAAAATCGCCGCCGTATCCTTCGGGCCGATGGTCACCACGGTCTTTCCCTCCAGTGACGGAACACCGAACTGTTTTACATAACTATTGATCGCGGAGACACTCGCAAAAAAGAGGCTGTCACAAGAGGGTAGATCGCACTCTACCCGATGGTTTTCACACAGGACAAAATCATCGACCGACTCAAAATCGGCCCGGAATTTTTCAACCAGTGCCGGGCCGGCCAGATCGGAACGAAGCCGCAAAATGCGCGCATCACGCGGGATGACCTCGCGCGCGGTTTCGAGCAATCCTTCGGTGTTGAAATCCCCCTCCGGCATCGCGTCGGGAGTGAGCTGGAACAGTTTCAGCGAGTTGGCCGTTCCCTGTCCGCAGCACAAAATTTTCGGCAACGCGCGCAGATCCTTTAGTTGCGGGATCAGCAGGCGAACCGTAGAGGGCGAGGTCAACACCAGCCAGTCGTAGTTCTCTAACGGCGGCAACCCGCCGGCAATAAGTCGCAACTCAATCAGTGGTTGCTGAACCGGCACGCCGCCGAAGTCGAGCACGGCTTGTGCGGCGCGTTCCTGCACGGCATCGCTACAGGTGAGCCAGACACGCTGTCCGCGCAAGGCACCCTGAGCACGGGTTCTAAATTTTTCCTGCACCGCGGGCCCAATCAAAATCAGTCCCGGCGGACCGGTTTCATTCGCAATACGCGACGCGATGGTTTCCAACGTTCCAAAAACGATTTTTTCTTCCGGCCGTCCAGCGGAGAAAACGACGGCGACCGGTGTTTGCGAGTCCGCTCCGCCGGCAATTCGTTCCTGCGCCAGCTCCGCCAGTTTCCGGGTGCCCATAAAGATCACTTCGGTTTCCGTATTCACCGGCCCCTCTTCTGCGGAATGTCCGCTGATGATTCGAACGCGATCGGCGACGCCACGGCGAGTGAGCAATAGTCCGGTTCCCGTCGTCGCAGCGCTCAAGCTGCTGACTCCGGGAATCACACGACAGGGAAGCTGAAGGGCTTCCAGAGCATCCACCTCTTCAGCGAGCCGCCCGAACAGTCCGGCATCGCCCCCCTTAAGACGCACCACCCGCTTGCCTTGTCGCGCAAAACGAGCAAGCAATTCGCAGATTTCCGGTTGCGTGTGGCTGTGCCGTCCGTACTGCTTACCGACATAAATTGCCTGCGCGGTTGCCGGAAGGTCATTGAGGAGTGCCGGATCCATCAGCGCATCGTAGAGGCAGACATCGGCGCGGCGCAGTGCGGCGACTCCGGCCTGCGTGCAAAGTCCCGCGCTCGTGCCCGCACTGACAAACAGGACGGGTTTCACAAAGAGAGTCCGCAGGCGAAGAAAGCGTTCGTCATTCGCACGAAAAGTAAGCGCAAGCGTGCCCTGCCCGTCGGGAACCGGAAGGTCTTCGGCAGATATCCATTCGGCAATCCGCTCTTCGAGACCCAGACGCTGAAGTGCGGCGGCGGCCACGATCAACCCATCAAAATCACCCGCATCCAATTGCGCGAGTCGTTCTTCGATGGTCCCGCGCAGCGGCTTGCACTCGGCGTTCGGGAAACGCTCTTTCGCGTAGGCGATGCGCCGCTCACTGCTGACGCCAATTCTCTTCAGTTCAGAATGCATCCGTTTTTTAGATTCCTCTGCGAGGTATATTTCTTTTCGGCAAACAAGGGCATCGCGCGGATCGGCGGGATTCGGGAACCAGAAAAAGTCGACCTCTTCCGGAAGCGGGTCGAGCATATCTTTGGCACTATGTACCGCGCAATCGATTCTTCCGGAGAGTAGCGCCTCGTCGAGATCGCGCGTAAAAAAGTCCTCGGGTGCCGCAACGAGATCGGCGGCCTTATCGCGGTCGCCGGGGCTGGACAGGGACGCGAGCGCCCAGTTCAAATCCGGCAGTTTTTCCGACAACAGTTCTCGAACCGACTCCGCCTGAAGCAGAGCCAGCTGACTGGATCGGGTTCCGATGTTGATTTGCTGTTTCATTATAAAGTTTATAGTTATTTATACTCTGTGGCATGGGCCTTCAGCAATAGGGATGCTGGGAACATTTTTTTTTGACAGAGGCCCTGTAGTCATGGTTCAATCGCTAAATGTGACAATGATTATCACTTTTTATGTATATACATCTTCAAAGAAAGTCAAACGTTCTGTTTAACTGACCCGACCGAAACTGTTTAATAGCAAAAAATTTACCCGAGGAAAAGGAGAAGCCACCATGACTGCCAAACCGGACTTGACACAGGTAGAACGCGACAAGCTGGAAATTAATCCCGATTTTGATTTCCGCGAGATTGCAAAGCGCCCTTTTGAGGACATCACCCCCAACGAGCTGGCGATGTTTAAGTGGAGCGGAGTCTACCACCAGCTCCAGCCCTCTTTCTTTATGATCCGCGTCGTGACCCCCGGCGGACTGATGACCACAAAACAATTCAGTCGTGCAGTGGATTTAGCCGAAGAGTTCGCGCAGGGCGAGCTGTGCATCACGACGCGCCAAACGCTCCAGTTCCACTGGATTCGTCAGCAGGATATCTACAAAATTATCGAAGGCATGGCCGACGTAGGCATCACCTGCAAAAATGGTTGCGGAGATGTGCCGCGAAATATTATTGGCTCCTCGCTGGCAGGCGTTGCACCCAACCAGATCGGCGACGCGCACAAACTGATTCAACTCTTCGCGAACGATGAAGAAATTCAGAACCAGCGAAACCTGCCGCGCAAGCACAAGATCAGCGTGGCATTCGCCAACGAAGCGGGTGCGCAAACTCTGATGAACTGTCAGGGCTGGGTGCCGGTCGAGCGCGCGGGAACGGTCGGCTGGAAATTCCATGCGGGCGGCGGCCTCGGTGCCCGCCCCTATCTGGCGAAAGTCATTTTCGACTGGGTGCCCGAAGAACTCGTTCTCGCTGTAGCGCGGGCAACCGTCGAGGCATTCCGCCGCCACGGCGACCGCCGCAAGCGCGCCTTTGCACGGCTTAAAATCGTGGTCGATAAAATGGGCGCGGACAAATTCGCCGACGTGCTGCTCGATATCATGCGCGAAAGGGGTGTCTCGGGGCTTGAACAAATAGAACGGGCGGCGCAGCCGCTTCCAACCCTTGGAAAAATGTTCCTCAACGGACAGGAAGTGGTTCCTCAACAACAAGCCGGGCTGAGCGTTGTGCGGACACTAATTCCGCGCTCCGAGCTCACAACCACGCAATCCCGAACCATCTCAGAGCTGTCCAAAACCCTCGGGGGCCAAAAGGTGGTCTTCACCAATCGCCAGAATATCGAGCTCCATGATGTCCCCAACGAAAACGTCGATGCGCTACTGGCAAAACTACACGAAGCGGGCTTCCGCACCGAGGGGCACGAACGCCTGCCGGACATCGTCGCCTGCGTCGGCACCACGATGTGTAAAATGGCCGTGGCCGACTCGCCGGACGCCTACCATCGTCTCTACGACGCTTTTGCGGGCGACGAAGCCTATTGGAAATCCATTGGCGAGCTGCGAATCAACATTACCGGTTGCCCGAACAACTGTGCACACGCCTGGATTGCCGATATCGGCCTGCGCGGCAAACGCATCCGGAATGAAGACGGCGGGAGCACCGAAGCCTACACCGTTCTGGTCGGCGGCAAGCTCAGCGAAGCCGGGCACATTGCCGAAGAGCTATGCGACGCCACCGCCGACGACCTCGTCGCGGTCATCCGCAAAATTCTCGATACCTATTTAGAAAACCGGCAGAGCGAAAGCGAGCGTTTCATCGACTTCTGCGAACGCATCGGCACGGAACAATTCAAGGTGTTGATTCAAAAATAATCAGAATAATTATGGACAGAATAATTCAAGGTCAGGGCCGTTTCCAATGTTTGGAAAATTATTCTGTCCATAATTATTCTGATCCGACCGACATAGCTTAGTGATTTGAAAAACAACAGGATAACTCATGACACAGTTACTAAATGACGCACAAGGACTGGTCGATGCTGGGCAGTATGAAAAGGCCGTTTCCCTGCTCTGCCGACTCGGCCCCCCAGAAGGTGCACGCATCTGCGAACTGATTGCCAAAGCCTACCAAGGCCGCAACCTCGCGCGCGGCGATGTCTACACCGCCAAGGTATTCGCCGAACAGGCGCTTTCCTACGGAAGCACCGACCCGACGATGCAGACGATCATCGATGCGATGAAGCGCTCCGACAGCGAAATAAAACGTCCGCTGGTGAACCCGCCCTGCAAAATGGGCGGACCGAAAGATAAGCGCCCGGACGCCGATGCGCCCTATTCGTTCATTGCGCTGTCTAAGCTCAACGGAAAAGCGGATGCGCCCAAAGATTTCCAATGGTTGGAAAAAAACATTCCGTGCCAAGCCGCCTGCCCGGCGTCCACCGACATCCCCGGCTATCTGGATGCCATCTATCGCGGCGAACACGAAAAGGCCTACCGGATTAATCTCGAAGACAACGTCTTCCCCGCTGTGCTGGGGCGCGTCTGCGCACGGCCCTGCGAAGCGGCCTGCCGCCACGGGTGGGAAGGGCTCGGCGAACCCGTCGCCATCTGTTTTTCCAAACGCTCCGCCGCGGACTTCGGCGGCCAAGACTCCGTCGTGCTCGAAAAATGGTTCGAGCCGAGCGGAAAAATCGTCGCGGTAATCGGTGGCGGCCCGGCAGGACTGGCCACGGCGCGGCAGCTCGCACTGCTCGGCCATTCCGTGACCGTTTATGAAAAACACAACCAGCCGGGCGGCATGATGAATCAGGGCATTCCCGAGTTCCGCCTGCCGCGCGACATTATCGCCAAAGAGATCGATCAGATTCGCGCGCTCGGTGTCGAGATTGTCTGCAATGCCGAAATTGGGAAAGCTATTTCACTGAGCGAGCTGACCGCACAAAACGATGCCGTGGTTCTGGCGGCGGGCACTCTACGCCCCAACCTGCTGGACTTGCCGGGCAAGGAATTGAAGGGCATTCGCCACGGTCTGGAGTTTTTGCTGGAAGTCAACGAAACGGGCGCCACGGAGATCGGCGAACATGTGGTCGTCATCGGCGGCGGCTTTACAGCCATGGACTGCGCGCGCACCGCGCGGCGGCTGGGCGCAACGACCGTACAGGTCGAAGAGGAACTCGCCGACCAGACCGCATCCGACTCCATTCTGCGGATGCCCAAAGGCAAGGTGAAGGTTTGGTACCGCCGCTCCGTCGATGAAATGCTGGTGACGCCCGGCGAGATCGAAGAGCTGGGGCACGAACATATTCCGTTGGAAACCATGGTCAGCCCCAAAGCCTACATCGGAGAAAACGGCCGGGTGACGGCGATGCAGTTTGTCCGCACGAAGCTGGGCGAACCGGATGCGAGCGGGCGACGTCGCCCCGTCGACATTCCCGGCAGTGAATTTGAAATTCAGGCCGACTCCATTCTGCTGGCGACTGGACAGTTTCCCGACACCGCATGGATCGACGACGTACTCAAAAAGGAACTGGTTGAGGAGGACGGCTGGCTGAAAAGCGGCACGGCCTGCGCAACGGTTCGGGATCAGATTTTTGCGGCCGGAGATTTTGCCACCGGCGCGAGCTCGCTGATTCAGGCCATCGGCCACGCCAAAGAGTGCGCACGCAACGTTGATCAATTCCTGATGGGCAAAGAACGGCTGAAAGATGTCGCGGTGATTGAAGATGTTGAAGAGACGGGCCGAATCCGCGAAATGGATGCGGTCGATCTGCAGCCGATGCCCGCAATTCATCTGGCCCGGCGCAATCTGACCGCCGAGGTGGAAACCGGTTTTGAAGCGCCGACATCCGCCGACGAAGCGCAACGTTGCTATCAGTGCCACTACAAGTTTGAGATCGATTCGGACAAGTGCATCTACTGCGACTGGTGCGTGAAGGCCAAGCCGCGGCCGGACTGCATCCTGAAAATCAAAAAACTCAAACACAACCCCGACGGCACCGTAGCGGGCTGGGAGATTGCAGGAAAACAGGATGATGTGAATCTGATCTGGATCAATCAGGACGATTGCATCCGGTGCGGGGCCTGCGTCGACGCCTGCCCGGTCGATGCGATCAGCATCCAGAAGGTCTCTTTAAAAACAATCGTTACAGAATAATGGACAGAAGAATTATGAGGATCGCGAATTGCACGAATTCACACGAATCAACTATTTGAATTCTCCATTCGCGAAAATTCGCGAGATTCGCGATCAAAAATTTAACTAGAATATGTTTTAGAAATGGAAAAGTACCAAAACCTATTTGATGGGGTTGACCCGAAAAACACGCAAGAGATTCTCGCGCGTTCGATGGACCACTTCGGGGATCGAATCACCATGGCGACGAGCTTCCAGCTCGGCGGACTGGTGTTGCTCGATATGATCCATAAGCTCGGCAAAGAGATTCGTGTATTCTCGCTCGATACCGGTCGCCTGCCGGAAGAAACCTACGAGTGCTCGGAACGCATCCGGCTGAAGTACGGCATTCAAATCGAATGGATTTTCCCGCAAACCTCGGCAGTTGAAAAAATGGAAAAAGAGAAGGGCCTCTACTCGTTCAAAGAGAGCCTGGAAAACCGCAAGGAATGCTGCGGAATCCGCAAAGTGGAACCGCTCAACCGCGCGCTCAAAGACTGCGACGCATGGATCACCGGACGGCGGATGGATCAAGGCGGAACCCGCAAAGAGCTGAGCATCGTGGAAGAAGATCCCCGGCGCCCCGGCCTGATCAAAATCAACCCGCTCGTTCACTGGAATACCGGCGACCTCTGGTTCTACGCCAAAGAAAACCATGTTCCGTATAACCGCCTCTACGACGAAGGCTTTCTTTCCATTGGATGCGAATGCTGCACCCGCCCCTGCCGCGACGGCGAGGACGAGCGCGATGGCCGCTGGTGGTGGGAACATCCCGAGCACAAAGAGTGCGGACTGCATCTCAGCTCCGGTGCCGGAATCTAAACGCAAAGACGCCAAGCCCGCAGAGTTCCGCAAAGAACCCTCTGCGCTTCTTCGCGCACTCCGCGCCTTTACGTTTACATTTTTCCAATGTTTGATGACCCCGACAAAAGTCGGACGAGGGTGGAACGAGACCTCCGGGCACGTTCAGCTGAGCATCGGCCAACGCGCCCGGAGGTCGCGTTCCACCCAATGAATCCAGCGACTGAAAAACCCGATCATTAAATGCGTTGAGGTTAACAGTGGAATTCAAAAGTCCTTTGGGGCATCGCGATAGACTTTTGTCGGGCTCATCAATGTTTGGAAAATTCATCCGCCCCGAAGCCTCGGGGTTTAAAACAGAGTTGCGCAGATGAACGCAGAGTTTGCCGCTCCCTCTGGGTCGCTTCTTTTCGAGAATACGAAAAGCACTTTCGGAATAGCTTCCGCCTTCGAGAACTACGGCGTGACACGCAGGTCCAAGGCCTGGAACTTTTCAAGAACCATACCTTGCAAGGTATGGTTTCTGTGGGTGCAGTTTCCAATGCCGGGAGTTTTTGGTAGGGACGGCTGTCCCAGCCGTTCGCGGCGCACGCCCTACCTCGAGACTTATCCAATGCTTGGAATTTCTGACGCCATCGGCGTTACTTTTCCGGCTCATTCTTCCAAGGATTGGAAAAATAGAAGAGTGAAGGCTCAGCCTTCTCCAAGGTTTTGAAAAAAGAAACGCTCCGTTTTCCAAGGATTGGAAAACGGAGCGTTCGGGTTTCCAGACCTCGGAACTTAGTCTTCGTCGAAGAGCCAGGTCGAGAGATAGCGCTCGCCGGTGTCGCAGATGATGGTGACGATGGTTTTGCCTTTGTTCTCGGGGCGCTTGGCCAGCTCGAGAGCCGCCCATACGTTTCCACCCGCAGAGATTCCGCACAGGATGCCCTCTTCTTTGGCAAGGCGACGTGCGGTGGAGCCCGCATCGGCGGAACTAATTTGAATGACCTCATCCAACAAGTCGACATCGAGATTGACGGGGATAAATCCGGCGCCAATGCCCTGAATTCTGTGGGAGCCGGGCTCGCCGCCAGAAATGACAGGCGAATCGATCGGCTCCACCGCGATGACTTTGACATCGGACTTGCGCTCTTTGAGTGCGCTCCCCACTCCGGTCAGCGTTCCGCCAGTCCCCACTCCGGCCACAAAGAGATCGACGTCTCCGTCGGTATCATTCCAGATTTCAACGGCGGTGGTTTGGCGATGAATTTCGGGATTGGCGGCGTTGTCGAACTGTTGCGGCATGACGGCATTGGGAATTTTTCCGACAAGCTCTTCCGCTTTTTTGATGGCACCGGGCATTCCATCGGAACCGGGGGTCAGGATGAGTTCCGCGCCGAGCGCGGCGAGCAGTTTGCGCCGCTCCATGCTCATGGTTTCGGGCATGGTGAGGATCAATTTGTAGCCTTTAGCGGCGGCGGCAAAGGCGAGTGCGATGCCGGTGTTGCCGCTGGTCGGCTCCACGAGGGTTGCGCCCGGCGCCAAACTGCCGGCTTTTTCAGCGGCTTCGATCATGGCAATCCCGATGCGGTCCTTGACGCTACTCAGCGGGTTGTGCGACTCCATCTTAACGAGAACCGTCGCCTGAAGCCCTTGGCTTAAGCTGTTGAGTCTAACGAGCGGCGTTCCGCCAACTGTTTGAGTAATATTTTCGTAGATATTCATCGAACCCTCTCCCGCCTATTTAAATGCTATAGCTCGTGGCACCCGACTTATCGAGTTTCGCCACTTCGTCGAGCAAGTCTCTGAGCGTTACCTTTTCAAAATATTCCTTCAGAACAAGGGCGGCTCCGGCCCAAACCGGACGAACAACGCATTTGTTTTTATCTTTCCCTTTACAGTCCATATGCGCGCAGTCCACCAGAGACATGACGCCTTCCGAGGCACGGAGAATATCAAAAACCGTAATGTCTTCCGGCTCCTTCGCCAGCTTGAATCCGCCTTTCACACCGCGGATCCCGACGCACAGGCCTTCGTTTTTGAGCGGGACAATAATCTGCTCAATATAGTCGGGTGAGATGCCCTCTTCGCCGGCAATGATTTTCTTGGATACCGGTCCGTTATGCTGGAAACGGGCAATGCTCAGCAAAATACGGACTGCGTAACGACCTTTAGTTGACATTTTCATAAGGGTTTTCCTCCTTTAAAAAGAATGAATGATTATCAGATTTGTTATGTTTTACTAAACAGGGGCACATAGGTCAACATTTAACCCATAAACCCTACCAGGGTGAATTGTCGTGAGCAACCAACCTTTTGCTGAGTAATAACTTAGAAAAA
>CAYYYX010000010.1:0-39150 GCA_964476065.1 uncultured Verrucomicrobiota bacterium | reverse complement strand
GGATTCCACCTTAAATTCGCTGGGTCGTGGTTCAAGATTGGGGGTAGGCGTAAAACGCGCCAATCTTTCACTATCTGAAATCCGCTGTGCGTGGTTCGATGAAGAGGACTTTTTCAGTTTCAAACCCCGCCCATCCCTATAAAAAGGCGATTCTCTATGATCTTCCTTTCCCTGCTAGACGATGGCCGGGATCGTTTTTTTCCATAAAACAAAAAAAGAAATCATTAATTAATAATGACCATAATTATTTTTAATTCTTCTAACAATACTAGTAATTAAACCACCAAGACCAAGCATCGCAATAGTTGCGGGTTCTGGAACAACTCCAACTTGATTAATATCAGTAGAATAAGTATTCAACTCATCTAATTTTCCAGTAAATCCTTCTAAGACTTTGGAATCTAATCTAGCTAATTGTTCAATACCAGCATAGTTTCCATTACCATCAAAATCTAATTGACCTCCGAAATTCACACTAAAATCAAACTCATCTTGAGCTGAGTTATCAGAGGTTTTTAACCATTCAGTATAATCAAAACCAGGAAATCCTCCATTATTAGTCAAATCTAAATTACTACCATTTCTAGTAGCACTCCAACCACCATAAACTTCATTAGGTTGAATACTAATATTCCATTCATCCATGATCTCATCTAAAGAAGAATTAACATAATCAACATTATTGTCCTTTACAGCTTGTGCAACAGGCATTAAAGCATCTTCAAATTTAAATGAACCACTATCATAAGTAGCATCAGGATTAGTTACATTAAAATAAGCTTCAGAATTAGCTCCAGCTTGAGCAAAACTAACATCAACAATAGGTTCAGCTGTACCTTTCATAGGTAAAGCACTTGCAGCGGCAATTGCAGCCAGTCCGAATAATTTAGTAATGTTTCTCATTTTGTATTTAACCTCTTTTTATGATAAATATTGTATATCCCACTTATTTATAAAGCTTTTCATAACATTCTCACTGACTAGTGACAACGGAAAGCCAGAGGTGTCATAACACAGTTATCTCAAAAAAGCGTTGGCAGATTAGCGACCTAATCAAAGAATGTCAAAAGGGATTGACAAAAGCCGCAGGCTACGCGTCCACTCTCGGGATATCCCGCCAAGAAAACCCTTTATTAACGCGCTTGGAAATCGCGTTCCACCCCCGAACATCCCCTTTCCAACCGGGAGACAGATCGGGACTTCACAAAAGTCCCGGTTATTCGTTATCGGAGATTTGTTATTGGTGAAGCGCAATATTCCCATTGTAGGGCGGGAACGGTTGAGGAACGAAACCTTCCCGCCGTTATCCCGCCGCCATTCCACCGAAACGGCGGGAAGGCCTTCAGCCGTTCCCGCCCTACAACAAATCTATTTCTATTTTTTGTGACTTTTAGTGTTTTTCGTGGCAATCAATTCCAGATCATGTTTAATTACAACTATAACTAATTCAAACCAAGGAGCCCACTATGGCATTCGAAACCTTCACCGCTGGACGAAAAATAACCAAGGAACCGCATGTATCCATATTAAAACAAGGAAACTTTGGATTCAACAGCGGATGCATGAAACTGCTCAAGGAAAAATCCATCACCCATATGCAGCTACTCTTTGACCGAGACACCCAGCGCATCGCCTTCAAGCCCTGCACCCAAGAGACCCAGGGAGCCTATATCGTACGAAAAAACAACGGGGTCGGCCAAATCTCCGGCATGTCATTTCTTAAAACCTACGGCGTTGCCTACTCCGAGGCCACCCGCTCCTACCCCGCCACCTGGCAGGACAACCTGCTCATCATCAGCCTGAACTAAGGTGGAGCGGGCTCTTCCGCCGTCGTTAATAAACTATGGCGGGACAAGCCGGGCACGCTTGAGCCCGCACTGCGCCCCTGCGACAGCTAGCACACGGCCTCTGAAACCAGGGAACCGCGTCCATCTACACCAAAAATTTGTAGGACGTGCCTCCCTGCCAGTCCGCCGTAGCCTTGGCGTAGGCGGAAGGAACGAGGGGGCACGTGTTGCGGTGCACCGGAAAACACGCGGCCTCCTGCGGAGAACCGCGTCCTTCTACACGAGGAACGTGACCTCCAAAGTGTGTAGGACGTGCCTGTCCGTATGGACGGCGCGTGCGCGGCTACAGATTATTCAAGTTTTCCATTGTTAAAACTACACCAATCAGTTAAACACTAATCAGTGTAAAAATGGAGGTAAGCATGAATCCGTTCAAGTTTGGACAAGTGGTCGAAGGAAAGAGCTTCTGCCATAGAGACGATCTACAGAAAACCCTGAAGAGCTACATCCTATCAGCACAAAATACGGTTCTGCAGGGCGACCGGCGCATGGGGAAAACATCGCTGGTTTATGAAACCGTGCGAAACCTGAAAAAATACCGCCTGCTCGCAATCGATCTAATGGGAATCAAAAGCGCCGATGACCTGTGTAAACGGATTGCCCGTGCGTTGATTTCACTGGAACAACAGGCAGGCATGTTGGAAAAAGCCATTTCCGCCTTTCCTCGCCTACGACCCTCCATCACATTTGATCCGGTCTCCGGGCAGGCGGGCGTTTCATTCGATAAATCAATTAAGTTGACCCCAGATTCGATCAAAGGTCTTTGTGACATGATCAAACAGGCATCCGCCCGGAAACCGACCGTGGTGTTTATTGATGAGTTTCAGGACATTCTAAACCTTCCGGATTCGAATGAGACACTGGCTCTGCTACGCGCAGAAATCCAGCACCATCAGGATGTCCCCTACCTCTTCGCCGGAAGTATGCGGAACCGGATGATGGAAATCTTCATTCTACCCGACAGCCCGTTTTTCAAGTCCGCTCTCCCTTTGGAAATCGGACCGCTCAACGCACTGGAGTTTATTCCGTTTCTAATTGAAAAGTTTGCCACCGGAGATCGAGTCCTTCCTCCAGAGCTTGGAGAACGAATTCTTTCACTGGCAGACCACACTAGCGGCGATGTGCAACAGCTTTGCGGTGCACTATGGGAAACGACACGTCACGGAGAACCGTTGGAAGAAAAACATCTGCCGCCAGCCCTCCTTCGCATTTTCGCTCAGGAAACCAAAGGCTATGAGGCGATGCTGGTACAGGTCACCGCGCAGCAGCAGAACTGTCTCCGCGCGCTAGCCGCACTGGGCGGAAAAAACCCCTATTCCAAACCCTTCATGCGCGAAACAGGCATCCAGCATGCCAGCTCCGTTAAGAAGGCAATTACCCGCCTATGCCAGCTGCAAATCATCTACCCCCGCGAAGAAGACTTCCGGTTTATCAACCCATTCTTCAAGCACTGGTTGGTCTGGATGCGCCTATAGCCTTCGGCGCATTTTCCAACCCTTGGAAAAATTTATGGGTGCAGGCTCAGCCTGCTTCTGCTAGAAACTTCCAACGGAGAAAAATTTATGAGCATTAAAGTTGTGATTCAAGGCGCGGCGGGCCGCATGGGCAAAACGCTGATTCGCTGCATACAGGAAGAAAAAGTCGCGGGCCTCGAACTGGTCGGCGCGATTGATTTGTGGGACGTTCCAGACATTGGAAACGATGCCGGCATTGCCGCAGGCACAAAAGAGGCCGGTGTGAATCTCACAACCGATCTGGCGGCCGTCGCACCGGATGCGGACGTCATTATTGATTTCACCTCTCACTTCGGAACCTCCGGCAACGCCGAGCGCGTCGCCGAATGGGGAACGGCGTGGGTGATCGGCACAACCGGTCTTTCCGACGAGGAGATGGCGGAGGTCAATAAAGCCGCTGAGAAAGTCCCCGTGGTGATGGCGGGTAATATGAGCCTCGGCATCAATCTGCTTTGCAATCTGGTGGAAGAAGCCGCGAAAGCGCTTCACGCCAAGGGCTACGATATTGAGGTGATCGAACGTCACCACAACCAGAAAGCGGATGCACCGAGCGGTACGGCGCTGATGCTCGGACAGGCCGCCGCCGATGGCGCAGACCTCGATCTAAAAAGCTCTCAAGTCGACGGACGCACGGGTCATCCCGGTGCGCGCACGAAGGAAGAAATTGGATTTCACGCGGTGCGCGGCGGCGATATTGTCGGCGACCACACGGTGCTGATGGCCGGAACGGGTGAAATGATTGAGCTTTCGCATCGCGCGACCAGCCGCGACACCTTTGCCGTCGGCGCACTCAATGCCGGCGTCTGGGCCGCCGCTCAACAACCGGGCCTTTACAGCATGAAGAATGTGCTGGGACTGTAGTACTCACACGCTCTCCTTCGGAAAAGCGTGTCCTACAATTCTAATCCAAACTTGTAGGACAGGCTTCTCTGTATCCAGAGAGCCTGTGTCTCATGACCACCTAATCTCCACAACCTGCCCTGAATACGACCAATCCTCCGCATTCTCCACTAAATCGGCACGTGCCGGATTTTGATAAACGTAATTCCATTTTTCGGAATAACTCACCGCACTCCGCACCATATGGTCGAAAAATCCCGGTTGCCAGTGCGGTGGCGGATGACCACTGCCTTTGATCGCAACGGACAATGATTTCTTCAAAAAACCAACCGTAGCCCCGAGTCTGCACTCCGGTGCAAGCCGGATGAAAAAATGGATGTGATCCGGCATGATCACATATTTCCCAATCGCAATTCCCCTAACAGAATTTTTCTCAGCAAATAAAATGAACTGGTGGTGAACCGCATCATTCGCCAGCCAAGGGCGGCGGTTGAACGTTCCGATTGTTACAAACCAAATCGGTGATGCATACCTTTGAAAGGGCACCAACCTCGGTGGATGTTTAGGTTCGCGGTTCATGTTGCGACGCTAACACACGCTCCCGAATACGGGAAGCGCGTCCTACAACTTCAATGACACAATCCAAAACTTGTAGGACAGGCTTCTCTGTATCCAGAGGGCCTGTGTCTTTTCTACAACACACGCTCTGCTTCGCAAACTCGACCAACGGGAGAGAGGCCTCGTTATACGAGGCAACGACCGCAGGGAGTGGCAACCGCGTCCTGCAATTTAGTCAATCAGTTTAAAGCCGTGCGGAAGCAGTTCGACTAGAGAAATGACTTCATAATCCTCTAAGGCGTCCGCTTTGGCGATGTAGACCGAAAATTCACCAGGGCAAAACTCACTCAACACCTGACGGCAGGCGCCACAGGGATATGGCATGTGTTCGCCGAGTGTCACAACCGCCAACGCAACCAAATCGCGGCGGCCCTCTTTGATCGCGGAAAAAACCGCAGTGCGTTCCGCGCAGATCGTCAGACCATAGGATGAATTCTCTACGTTGCATCCGGTAAAGACCGTTCCATCGGCGCACAATAACGCCGCGCCTACTTTATATTCTGAATACGGTGCGTAGGCCTGTCCTGCAATTTTCGCAGCCACTTCCAGTAGCGTCTCGGATTTCATAGGTCCTCCGCGAGTTCTTCGTCGACGGCAACACGGTAAATCGAGGAGAGTTCGTCAGCGGAACGCACACAGATGTGTAAATCGCGCAGCAAGCCATCTTCCAGAGCATAGATCCATCCGTGCACAGCCAACGCCTGTCCTCGGCCCCACGCATCCTGCACAAAAGAGGTCTGACAAACGTTGGCCACCTGCTCAATCACGTTGAGCTCACACAACTTCTTCTTGCGACGCTCTGCATCATCAATCCGGTCTAACGTTGAGGCATACTTGCTGTAAATATCCCGGACGTGGCTTAACCAGTCGCTAATGGGATCCACCAAGGTTTCATCCATGGCTCCGTCAATCCCGCCGCAGCCATAATGCCCGCAAACAATAATATGTTTTACCTTCAAAATATCCACGGCGTACTGGATCACCGAAAGACAGTTCGCATCGGTATGGATGACCTGATTGGCAATATTTCTGTGCACAAAGACCTCGCCGGGGGCCAACCCGATGATTTCATTCGCCGGCACCCGGCTATCCGAACATCCGATCCAGAGGTACTCCGGACTCTGCTGATTCGACAACCTCTTGAAAAAATGAGGATCTTCGTCATTCATTTTCTGCGCCCAATTCCGGTTGCTCTCAAAAAGACTTCCTAATACCCGCATAGCACTCTCTTCCTTTTTAAATCACTGATTGTACAAACTGATGGAGTGCCGCCCGCATGCGCGGCATCGTTTCATTCGCCGTTTGCATCACATCGTCGGCCGTCAGTTTTTCATCGCCGAGCCCCGCGGCCCAGTTACAAATGCACGAAAGCCCTGCAACCCTCATTCCCATTGCATTGGCCAACATGGCTTCGGGCACGGTAGACATCCCCACGACATCCGCGCCCATCGACCGGAACGCGCGGACCTCGGCAGGGGTTTCGAATGTCGGGCCGGACGCGGCGACATACACGCCGGTGGCATCCGCCCCAGCGGCAATCAGCGTCTGCCGCAACTCGGGGTCATAAATGGCTGTCTGATCCGGAAACCGGACGCCCAGATTCGAATTATGCGGCCCCTGTAGCGGATTGCCGCCGAGCATATTGATATGATCTTCAATCGCCATAAGGGATCCCGGCCCCAAATCTTCCCGAATACCGCCCGATGCATTGGTGAGCAGCACCGTATCCGCGCCGAAGGCTTTAAGAATCCAAGTGGGCAAAACAACGGGCGTCCACCCCTCACCTTCATAGCCGTGGCGTCGGCCCTGAAAAATGAAAAGCTCCGCGCCATTGCACTCTGCGAGGAGCAGTTGACCGGCATGACCCACCACGGCGGTTTTTCCAAGGTTTGGAATCTTCTCGTAGGAAAGAGAATCCTTCACAGTGAAATCCGCAATCGCCTCGCCCCATCCCGAGCCGAGAATAATACCCAGTTTCGGTTTCACATCCGGCCACGCGGCTTTCACCGCTGAAACCGCTTCGTCCATTGCCGTCTGATTGATCGCTTGCATGGACTTGATAGTACGGGGGTCGAAGCGTAGCATCAAGCCCATGAACGAAGCATTTATGCGCGAAGCCATTGCACTTTCTATCGAAAAGATGGACGCGGGCGAAGGCGGCCCGTTCGGAGCGATTGTCGTTAAAGACGGCGACGTGATCGGTCGCGGATGGAACTGCGTCACCTCCGCCAACGACCCCACTGCACACGCGGAAGTGATGGCGATCCGCGATGCCTGTTCGACGCTGAACACGTTCGATCTATCGGGATGCGAACTCTACGCCAGTTGCGAGCCCTGCCCCATGTGCCTCTCGGCCATCTACTGGGCGCGGCTCGATAAACTAACCTTTGCCGCCGGACGCGAAGACGCCGCCGATGCGGGCTTCGACGATGAATTCATTTACAAAGAAGTTTCCAAGGATTGGAAAAATCGAGAGCTCCCCACCGAACAAGGGCTGACCGATGAGGCGAAAAAAGCCTTCGAAGCGTGGAAAGAGAAAGCTCACCGAACCGCATACTAAGGAACCCATATGAAAAAACGACTCAACGCATTTAAACAGCGCCTCACCTCTGTCAGCAAAGAGGAACCGCTCAACAAGCTCTCGCTGGTCACCATCATCATTCTGGACATCATTATCCTGAACATTCTTTTTGTCGGTCTGCAGGAACACACCAACCAGCTAACGACGGCCAACGAATATATGCCGGGCATTGCCCGCGAAATCTTCATCGGCCAAAACTGGACGTCGGGCAACCGAATCTCAAAACTTCAGCCCCTCATTCTGGCCGACCGCAATAACTCCCGTTATCGCTACGAAAGCCCATTTGAAGAAAAAAAGCTCAAGGTCATGCACCCCGAGGCACAACGTTTCTTTACCCAGGCAAAAGCACGATCCGAAGACAAAGAACTCCTCTCCCTTTTCCTGAGCCGCCAAAAAGCGGGCGAAGAACGCAAAAAAACTGAATCTGCCTTCAACAAAGCGAAACAGTCCTACGACACCAAGCTGCTCGAAAACATTGCCAACGCCACCAAGCCCGGCTCCAACTCCACGTCCACCACCGCCAAGCAGTATGCGGGGAAAATCGACCGCCTCACTGGCGAGATCCGCTCGCTCGAACGACAGATTCATGCCCTTGCCGGCATTCAGGACCTCTGGAAAATCATTTCGCCCGACGATACCGAACGCGATCAAATCGTTGCCGACTATAAACAATTCCAGTTCTGGTTCCCGCTCAAAGAACTATTCTGGCAGCTCCTCTTCATGGTGCCGATCTTCGCCATCTTCTATGGGTGGAATCGACGCAGCATCAAAAAGGATAACCCGATCCAAACCCTCATCTCCTCCCACCTGTTGGTGGTCGCCTCGCTGCCGATCATTCTGAAAGTGGTTCAGCTGGTGATCGACATCATCCCAAAACACTTCTTCAAAAAACTGTTCGACCTTCTGGAGTCATGGGGTCTGCTGGCACTCTGGTACTACTTTGCCATCATCGTGATCATCATCGTCGGGTTACTGCTCGTTTACTTCATCCAACGCAAAGTGTTCAACAAACAAAAGGTGATGCAGAAACGAGTATCGAAAGGCGCCTGCATCCGTTGTAACAAGCGGTTGCCGCCCAGCGCGGCGCACTGCCCCTTCTGTGGAACCGGACAGCAAACCACCTGCTCGGTCTGCGGGAAAGAAACCCCGACCGGCGGCCCCTGCTGCATCCATTGCGGTGCCGGCAAGAAAGATTGATCCTGACGGCAACCTCTATTATTCTCTGCGCGTTTAACGTCCACTCGGAGACCCATATGAAAAAAATACTGTTCATCGCTATCACCACACTTGCACTGACCCTGAGTCTCTTCGCAGACCTCACACTACCCACCCTCTTTACAGACCACATGGTTCTTCAGCGCGAACAACCCGTGCCAGTTTGGGGAACCGCAGATCCCAGCAGCACGATCACCGTTGAATTCGCCGGGCAGAAAAAAACGACCCCAGTGGATGCCGACGGGAAATGGCGCACCGATCTTGATCCGATGCCCGCTTCTTCTGAACCCCGCTCTCTTCAAGTTTCAGGTTTCAAATCTCAAGTTTCTGTCTCTGATGTCTTAGTCGGCGAAGTCTGGCTCTGCTCCGGCCAATCCAACATGGAGTGGTCGATGAAAAAATCAAGCGGCGACCCCGCCGCGATTGCCGCCGCCAACCACCCGCTAATCCGCCTCTACAAAACACCGAAGGTCTTCTCACGCACACCCAACGATAAAATCAATGCCGCATGGACGGAATGCACCCCGGCAACCGTGACCGAGTTCTCCGCAGTCGCCTACTATTTCGGACGCAAACTCCAGCAAGAACTCGATGTTCCGATCGGCCTGCTTCAGAGCGCCTGGGGCGGAACCCGCATTGAACCGTGGACTCCGCCCTGCGGCTTCGAAGGCTTCGACTCGCTGGCCGACATCCGCGAAAAAATCAACCCGATGCCTGCGCTCGACAGCAACCCCAAAAACGACCGCCAGTTTCCGACTGCCATTTATAACGGAATGATCCACGCCCACATCCCCTTCGCCATCAAAGGTGCCATCTGGTATCAGGGCGAATCCAATCACCGCGAAGGCATGCTCTACGTCGACAAAACCGCCGCCCTGCTCAAAGGATGGCGCACACTATGGGGCTATGACTTCCCATACTATCTCGTGCAAATCGCCCCGTTCCAATATGGTCAGGAAGACCCGACCGTTCTCGCCGAGTTCTGGGAAGCACAGACCAAAATCGTCAAACGGATTCCGAATACCGGTATGGCTGTCGTCAGCGATGCAACCACCCTCAACAACATCCATCCGCCAAACAAAGAAGTCCCCGGTACCCGCCTCGCCCTGCTGGCGCTCGACAACACCTACGGCAAAGATATCGTTTCCACCGGACCGACCTTCAAAAAAATGAAAAAGCCACTCTTCGGCGGTAACACCCTCAAAATCGTTTTCGACTCTGCGGAAGGTCTCACCACCCGCGACGGCAAAGCCCCCGACTTCTTTGAAATCGTCGGCGAAGACGGAATCTTCAAACCGGCACAAGCCGTCGTCAATGGAAACAGCATCATCCTGAGTTCATCCGAGATCGCAAAGCCGGTCGCCATGCGCTTTGCCTGGAACAAACTGGCCACGCCGAACCTGATGAACGCCGCCGGTCTGCCCGCCCCCGCATTCCGCGCTGGCGAAGCCCCTGAACCGAAAGCTCCGCAGCTCACAAGCATTCCGGAAATGAAAGGATTCAAAACGGTCTACCAACTGAACATCCCGACGGCCTGCGGCTATGCGAACAGCGCGCCAAAATATTCCGTCGACAACAGCGCCAACGCCGGTTCATTCAAACAGATCGCCTACCTGCTCGATCTGCAGAAAACGGGCGGCGAAATTCTATATGCCTTTGCCTCCATGGATGCCTTCACCAACGATGTCAAACAGATCGCCGTCCCGACCGTCGCCAGCGGCGCGCGCTTTATGCAGAAGATCAGCAACCTGACCGTCCGCAGCAACGTTAACGGCATCAACGAAGTGACCCATTCTGACGGAGGGAATATTGAATTTTGGCCCGGAAATTACGGCGCACAAAATGGGAACACGATCGAAGGTTCAACGGACAGCATTTACGACTTCGGAGATACCGGATCGGATAAAATTCCTGGTTACGGCTGTATGCAGGTTCACAACTGGAAAGCCAAACAGACCGTCTTCGCCTTCAACAAGTGGAATAGCACCGGCGAAATGGGCATCGGCAATTCCCAAGGAAAAACCCGCGACTGGACCTTCACCAACAATGGCGGCAGCTACACCCTCCGCCGACTCACCGTGCTGACCAAATAAGCTTCGTACCAACGCCGAGGCGCAGAAGGCCTTCGAAGCGTGGAAAGAGAAAGCGGATCGCACCCGCTACTGAGCGGCGAAATATTCTCTTATCGGTCGGGAAAAAAGCACCCACAACATATACGCATACAAGACCAGAATCACCGGAAGAATCATCACCAACTGAACATAGGGGCCGCCGATTTCAATGCTGTAGGTCAAACACCTGCATCCCATAACCAGACAGGCCGCACATCCGAAAACTAATCCCAGAGAGATCACCAGCCGAGCCACCCACAAGGCCATGCTGGATCGACTCTGAAACCCCCAGATCAAAGCCAATGTGAGAAGTAGATGGAATACGGTCTGAACAGGCCAAAATCAAACTGTAACGTCACCAGCCGCGGGATGGCCGCGGCCAATCCGAGTACGGCGCCCAAAATAAAAATTCCGAAAGCAGTTTTTAGATTCTTTGGCATAGGGGATTCCCTTTTTAGATGACTTCACAAATCAGCGGCGACGACTCAAACGAATCGCCGAGTTCAAAAGCTTTTCCCCTTCGAGTTCCCTCCCTTCGACATTGCTCAGGACAGGCAGGGCAGGAAAGCATTGGAATCACTTCGTCCATTTTTTTCCGATCATTGGAAAAAATGACGGCCAGCGGCTCGCCCTTTTTCACAAACTCGCCCGGCTTCTTCATCTGCGCGATGCCGACCGCGTGATCGATGGTGTCATCGGTTTTCCGCCGCCCTGCACCGAGCACAAGGCACGCCTTTCCAATCAGCTCGGCATCGACGGCAGTGATAACTCCATCGGCGGGCGCGAGCAACGGTTCTTGAATTTTGGCTTCGGTGAATTTCCAGTCGGTGGAACCACCGTGGGCGGCGACCATCGCTTTAAATTTCTTCAGCGCGGTTCCATTTTCCAAACATTGGAAAATTTCGGCCTTGGTTTTCCGAACATTGGAAAGTTCGAGCATGTGGGCGGTTAATTCAACGGTCAGGTTTTTCAGATCGTCGGGGCCACCGCCATTTAGAACCTCTAAGCACTCCTGCACTTCGAGGGAATTGCCAACGGCGCGACCGAGCGGCGCATTCATATCTGTGATCACCGCGCGAACGCCTTTTCCCATTTGGGTTCCGACAGCGACCATCGCTTCGGCCAGCTCACGCGCCTGCACTTTGGTTTTCATGAAGGCGCCCTTCCCCCATTTGACATCAAGGACAAGCGCATCGACCCCTTCAGCCAGTTTTTTGCTCATGATGGACGCAGTGATGAGCGGAATGGAAGGAACCGTGCCGGTGACATCGCGCAGGGCGTATAGTTTTTTATCGGCAGGTGCGAGCTGCGCAGTCTGACCGGTGATCGAGCATCCGACTTTTTCCAAGGTTTGAAAAAATTCTTTTTCGGAGAGGTCGGTGCGATAGCCGGGGATCGCTTCGAGCTTGTCGAGCGTGCCGCCGGTGATGCCGAGGCCACGCCCGGAAATCATCGGAACGGTCAGCCCGCAGGCGGCGGCAAGCGGGGCGAGGATGAGTGAGATTTTATCGCCAATTCCACCAGTTGAGTGTTTGTCCGCCTTGATTCCTGGCAAAGAAGCCGGGTCGATGACATCGCCGGAGTTCATCATTTCGAGCGTCAGTGATGCGGTTTCACGCGGCGTCATGCCTTTGAAGTAGGCCGCCATGGCGAAGGCCGCCATTTGATAGTCGGGAATGGAGCCGTCTGTGAAGCCTTGAATCAGGAAATGAATTTCCTCTTCGGAGAGTTCAAATCCATCGCGCTTTTTTTCGATAATCCACTGTGGAAGCATGGACGGAGTTTACGGCGATGATGTCTGTTTAGCAACATCAGGACAAAGCAACTCTTAACAAAAGCGTTCCAAAACGGTTTCCGGGCCGAGACAGCATATAACTGTTCCCAACCTTTTTGACAAAACCGCGATCTCCCAGCTTCCCAAGATGTAAAAAAAGCGCCGAGTCGGACATTCCGGTTGTTGCGGCCAAATCATTCCAATCCATCGGCGCACGATCCAAGACCCGAACGACTTCAATCCTGCGTTCATGGGTGAAGGCTGTCGCCTGACGAATTACTGCCTCGTGAGCCATTCTTCGCACATAGCACGTTTGCAACCCCTCTAGTAATTGCGGGGCAAAGTCGACGGCGGCATTGGCCTCAGGGCGGTAAAAAACCCGCATCTTTTGCCGACGGGAACTGATTAATCCGCGAGCGTTTAACGCACGAAGCTGGATGCTCGCCTGAGCTTCTCCCATCCCGACGCATTCTGCTGCGGAAGAAACGCACAACTCTTCCTCCTGGAAAAGTGCCCACAGGAGTTTCAGTCTTGTTTCGCAGGCAATTACGCGACAGGTGCGCCATAAAGTAGGCCTCAAAGCCGACATATTTTTCTCCTTAATTTGCACCAGAAGTTTATATAGTTAAGTAATTTTAAATCAAGGCTATACAACAAATATATTCCCGGACCTATATAGGTTCGGGAATATGGGTTGACGTGGTTATGCAAGCCGAACATGAGCCAGCACTGTGTGACGTACTCCCTCGGGAAGCAATTCGCTTTGAACCAGCGCGATCGAACCAATCTTAAACGGAACCAACTTCACATCTGTTTGTTCCAAACATTGGAAAAAGTTTTCTTCCGGCCGCCCACCTTTGATGCGTCCCCGCGTGAAGTGCGCGTGGAAATGACCCGGATCCATTTCGAGTGTGACAGCCAACTCCTTCTGCAGTTCCAACAACTCCGGCGGCACAGACAGGCCGACCCAGACCTCGCCCGATTTTTTGAATAATCCAACTCCGTCTAAATGACTTCCAATGGTTGGAACTTTTTGTGCATATTTCTCCAAACATTGGAAAACCCTGTCGGCGCTGTCGGAGAGAATATTCACAAGGAAGAGAAGCGTGATGTGAAAGGTGGACGGATCGGTCCATTTGATGCGCAGGCCAGAATGCGCGAGCGCTTTCTTAAGTTCGCGCTGAACGCGGACGAGTTCGGCCTGCGCAGCGTCGCCGGCGCGGCGGCGATGAAGGCTCGAAGGGTCTCAGTCGATGAGATGGTCATGGAGTAGTTCCCGCAGAGCGTTTTCCGCCGTGTCGAGTGCCTCCACTTTTTTCTTGGGTGCGCTCAAGCGAATTTCGACTTTTCCAAACCCTGGATAAAATCCAATCGAAAGTTCCCCTTCGAGTTCCCTCAGGGCAGGCAAGGCTTGGAAACCAGCCTCTTCAAGACGGGTGACGATGTCGGACTCGCCAAGGCCCTGCGTGGTGAGCACGCGCAGTTCGAGTGGCGCGGCCTCCGGAAAGGTTTTGCGGAGCCACGGGACGATGTGGTCATCGAGCACGGCGACAAATTCGCCGGGCGGACCCGGCACGACAAACAGAGTTTTTCCAAGGTCTGTAAAATCTAGTTTTTGGGCGGCGGCCGCGCCGGCGGAGTTCACGAGGGTTTCGGCGCCGTCTAGAATGTGTGCCATTCGTTCTGAGACGGGATTGACCGTGATTCCGCGCGCGGAGTAACGCTTTTTGATTGCTTCAAGCGCGATAGAAGATGTGACAATTTTGCAGTCAAAAAGCCCAGCGAGCGCCTCGCGGGTGATGTCGTCGGAGGTCGGGCCGAGCCCGCCGCTGACGATGACGATGTCGGTGCGTGCGAACGCTTCGCGGACAGCGGCTTGGATGATTTCTATGCCGTCGGGAATGGTGGTGTCGCGTGAAAGCTGCAAACCGATTTGGGTGAGTGCCGCTCCGAGAGTCTGCGCGTGCGAGTTGAGGGTCCGTCCGCTGAGCAGCTCGGTTCCGATAGATACGAGTTCAATCGAGGATTTCATGTTAACGGCGAAGGGCTTCGATGGGGCTGAGGTTAGCGGCTTTCCACGCGGGGTTGGTGCCGAAGATGATGCCGGTCATAATGGAGACGGTGAGCGCGACGATGACACTGCCGGGCGTGACGATGGTGGGCATATCCGTGGTATATTTTATAAGCACGGCGATCAGGAAGCCGATGGCGACGCCGAGAACCCCGCCGAGCCCAGTCAGGGTAACCGCTTCAAAGAGGAACTGAGTGAGGATGGTTTTGCGCTGGGCGCCAAGGGCGCGCAGGGTTCCGATTTCTTTGGTTCGTTCGTAGATGTTGGCGAGCATGATGTTCATGATGCCGATGCCGCCGACAAGCAGGGAGATGGCGGCGATGGAACCCATGACGACGGCAAAAACGCGCTGGGTGGCTTGCTCGGCGAGGAGCAGTTCATAGGGCACGCTGATGGTGTAGTCGGGCAGTTCGTGGGTTTCCGTCAGATAGGTTCGGATGCGATCCGCCGTATTTTTGAGATAGGCCAGATCCTGGACCTGCACATAGACGTAATCAGCCTCCACTTTGAGCGCATCGCGGTTGAAAATGGAGAGCAAGGTTTCGTAATCGACATACACCAGATTGTTGATGTCGTATTTTCCGGCCAGCTTCGAGCGCAACGGATTATTGAGCAACCCAACTACTTTAAAGGTGGCGCCATACACGGAAACCGTTTTGCCCAACGGATCTTCCAAGCCGAAAAGCTGGCGGGCGGCATCCACCCCAACGGAGCAAACCTGCGAGGCGGTCGCGCCATCTGACTCGGAAATCCACCGCCCGCGCGGATCGAAATTTTCCGACCGGGAGATTTTCAAAAACTCAGGATCCGCGCCCACTAAAACAACATCCGTCGGCTTTCCCTTGGCATAAATGGTCTGGCGAAGTCCCACCACCGGAACGACCTTTTTCACGTTGTCTAACACCGTTTTGAAGTGGGTTATGTCTTCGCGGGTAATCCCGTAAAAATAGACAGTTTCTCCGCCGGTTGCATTGGCCTGAGGCTCCTCGGAGTGCAGGATGATGTTATCCACTCCCTGCCGCTGGATGCGTTCAATCGATTCAACCCGGGCGCCTTCGCTGACCGCCAGCATGCCGACCACTGCGGCGACGCCGAGCACAACGCCGAGCATGGCGAGCAGCGAGCGGAAGGCGTGATGCTTAAGGCTGAGCCAAGTGGATTCAATGTTGTAGATGAAACTCATTGGCGCACCACGTTTCCGTCGTTCAGTTCGATGACTCGCTGAACTTCTTTTTCGTACTCGGCGTTATGCGTAACCATGATCACGGTATGTCCCTCAGCCACCAACTCATGAAAAATCCCGAGAATTTCATCGCCGGTTTTCACATCGAGGTTTCCGGTCGGTTCGTCGGCAAGAAGTACGGCCGGCTTATTGACCAAGGCGCGGGCGATGGCGACGCGCTGGCACTGTCCGCCGGATAGTTGCGACGGACTGTGATGCAGACGACTGCCCAGCCCGACACGATCGAGAAGCTGCGAGGCGCGCTCTTTCATTTCATACCGATCGGCTCCAGCGAAGCGCATCGGCATACAGACATTTTCGAGAATGGAAAAATGCGGGAACAGATTGAAGGACTGGAAGATAATACCGATTTTACGGCAGCGGATTTCGGAGCGCGCCGCATCGGTCAGCTTGGCCACATTGCGTCCTTCGAGCAAATAGTTGCCGGTGGTGGGTTCGTCGAGCAATCCGAGCATATTGAGCATGGTGGACTTCCCCGACCCCGACTGCCCAAAGATAGCGACAAAAGTCCCCTCCTCGATACGTAGGTCGGCCGGGCGCAATGCATGCACGGCCGTGGGGCCACTGCCGTAAACCCGGCTGATTCCCTGCAACTGAATCAAGCTCAATTTACAGCTCCTCCCGACTCAACAGAACACGATCCCCTTCTTCGAGCCCTTTCAGAATTTCCACATAACTGCTGGAGCTTCGTCCAATAAGCACCTGATGCTCCTCGGAACCGACTGCCTTTTTTATCTGACAGTAAATATCGCCTTCTTTGACAAACAGCGCCTCGACCGGCACAAAAAGAACATTTGAAATCACCTCGGAAATCATGTCCACTTCCACGGTCATCCCCGGCCGCAGAGACGACTCTTTTTGTTCCACACTGATGACGGTCGGATAGATTTTCGGGCTGCTCCGGTCCCAGAAGACCAGACTGCTGGCCATATCGGAAACCCGCTCGATGGCCCCGGACAGACGGAGATTGGGCAGCGCCTTAATGCGCATTTCGGCGCGCATTCCCGTGTCGATTTTTGAGCGGGAAATTTCTGGAATATCTACATTCACCACCAGCCGGCTCAAGTCGGGAATACTGCCGATGATTTCGCTGCGGTTCATCTTAGCCCCGACCGCAATCTCTTTCTGCTCCCGGCCCCGATGGCGCGGGTTGGGATCGCCATACGAAATGGTTCCGGCCACAGGGGCCCTCACCTTCAGCATGGAAATATTGTCAACCAGCTCCTCTTTTTGCTGCTTCATACTTAGAAGATATCGCTCCTGCGTTCTCATTTTTCCCTCCATCTGCACCCGCTGCGCGGCCGAGTTGACAAGTTCTTTCTGCAGATCCATCTCCGCCTTCACCTGCCCCTGCTCCAGCTTACGGGACTGCTGAGGGAAGGTGTACTGCTTAAAGATCCGCAGGTTATAGGACGCTTTTTCTTCTGCACTCTCCATATTTTCAATTTTCATTTCGGAGGCATCGACCTGATCTTGGATTTTTAGGCGGGCGGCTTCATCGCCCATCGAGGCGGAGAGTAGGTTACCTTTGAGTAAGGCTAGATTTTCTTCCTCTTCTTCCACATTCAGGCGGGCGTCATCCAAGTCCCGCTGAAAGGTTGTTTTTGACAACGGAGCATCTTCACTCACATATTTTTCAAGAGCCTCCTTGCTGATGCGATGGGAATCGGTTGAGTTCTTGATGGCGCTGACGATATCCGCAATTTTCATCTGATAGTCTTGCTGCAGAATCATCAGATCGTTTTCGGCTTCTTGAATTTTAATGGTCTGATTTTCAAGCTCATCGAGATAGGTCTCGTCAGAAAACGCAACGATCAGATCCCCTTTTTTCAGAACGGTCTGATCCTCCACGGCCTCGATGATGTCGAGGCCCTGCTTGGAAATCGAGGGCGCTTCGATCTTATAGCGCTTGACCGCATCCAGCACGCCGTTGGCGGAAATGACGATGTTGAACTCGCCTCGAATCACTTTGTAGACCTGATCGGGCTGATCCCCATCGCCATCCTTCCCACATCCCGCAAGAAGAGCCGATGCCGCCAGAACAACGAGCAGGCGACGATTAAACTGTGTTTGGAATGGCTTCATACGCTTCCCGCCTTATTTGAACAACCGGAACAGATCGCGGAAGAATGAACGTTTTTTCTGAGGCATTGCCGCGTGAGAGGCGTCAATGCGTTCCTGCAATTGCTCCGGGACCCGGCTGGGGTCAATGGTGTCGACTGACAACTTCGCCGGATCAACAATATTGACGGTCAGGAAAATCACGAGCTGGGAACGGATTTCCTCGCTGGTGTTCGCGCGGAACAGCGTTCCGATCAGCGGGATGCTTCCCAGGATTGGAACCCGTTTTTCCGATTCGATTTTTTCTTCGCGCAGCAGCCCGCCAATGGAGACCATCTGACTGTCGTTCATCTCCAGCATCGTGCTCGCATTGCGAATCGCCACCACTGGATTGCGACCGGCGGCCGACTCTTCGTAGCGGATAATGTTGGAAACCTCGGGGCTGACTTCAAGCACGACGCGGTCTTCGAAGATGGACTCCGGCGTGACCCGCAGCTTGATCCCGACCGATTTGTATTCAACCGAAAAACTGGTTCCGCCCGAGCCGACGTTCGATTCCGTAATCGGGATGTCTTCACCGGATAGGATGTTGCCGGTATGCCCGCGACGCATAATCAGCGAAGGGGATGAAAGAATGCGCGCCGTGCCCTTGGTCTCGAGGAACTTCAAAAACGCCGAAAAAATGGTCTGCTCTTCAGGATCATAGGACATATAGGAGGAAGATCCGCTCAGGCTGGCCGGGTTGCCGCCGGACGGCAGGATCGCATCCATCATGCGACTCGCAAATGCTGATACAGGTGCTTTATCCCCTAAAAGAGGTGAGCCGGGTAACGCCGTCAAATCCTCCATATTCGCAAACTGATTGTATTGCAGACTGAGGTCTTTTTCGAAGCCGTCGCTGATCTGGAATTCGACCACGCTGGCGCTGACAAGCACCTGACGAACCGGGCGGTCGATAGAGGCTGCGATTTTTTTGATCTGTTCGAGGGTTTCGCGGTCATCGGAGATAATCACCAAGTCGGAATCTTCACAATCGGAGATTTCGCCATGGATGGAGAGGAAGGGCTCGAGCGCCTTGCTGAACGCTTTGCCACCAATATACTGGCACTCATAGACGATCACTTCCTGAGTGTTGGAATCTTTCTCGGAAAACTTCATGGCCAGTTCAGAAAAACTGCCCATGATTTCGTCGAAGTTCTCTTGGTTTCCGTTTGAGTCCGGAACGGGGTCGGTCGCCGCCTGTTCAGCTGCCGCAGCCGTTACGGCTCTTTCCGCCTTTAATTCGGCAATTTCTTCCGGCGTCCGTTTGGAACGCTGTCCACCTCCGCCCCCTTGCGGTGGTTGCTGAGCCAGCGCGATACAAGATACCGCACAACAAATTAAAATCAGGATTTTTTTCATATCAACTTTTCCCTCGTTTGCACACCAACCCAACAACGCATAACGCGATCGGCCGCAATTTATTGCACAGAATCCACATCGTTATACCCATTTGGGTGCGATTGGTGCCAGCTCCACGCGCTTTCAACAATAGAACGCAAGTCGGCGTATTCCGGCTTCCAACCTAGAATTTCCTTGGCCTTGGTGGAATCAGAAATCAAACGGGTGCAGTCACCGGCGCGGCGCGGCTGCAGATCGGCTGGGATCGGATGGCCGGTCACCTCGCGAGCGACCTCAACCACCTCTTTCACGGAATAGCCGTCGCCGTTGCCGAGATTAAAGGCGCCATTGAGTCCGGGCTTAAGCGCGAGAATGTGCGCTTGGGCGAGGTCGCGGATGTGAATGTAGTCGCGAATACAGGTTCCGTCGGGCGTGTCGTAGTCATCGCCGAATATGAATATTTTTTCGCGTTGACCCAACGGCACTTGTAAAACGAGCGGAATCAAATGGGTTTCGGGCTTATGATCTTCGCCATACTGTTCGGTGGCACCGCAGGCGTTGAAGTAGCGCAGGAAAACGCATTCGACGCCGTGAATTTCTTCAGCCCATTTAAAGATTTTTTCGCAGAGGAGTTTGGACTCGCCATAGACGCTTTCGGGCTTCTGCGGGAGGGATTCATCCATCGGCATTTTTTCGGGGGAGCCGTAGGTGGCGCAGGTGGAGGAAAAAATCAGTTTTTTCACATCGTTGGCGACCATGGCCGTTATGAGATTGAGCGAGCCGCTGACATTATTTTCGAAGAAAGGAAGCGGATCGACCATCGACTCGCCCACTTCAATGTAGGCGGCGAAATGAATGACGGCCTCGGGTTTTGCTTCAGCGAGCGCGGCGGCGATGGTTTCGGGCTTGCGCAGATCGCCCTGAATGAAAACCGCGCGCGGATCGATCGCCGCTCGATGACCCCGTTCCAGATTATCAAACACGGTGACGTCATGCCCCGCATCGCAAAGCATCTCGGTGGTAACACTTCCAATATATCCGGCCCCGCCGGCGACCAATACCTTCATGAAATCTCCTAATTAAAACGAGACAGCAAGATAATACCGAAACCCGCCTGCGCCAAGCATTTCCAGAAGGTAGTGTTATCTTTCTGCGCCGCCACTCCTTGATTGTTAGTCATGAAATACGTAAACTGAAACCTGTATTTAGCTTTGGAGATTCCTATGCGTAAGTTTCTGGTCCTTTTTCTGCCTATCGCGACACCGATTCTGATCGGCACACTGCTCATCCGCTGCACACAGATTACCCGTTCGCAGGAGGATCAATAATGAGCAATCCCGACTCAAAAACAAACGAACTCTCCACGGGAAACACCTTCATTTCTCCAAAGCCAGTCCTGAGCCGCCTACTCCCGCCGTTGGTTATCCTGTTGGTGCTGATGATCACTGGCGCAGGAACGCTCCTGTGGCAGCAGCATACCGCACAACAGTCCGAGAAAACGTCTCTGATGAACAACGATGTTCTGCAAGATCTAAAACAAGCCTTGGAATTGCAAACTCGCGGGCTATCCATCTCGGCCCATCTCATTGCTACAGATGCCCGCGTGAAAATGGCCTTGCAGAGCGGCGACATAAACCGCCTGCTGACTGACTGGCAAGATCCGTTCAAAACGTTGCACCGAGACCTCGCCCTCACGCACTTCTATTTCTTCGACACCAACCGCGTCTGCCTGCTACGAGTGCACAAACCGGAAAAACGCGGGGACACGATTGATCGCCACACCGCCATACAGGCCGAGCACTCGGGAGAAACGGCCTCGGGCATTGAGCTGGGTCCACTCGGCACCTTCACCCTGCGAGTGGTCCAGCCAGTCTTTAATGGCAAAACGCTACTGGGCTATGTGGAACTGGGCAAAGAGATCGAAGATGCGCTGCAAAACATCCAACGACAACCTAATGACCAGGTAGCCGTCCTTATAAAAAAAGAGGCGATTCACCGCACGACGTGGGAAACGGGTATGCGTATGCTGGGTCGCGAGGCCAACTGGGATCGATTGCCCGGCAGCGTAATTATTTACGCCTCCCATGGACACCTTCCTGACGCCTTCTTACCGCTTGGAAAACACGCACCAGCACCCCTCGGCCACAGCATGGACTGGGAAATTGCCTCCGGCGGCCGGCACTGGCACATCATGGCAACGCCCCTTCAGGATGCCTCGATGAACACGGTGGGCCAGCTCCTGTTTATAAGAGACAACACCGCCACAAAGGCCGCATGGGAACGCACCATCGCTCAGGGCGGAATCATCAGCGCAGTCCTGCTAACCGCACTACTAACCCTTGTCTTTATCATCCTGCGGCGCACCGACGCAACAATCTACACCCAGCAGGCGGCACTAGAAAAACAGACCCTCCTCGCCAAGGAAATGGCCTTCAAGGCCCAGACGGCAAATTTCGCCAAAAGCTCGTTTCTCGCTAACATGAGCCACGAAATCCGCACGCCGATGAATGCAATGATCGGCATGACCGACTTGTTGATGGAGACCGACCTCAACCCAGAACAGCGCGAATCCGCCAACATCATCCGCATCAGCGGCGAAGGATTGCTGGCGGTGATCAATGACGTGCTCGACTTCTCCAAAATTGAAGAGGGACACATGGCGCTCGAACAACAGGATTTCGATTTGAGCCAGTGCGTCGAAGGCTCACTCGACCTGATGGTTTCAAAAACCGTCGAAAAAGACATCGAACTGGTCTACGAAATTGACGGCAATGTGCCGGCTGTCATTCGGGGCGATACCGGCCGGTTGCGACAGGTTCTGCTCAACCTACTCAGCAACGCGATCAAATTCACACACGAGGGCGAAATTATCCTTTCCGTCACCGCACGGCGGCTCGATCAGGGATATGAAATTGAATTTACTGTCCGCGATACCGGCATCGGCATCGACCCAGAAAAACTGGAACAGATTTTCGCCAAATTCACACAGGCGGATGCCTCCACCACCCGGGAATATGGCGGAACGGGCCTCGGACTTTCGATCAGCCGAAAATTGAGCGAACTGATGGGCGGGCGCATGTGGGTCGAAAGCGTCCCCAAACAAGGCACCACCTTCCATTTCACCATCCATACCCCCGTTGCCAAACAGGCCCAGACCATTCGCGCAAACCAGCCCGCATTTACCGGGGAAAACCGCGACGTGCTGATCGTGGACGACAACGAAACCAACCTGAAAATTCTCTCTGCCCAGCTGACCCGCTGGGGACTGATCCCGGTGGCATTCAACACCCCGCACGCCGCGCTTGAGTCCATCACGGCGGGTCGTGAATACGCCCTGATGATCACGGACATGCAGATGCCAAAAATGGACGGCACGATGCTGATTGGCGAAGTACGAAAACACCGGTCGGCGGCAGAACTTCCGGTAATTGTTCTCACCTCTCTTGGGCTTGCAAAACCAGAGGAGGCGCTGGACATCTCCGCCTATCTCACCAAACCGACCAAACCGGCCCAGCTCTACCAAAATATCGCCAACATCCTCCAGGGCGACGGCGGAAACTATACGGAGGTGGTCGCCACCGTCCGCGCACAGGCCGCCGCCAGCCCGCTGAAAATTCTGCTGACCGAGGATAACCTATTGAATCAAAAAGTGGCCCTGCGCATGCTTGAAAAACTCGGGTACGCCGCCGACCTCGCCCGCGACGGCGTCGAAGCAATCGAAATGGCATCGAGTCGCACCTACGATCTGATCTTCATGGATATCCAAATGCCGCGCATGGACGGACTGACCGCCACGAAAGAGCTGACCAAACGCTTTGCTGGGGAAGAGCGCCCGATCATAATTGGCATGACGGCCCACGCCGCCGCCGAAGAGCGCGAACGCGGACTGGCCGCCGGCATGGACGACTACCTCACCAAACCCATCCAGCTCGTCAAACTCAAAGAAGTGCTCTGGAAAATCCAGGAGAAAAGTAGCTGACCGAGTGGCGTTGTGTTTAAAGCAATGGATATGAATTCAATTAATTTTGTATAAGAAGCTCCGCACTCCAAATTTTTATTCACCCGCAGGTTGCTGTTCAAAATAGATCACTCCCGCTTGCGGACAAATGCTTACATCATAATTCTGCAATAAACGTGCGCCGATGCGTATTCCACCGGGAGAGGGAACACTCTCTGAGCTGGAAAAGACAAGGTTCGAAGCCAGTTCAATGCTGGATGCCGACCCGGCGATTTCGAAGTCGCCCGCTGGGTCGATCAGGATGAGCTGTTCTTTGCCATCAACCCTCCCCTTTACCGCACAAGCGCCGGCATATTTAACCAGCGGAAGAGCGGCAATCACTTGACTTGGATCCGGATCGTAGGGTTCGGTGGTGAAAAGAGCCACTTGCCCAATAGAATACAAAAAGTGGATTTGTTCCATTTTTCTGAGCAGGTCCCAGCCAATCACCCCTTTGATTCCAAGGTCGTCGATACCGCGAGTGAGCGGACCCAGTGAGCCCTCAGCCAGGCGCACATAAACCAGCGGATTCTCAATAAACAGCTGACTCAGACGTATAGAGGAAACCATGGATAAACAGGCTACGACCTCTTCGTCCGGTGAGCGGATCAGTTCGGGTTCTCGCTCGGCGACGGGTGTCGCGCGCAGTTTTTTAGCCGCGCCAAATTCCAACCAGGTTCGACTAGAAACCAGGTCGAGCAAAACCGGCCATTCCCGATCGAAGCTTCCAGCCATTCCCACCACAGGGCGAAGCGTCTGCTCGTCATCCGTCAGCATCGGCAGAGCGGCAGCCTGTTGGGGATGAAGCCGTCCACCCCCGCGAATCTCCAGCCCGGCAGGCGTTTGGTAAATGCTGAGACCAAACACGCGCGGGTCGCGAATTTTCGCGAGATAGGCCTGACGCTGCTGCCATGAGACCGGCTGAGTTTCTTCATCCGTGGTTTTGCACCCCGCCAAGAGAAGCAATATCGCGAGTTGTGTAAAAAATAGTGTTTTCCATTTCATCAAAGTTTCCTCGGGTTCGCCAGGGAGGCGGCGCGTCCATCCAATGTATCAAGCAGTTTATAAATATCATGGCTGTCGTCAGAAATCGAACAAATCAACAAGCCATCGGTGAGCGTGAAACGAACGCGCGCCCAGTCTGGAAGCGACGGATGATCCAGCTTCCAGACTGGCCAGGCGGCATAGGAACGAGCGGATGAGATGCCTTCGGGCGGAAAGAGAAGCAGGCGCCAGCGGAAAAGAAGAGCCGTCGGCCCACCGAGTTCGCTGACGGCCACCCACGCATCGCGCCCTGCCCGTCCATTGAACGGAACGGTCGCGACGGCCAGCGGAGATTTTCTCAACCCTTCAGGGTGAACCTTTGGGATGAACCCTTGGAACTCGCTACGTTGGGGCTTGCTGTTTTTTTCCGAACCTTGGAAAAAAAAGTTCCAAGGTTTGGAACCCATTGCGCTGGGTTTTAGAATCTCCCCATCCATCTCTGTCGCGGCGAAGCCTCCGGCGAAGACGGATGGAAAAAAGGAAAGAAACCAATCGGGGTTTTGGTTGTTATAAACCAGCTGGGCGTACGCTGGAATCGGACGTAAGCGGTTTTGTGCGGCGGGCGGAGTAAACAGAAGGCTGGCGATTGTCACCGCAGCCAGCAGGAGACTTAAAAACGTGATGATGAGGTTACGTTTCATGATCAAAAACGCCCGCGAAGCTTCGGGGCGCACTCCAAAACTAGATTCTAACCGTCCCGACCAAGTCGTCGATGGCCGCAATATTTTTCGCGGCCAGCCAGTTTTCAATTCCATCGATCACGCGTACGGCGGTGGAGGGATCCGTGAAGTTGGCCGTGCCAACCGCGACGGAAGAAGCCCCGGCGATGATAAATTCGAGTGCGTCTTCGGGACTCGTTATCCCGCCCATTCCAATGATGGGAATATCGACTACTTGCGCGGCTTCCCAGACGAGTTTGATGGCAATCGGCTTAATGGCCGGACCAGAGAGCCCACCGGTACGGTTGGCCAGCTGCGGCTTACGCGTTTCAATGTCGATGCCCATGGCCGGATAGGAATTCATGATGGAAAGCCCATCCGCCCCGCACTCTTCGGCCGCTATGGCAAATTGTTTGATGTTCGCCACGTTGGGTGCGAGCTTGATGATGATGGGTTTCTCGGTCTTGGCGCGGACTTCATCGACGACGGAGCGGAACAGGTCGACGTCCGTTCCGTAGAGCGCCCCGCCCTCTTTGACGTTGGGGCAGGAGACGTTGACTTCGAGCGCATCCACGCGCGCGGGTGCATCGAGAATTTCTGTGACCCGCCCATACTCTTCGACGGTTTTACCCCAAATGTTGACGATGAGGGGGACTTTATAGTTTTCGTAGAAAGGTAGATATTTTTTGAGAAACCCTTCCGCGCCGGGGCCGGGCAAGCCGATGGCATTGAGCATGCCGCTGGCGGTTTCAAAGGTGCGTGGCGTTTGATTTCCCACATGAGACACGGCGGAAATCCCTTTGACGGTAATGGCTCCAAGGCGATCAAGGTCTACATAGTCGGCGTATTCGGGGCCATAGCCGAAGGTGCCGGAAGCGACCGTTACCGGATTCTTCATTTCCAGCGATCCAATTTTTACAGACAGATCAGGATTTTTCATTTTCGAGCCCACTATTTCTACAAAATCATTAACAACAAAATCATTTTCAATTCAACCGGCATGAAAGCCCATTTCTTCAAAAATGATTTTTCTGTCCATGATTCTGTTAATCTTCTTCCCATAAAATTTCTGCGGCATTGAAGACGGGGCCGTCTTTACAACAACGCGCCCACTCCCAGCCGGTTTCGGTTTTTCGTTTGATCACACAGGTGAGACAAGCCCCGACCCCGCAGGCCATATTGCGATCCATCGAGAGCCATGCAGTGAAGCCTTTTTCGAGGGCGCGGTCGCCAACGGCTTTGAGCATGGCGTTGGGCCCGCAAGCAAAAAGTTCGAGCTGGCTCACATCCTGTTCGGCAAGCCACGGGTCGAGCGCGGCGGTGACGAGACCTTGGGTTCCGAGCGATCCGTCGTCGGTGGTGACACGTACGTCCCACCCGAGAGCTTCAAATTCGTCAATGCAGAGAATATCGTTTGCGGTGCGCCCGCCGAAGAAGGCAATGCCTTTGACGGGGAGGTTTTTGGCCTGCAAATAAAGCGCGGCGTTGCCGTAGCCGCCTGCAACGAGAACGGGAACCGTTTTGTTTTTAACGCCTCCGGCGTCATAAATTCCGAGGGTTGGAAAACCGGTGCCGAGCGGCCCGAGCAAACAGACCTCTTCGCCCGCCTCAACCGACTGCATCGCTTCGGTGCCCATTCCAACGGTGGCATATAAAATTGAAATGCTCTCTTCATCGGCTTTAAACACACTGAAGGGGCGGCGAAGGACGGCATTTTCGAGGCGCGGAACGCGCAGGTGAACAAACTGCCCCGGCTGCACAAGCGGGCCGATGGTCGGCGCGGCGAGCTTGAGCAAACGGTATTCACCCTGAAAAATGCGGTGTTCGAGTACGGTTGTTTTTTCTTGATTCATCGGGCGAGGATTGTGGGGATTTTCAGAAGAGAGGTCAAGAACAGGGGGCAGCGATCAGGAATCAGACAGGAATAGCACTACGTTAAGGGGTTTTAAAACGAACTGGAGCAATTTTTTGCCGCTGCGCTTCTTTTTGAGGATACAAAAAGCACGTTCGGAATACCTCAGGTCACACAGAGATAACGAAGCAAACAGAGAAGAAGTTAAAAAGCAACGGGAGCCCCTTTCCTACGCAAGGAAAGATTCCGGTGAGCTCGGTCCGCACAATCTCCAGCACATGCCAGACCGTCACGCCACGCCGCACACAATCGGTAATGGTTTGGTCGCCGCGCCCGCACCCAAATTAGCATGAAGAGTTTTATCCGCAGATTACGCAGATAGTCGCAGATTTTTCTATTCCTACATCTGCGCTAATCGGCGTTCATCTGCGGATAAACTTTATGGGCTTTTTTTGCTCCTCTTTCTTTACGGTCTGCCAGACGGCTTCCAATTCATCGAGCGAACAGGCTTCGATCTCGCGGCCCTCGGTGTGCAATTGGGTTTCCACCCCTTGAAAGCGACGCATAAATTTGGTGATGTTTTCGTTGAGAAGTTCTTCAGACTCGTGGCCGAGATACCGACTGAGGTTGACGGTGGAAAAAATAAGGTCACCCAGTTCTTCGCGAATCGCGGCGGTATCCTGCTGCTGCATCGCCTCTTTGACTTCGGCGAGTTCCTCTTCGAGCTTGGCGACCACATCACCAATTTCGTCCCACTCGAACCCGACTTTGGCGACGCGCTTCTGCACGAGATAGGCTTTGGAAAGCGCAGGCAAGTGGCGCGGAATCCCTTCGACCAGCGAGCGCGGAGTTTCTCCGCCCTTTTCGGTTTTCTTGATCTTTTCCCAGTTACGAATGACCTGATCGGGCGTATCGGCCTGCACATCGCCAAATACATGCGGGTGGCGACGAACCAGTTTATCCGCGATAGCGCCCGCCACATCATCAAAGTTGAATGCACCCTCTTCTTCGCAGATCTGCGCCTGAAAAACCACCTGCAACAGCAGATCGCCCAGCTCCTCTTTCAGTTCGGAGCGGTCGCCGCTCTCCATGGCGTCGATCACCTCATAAGTCTCTTCGATCAGGTTCGATTTGAGAGAGTCAAGGGTCTGCTCGCGATCCCACGGGCAGCCGTCCGGCCCGCGCAGACGGCGCATAATATCGAGAAGTCGTTGGGTCTGATTTTTCATGCGAGAAATCTTTCACACGGAGGAAAGGAAGTAAACGCAAAGGAGCGATTCACCCGCAACCAAATTAGCATGAAGAGTTTTATCCGCAGATTACGCAGATAGTCGCAGATCATTTTTTCATCTGCGGTAATCGGCGTTCATCTGCGGATAAACAAATTGAGAGGGACGAAAGAAAACTTGTTAGAAAAGCAAGAAGTTGACGGATGACATGGCAGAGAATCGGCTTTGCGTTGAGCTGTTCCAACCATTGGAAAAAGGCCAAGCGCTTTCGCGCTCAGCCTCTTGATCGAACCGAGGTTCGCCTTAGCGGCGGCTAACCAATTCGAGGAGTTCCTTGGGGGACATGTCGCCCAGCGAATCAAGAACCACTTTGGCTCCGGCAAAATCTTCGAAGGCCGTGTATCTGTCCGGCACAGCAATACAAGTGGCACCCGCAGTCAGTGCGCCCTTACAAACCGAACGTGAGCTGACAAGGGTGATCAGCGGAATGGTGTCCTGATCGCGCTTCTTGAGCAAACGGAGCCAGTGATCCGCCCGCGGGAACCCGGCATCGGTGCAGTCCAATGCTTCGAGAGAAACGCCCATCTCGTCCAAACCCAGCTTTTTCATCAGGGCTTCGGCCACATCTTGGGGCCAGGCAGAAATCGCGACGACCTCCATGTCTTTCTTCTGTGCAGCTTTAATCAGCTTCGGCAGGTCCGCATTCAGCTCCGCGCCGTCTATGAAAAACTTTTTGACCGCTTTCTCCGCCTGCGTAGCGAGCTGGTCGCCCGTGCTCAGGTTGCGGCCCGAGTCATCAATCATCGCTTGAATCGCCGCGCCGGGGCGCGCCGTGATGCCGCATTTGCCAAACAGAGCAGGCGTCACCTCGATATCCTTAGACTTCATGACCTTCTTCACCGCCTCAAACAGGATCTCACGACCGGCTGTGGCAACAGTTTCGAGTTCAAAAAACAACACTTCACGGAACGTCTTCTTCTCAACGGTCTCGGCGACTTCAACAATTTCAGCTTCACTCATCAATTCGGCTCCTCAATTACGATAATTTCCAAAAAATAGGGGCGTAGTGTATGCGTCCGCCCCCCTGCCGTCAACTTCTTGTTTTCGCACGCATTTTTCCATCATTGGGATATTGGATTTGACCCTTGGCTGTTGGACATTCTGATCCTGTTTTCAAACCACACCGCGAAAAGGCCGGAATCAAAAAATAAACACGAAGGCTCAAGGGACACAAAGCTTTGTGCTCTTCGAGTCTTGAGCGAAGCGGGTGTTTAAAATGCTGTGCGAAAAGGGTTGCAAGCCCTCCCCTTCACAGGGATTATGTCGGGAATTTTACCGGAATAACGGGACAACAATCAGGGTTGAATTGAGCATGAAAAAAGCGATTATCGCACTAGAAGACGGCACTTGTTTCACAGGTCGGGCGTTTGCCGGAAGCGGCGAATTCTACGGCGAACTGGTGTTTAACACCTCCATGACGGGCTATCAGGAGATCCTAACCGATCCCTCCTATAACGGCCAGATCGTCACCCTGACGTATCCTCTTATAGGAAATTACGGCGTCAACCCCGAAGATGTGGAGTCGCGCGCCGTCTTCGCCAAAGGGCTGATCATCGGCGAATGTAGCCGGATTGCCAGCAACTGGCGCTCAACGATGTCCCTGCCCGACTACCTCGAACAAGCCGGAATCATTGGAGTCGATCAAGTCGACACCCGCGCCATCACCCTGCACATCCGCGACAAGGGCGCCATGAAGTGCATCGTCTCCACGGAGGACTTTGATGAAGCGAGCTTGGTTGAAAAGGCCAAAGCCTCCGAAGGACTCGTTGGGCGCGACCTTTCATCCGAAGTCACCATCGACGAAGCAACCACCTACCCCGAAGGCGGGAAATCCGACGCGAAATTCCGCGTCGCCGTACTCGACTGCGGCATCAAACTCAACCAGCTCCGCATTTTCGACGACCTCAACTGCGAATGCCGCGTCTTTCCAAATAGCGCGACCGCCGACGAAATTCTCGCCTGCAAACCCGATGGCCTGTTCGTTTCCAACGGCCCGGGCGACCCGTCCGGCGCACCGCACATCGTCAAAACCGTCATGGCGCTCGTCGAATCGAGACTTCCAACCTTTGGAATCTGCTTCGGCCACCAGATGCTCGGCCTCGCCCTCGGTGGAACCACCTATAAACTAAAATTCGGCCACCGCGGTGGAAACCAGCCGATTCAGGATCTACGCACAAAGAAGGTGGAAATTGCCTCGCACAACCACGGGTTCTGCATCGATGCCGACTCCATCGACCCAGAAGTCGCTGAAATCAGCCATATCAACCTCAACGACAACACCGTCGCGGGCCTCCGGCACAAAACCCTGCCGCTCTTCTGCGTGCAGTATCACCCCGAAGCCTGCCCCGGCCCGCACGACCCCTTCTACCTCTTTGAAGAATTCATGGAGCTGATGGAAAAGGAAAAGTCCGCATGACCGAAAGTGCACTCATTCCAACGGAGCGTGTCGAACAGGCGATTTACCTGATTCGCGGGCACAAAGTCATGCTGGATCGTGATTTGGCAGGGCTTTATGGCGTGGAGACCCGGGTTTTAAATCAGGCGGTCAAACGAAACGAAACTCGGTTCCCTGATGACTTTATGTTTGAGCTGACCCGCGAGGAAATCCGAAACATATCACAATTTGTGACATGTTCAGAAGACGCTGCTATTAAACACTCAAAGCGGGTTTTGGCCTTCACAGAACAGGGTGTGGCGATGCTTTCGGGCGTACTGAAAAGCTCCCGTGCTGTTGAGGTGAATATTGCGATCATGCGTACCTTCGTAAAACTCCGCCAAATGCTCGAATCCAGCGAAGAACTTTCACGGAAGCTGGCTGAACTGGAATCAAAGTACGATGAGCAGTTCAGGCTGGTGTTTGATGCCATCCGCGAACTGATGATCCCACCAGAACCCAAAAGCAAGCCCATCGGTTTTCATGTGCGCGAAGAACCGGCCGTTTATACAGTCAGAAATATTTCATCTCATCCAGAGACGCACTGCAATGAAAACTGAATACTTCAAAGACACCGACACACTGTTGCTTGAATTCAGCGACAACAACGTCGAGAAAACGCGCGACTTGAATGAAAATATTTTAGGTGAATTTGACTCTGCCGGAAATTTTGTCCGCATTACTATTGAGCACATAAAAGAGATGATTTCTTAATTACGCATTACTCGTTACGGATTACGAAAGAAAAAAATGAAACATACCGAATGGATTGCCATCTTAGATTACGGCTCACAGGTCACCCAACTGATCGCTCGCCGGATTCGCGAACAAAAAGTCTACTGCGAAATCATCCGCTTCGACACCCCCGCCGAAGAAATCGCCAAACGCGCGCCGAAAGGAATCATCCTCTCCGGCGGACCGTGCAGCGTGCCGGATGCCGACTCGCCCAAGTGTGACCCCGCGCTGTTTGACCTCGATATTCCAATCCTTGGAATCTGCTACGGCATGCAGCTGACCGCCCACACCCTCGGCGGAGACGTCGAGCCCGGCCTCAAGCGCGAGTACGGCAAAGCCACCATGCGAATCACCAAAGAAACTCCTCTCTTCGAGGGCTTAGAGAAAAATCTGCAGGTTTGGATGAGCCACGGCGATAAAGTCGAAGCGATGCCGGAGGGCTTTGAAGCCGTTGCCAAATCCGACAACTGCCCCTACGCCGCCATACAAAACCTCGACCGGAACCTCTTCGGTGTACAGTTTCACCCCGAAGTCGTCCACACCCCGCAGGGGGCCGCCATGCTCGGAAACTTCGCCTTCGCCATTTGCGGATGCGACGGCGACTGGAAAATGAGCCAGTTCATCGAAGAGAACATTTCTGCCATCCGCGCGAAAGTGGGCGACGACCATGTTCTGCTCGGTCTTTCCGGCGGGGTCGACTCCTCCGTCGTAGCCGCCCTGCTCCACAAAGCCATCGGCGACCAGCTGCACTGTGTCTACGTCGACAATGGCCTCATGCGCTATCGCGAAACCGAAGAAATCGAAAAGCTCTTCGGTGACGCCTTCGGCATCGACCTCACCGTCGCCCGCGAAGGCGATCTTTTCCTGAAAGGACTGGAGGGCGTTTCCGATCCGGAGAAAAAACGAAAAATCATCGGAGGCCTCTTCATCGATGTCTTTGCAGACAGAGCCCGTGCATTTAAAGGCAAAGTCAAATTCCTCGCACAAGGCACGCTCTATCCCGACGTCATCGAAAGTGTCTCCCCGATCGGCGGCCCCTCGGCCACCATCAAGAGCCACCACAACGTCGGCGGCCTGCCCGAAGACCTGCAGTTCGATCTGATCGAACCGCTCCGCGAGCTGTTCAAAGACGAAGTCCGCGAAGTCGGCCGCGAGCTCGGACTGCCGAGCTATGTTGTCGACCGCCAGCCCTTCCCCGGCCCCGGCCTCGCCGTGCGTATCATCGGCGACATCACGCCCGAGCGCATCGAAGTGCTCCAACAGGCCGACCTGCGCGTCCGCGAAGAAATTTTGAAAATGGAAAACCACCTGGATGTCTGGCAATACTTCGCCGTCCTGCTTCCCATCCAGACCGTCGGCGTCATGGGCGACAACCGCACCTACGAAAACGTCGTCGCTGTGCGTGCCGTTGAAAGCCGCGACGGCATGACCGCCGACTGGTACAAACTGCCCTACGACGTCATGGATTCCATTTCCAACCGCATTATTAACGAAGTCAAAGGCGTCAACCGCGTCTGCTACGACATCTCCTCCAAACCCCCAAGTACAATTGAGTGGGAGTAGGGAGAGAAAAAGGAAACTAGAAACCTGAAATTAGAAACTTGAAAATCATGAGCAGTGAATTCGACAGATGCGATTTGAGAGAACGAACCACAGCGTTTGCGATTCAGGTGGTTCATCTTTACCGATCATTGCCCATGAAGGACCGTTACGACATTCAAGTTGCGGGAAAACAGATTATTCGATCCGGAACATCGGTTGCCGCGAATTATCGCGAAGCATCAAGAGCCCGCAGTAAAGCGGATTTTATTTCAAAAATTGATATATGCTCACAGGAAGCGGATGAAACACTCCTGTGGCTGGAAATTTTAAGCAAGGGTTGTAATTTAAATTTAAAAGAAATTGAACCGCTGAAAAAAGAAGCCGACGAACTGATTTCTATATTCGTCACCATGTCGAAAAACAGCAAAAGCTGATCCGGCATTTCAGGTTTCAAGTTTCAGGTTTCAAGTTTCGGGAGTGAAGCTATGGCGAAACGTACTGACATTCACCACATCTTAATTATCGGCTCCGGGCCGATTGTAATCGGTCAGGCCTGCGAGTTTGACTATTCCGGAACGCAGGCGTGTAAAGCACTGCGCGAAGAGGGATACACGGTCTCACTGATCAATTCCAACCCGGCGACGATCATGACCGATCCCGCGACGGCCGATCACACCTACATCGAGCCGATCACGCCCGAAGCGGTCGAAAAGATCATCATTAAAGAAAAACCGGATGCGATTCTGCCGACCCTCGGCGGACAGACCGCACTCAACACCGCGATGAAGCTGGTTGAAAATGGCACTCTTGAAAAATACGGCGTGGAAATGATCGGCGCGACCTACGACGCCATCATGCGCGGCGAAGAGCGCGAGCTCTTCAAAAAGGTGATGGCCGAGGCGGGCATCGAAACCCTCAAGAGCTTCGACGTTCATGATCTGACCGAAGCCAAACGCGTCGCCGAAGAAGAGCTCGACTTCCCGATCATCGTCCGCCCCTCCTTTACATTGGGCGGAACCGGTGGCGGAATTGCCGACACGATGGACGAGCTGATGGAAATCACCGAAGGCGGGCTCAAAGCCTCTCTCACCACCGAAGTCCTGCTCGAAGAATCCGTCTTCGGCTGGAAAGAATTTGAGATGGAAGTGATGCGCGACAAGGCCGACAACGCCGTCATCATCTGCGCCATCGAAAACATGGACCCAATGGGCATCCATACCGGTGACTCGATCACCGTCGCCCCCGCCCAAACCCTGACCGACCGCGAATATCAGATTATGCGCGATGCCTCGCTGAAAGTTCTGCGCGTCGTTGGCGTTGAAACCGGCGGGTCGAATGTTCAGTTCTGCATCCACCCCGACACCGGCCGCATGGCGATCATCGAAATGAACCCGCGTGTATCGCGCTCCTCCGCCCTCGCCTCCAAAGCAACCGGCTTCCCGATTGCCAAACTCGCCGCAAAACTCGCGGTTGGCTACACGCTCGACGAACTGCCCAACGATATCACCAAAGAGACGCCCGCCTGCTTCGAGCCGTCCATCGATTATATCGTCACCAAAATCCCGCGCTTTACCTTCGAAAAATTCCCGTCCGCCAACCCGAAGCTCGGCGTTAGCATGAAGTCGGTTGGCGAAACGATGGCGATTGGCCGCAACTTTAAAGAATCGCTCCAAAAAGCATTCCGAAGCCTGGAAGTCGGCGTCGACGGGCTCGACCTCAAAGCCGAAGCCAAGCTCGACTCAGCGACGCTCGACACCTACCTGACCACCGCCTGCTGCGAACGTACCATTGCCGTAAAAGTCGCCTTCAAAAAGGGATACTCCCTCGAAAAGGTCGCAAAAATGACCCAAATGGATCCGTGGTTCCTCGACAACATCCTGCAGATTGTTGAAATCGAAAAAGATCTCATCGATGCAAAGGAACTGGACTACGACCTGCTGAAATACGCCAAGAAAAACGGCTTCTCCGACGACCAGATCGCCGCGCTTCGCGGTTGCAAAGGCGACGACATCCGCGCGCTCCGCAAAGAGCTCAATATCATCCCCGTCTTCAGTCTCGTCGACACCTGCGCTGGCGAATTCAAAGCCTCCACGCCCTACTTCTACTCCTGCTACGGCGATCTCGACGAAACCCGCAAAACGGACAAGCCGAGCGTCATTGTTCTCGGTTCCGGCCCCAACCGCATCGGCCAGGGAATCGAGTTCGACTACTCCTGCGTTCACACCGTCAAAGCCCTGAGCGAAATGGGTTATGAATCCATCATGGTCAACTCCAACCCCGAGACCGTTTCGACCGACTACGATACCTCCGACAAACTTTTCTTTGAGCCGCTCACCTTCGAAGATGTCATGAACATCTACGAAGCAGAAAAGCCCATTGGAATGATCGTCCAGATGGGTGGACAGACCCCGCTCAACCTCGCCGACCGCCTGCTCGCCGCCGGAGTTCCAATCCTTGGAACCTCGCCGAAGAGTATCGCCGCCGCCGAAGACCGCGAGCTCTTCCGCCAGCTACTTGAAAAAGTGGATCTCAAATCACCGCAGTCCGCCACCGCAACCACGATGGCACAGGCCGAAGCCGCCGCAGAAAAAATCGGCTTCCCCGTCATGATCCGCCCATCGTTCGTTCTCGGTGGACGCGCCATGATGGTCGCCTACGAAGAAGAAGAGCTTGAGCCCTTCGTCAACGCCGCCTTCGCCGCTAGCCCAGATCATCCGGTGCTGATCGACCGTTTTCTCGAACACGCCATCGAAATCGATGTCGACCTCGTCTGCGACGGAACCGACGTTTACGTCGGCGGCGTGATGGAACATGTCGAAGAAGCGGGGATTCATTCCGGTGACTCCGCCTGTTCGATTCCACCCTACACCCTTTCCGATGACATGATCGCCCGCGTCAAAGAGGCCTGCACCAAAATGGCGCTCGAACTGAACGTCAAAGGACTGATGAATACGCAGCTCGCCGTCAAAGACGACGAGTTCTACATCATCGAAGTCAACCCGCGCGCCTCGCGTACCGTGCCGTATGTTTCCAAAGCGACCAACGTGCCGCTAGCCAACATCGCCACGCAGGTTGCGATGGGCAAAACGCTCAAGGAACTCGGCATGGTCGGCTTTGAACCGAAGGTTGAATGGTTCGCCGTAAAAGAAGCGGTCTTCCCCTTCAATCGCTTTGCGGGTGTCGACCCGATCCTCGGACCGGAAATGAAATCCACCGGCGAAGTGATGGGTATCGATAAAACCTTCGAACTCGCCTTCTGGAAAGCCGAACTGGCCGCCGGTCAGGTGCTGCCGACCGAAGGAACCGTTTTCGTCAGTTGTAAAGATCGCGATAAAGATTGGATCGTCGATGTTTCCAAAGAGCTGTCCGACATGGGCTTCAAACTCGTCGCCACTGCTGGAACTGCCAAAGTTCTACAAGACGCCGGACTCGAAGCCACCGTCACGCACAAACTGGCGGACGATGGAACCAACGTCATCGACCTGATGAAGAATGATGGAGTTCAACTCCTGATTAACACCCCGAGCGGCCCCGTCGCCCGAGTCGATGAGATCAAAATCCGCTCCGAAGCCATTCTGCGCGGACTCCCGATTGTCACCACCCAGTCCGGCGCCAAAGCCACCACCCGCGCCATCCGCTACATCAGCAAAAACGACTGGGATGTAAAATCGATCCAGGCCTATCACGAATGAGATTGGAATAATGGAATAGTGGAGTGTTGGAAACCGGAACAACTCTCTGCGTGATTCCCCGTTTTCCAATGTTTGTAAAAAACCAACCTTCGGCTCACTCGGAGAGTTCGCCCCACCTAAAAAAACAGCCTCCACAGGTAGGGCCGACGCCTCCCGCGGAGCCGTTGCCGTCGCACAGTTTCCAATCTTTGGAACCGTAGACGCGGTGTCCTCACCGCGTTTCCCAAGGGTTGGAAAATAAAAATGACGATGTAGGCGGACTCACCCTTTCGGTACGGAACCTCTAATGGGCGACCCCTTCCCTTTAGGGAGGAAACGGGTTGAACCAGAACAGGCCGTCGCATAAGGTCTTCAACCTTTTTACAACCCAATGGATTAGGACTATGGCATTTAAAGAAGAAATCGCAAAACGGCGCACGATCGCCATCATTTCGCACCCAGACGCCGGGAAGACGACGCTGACGGAAAAGCTACTACTCTACGGCGGCGCGCTCCAGCTCGCGGGTTCCGTGACGGCGCGCAAGACCCAGCGCTCGACCACCTCCGACTGGATGGAGTTGGAAAAGCAGCGCGGCATCTCGGTCACCTCCACCGTACTCCAATTCGAATACCGCAATTGCTGCGTCAATCTGCTCGATACGCCCGGCCATCGCGACTTTTCTGAAGACACCTACCGCGTACTGATGGCGGTCGATGCCGTGGTGATGGTGATCGACGCGGCCAAGGGGATCGAAGGCCAGACGCGCAAGCTCTTCGAAATATGCCGCATGCGCGGCATCCCGATCTTCACCTTTATGAACAAGCTCGACCGCCCGTCGCGCAGCCCGCTCTCGCTGCTCGACGAACTCGAAGACACGCTGCAACTACGCGTCTGCGCAGTCAACTGGCCGATCGGCGACGGCGCAGACTTTAAAGGGATCTACGACCGGCAGGCGAAACAGGCCCACTTTTTCGAGCGTACCGCACATGGGGCCTACCGCGCGCCCGTGGCACTCCATTCCGTGACCGACCCACAGGTGCGCGAGCGGTTGCCGGACGAGGCGTACAAACAACTCGTCGACGAACTGGACGCGCTCGATGCGGGCGGCGAGGAATTCGACCTGCAAGAAGTGCTGGCGGGCGAACTCAGCCCCGTTTTCTTCGGCAGTGCCATCAATAATTTTGGCGTGCAACTCATGCTCGATGCCATCATCGACCATTCGCCCGCGCCGCAGCCGCGCGACAGCCGTTCCGGAACCATCCCGCCGGAACATCCGAGCTTTTCCGGCTTCATCTTCAAAATCCAATCCAACATGGACCCGAAACACCGCGACCAGATCGCCTTCCTGCGCATCTGCTCAGGCCGCTTCGTGCGCGACATGCGAGCCACCCACTCGCGTACCGGCGAACAGATCCGACTCTCCAGTTCGCATCGGGTTTTCGCGACCACGCGCGAAACGGTCGACACCGCCTATCCCGGCGATGTGATTGGCCTGATCGGCCACTCGGGTTTCGGCATTGGCGACACGCTGAGCGAAGATCCGGAGATCCTCTACGATGAAATGCCGCAGTTTGTACCGGAACACTTTGCGACGCTCCACAATCCGTTGCCCGCGCAATACAAACGCTTTAAGGCGGGCACCAAGCATTTGTTGCAGGAAGGGGCCCTGCAAGCCTTCTATTTTTCCGACGCGGCCCAGTCCGCGCCACTGCTCGGCGCGGTCGGCACCCTTCAATACGACGTCTTTAAACACCGCATGGAAAACGAATACGGCGCCGAGGTACGGCTGGACCCGACCCCCTTCAAATTCATCCGTTGGGTGGACGAGTCGGGCGATGCCGAACCGGTCCCGGAAACCATGAGGTTCCCGTCGGGATGCCGACTCGCTTATGATTTATCGAATCGCAAAGTGCTGTTCTTCGACTCCGAATGGGGCATAAAATATTTTGGCGACCTCCATCCAAAAATCTGCCTACTCGAACTCCCGAAGCGCCCCCATTCCACCCCTAAAGCCTAACGATGATGCCGGAAGAACAAAACCAACACCGGCAGCCCCTTTTTTCTAAAATGCTACACCCGAGCTGGGCCGATGTACCCATCGGCAACGAACGGAGTGACGTGGCAAATCACGGGCTGGGCCTTCGGCGAAGGAGAGTGGAATGATGGAATAGTGGAAAATTGGATTACGGGAAGCCTGATTCTCCGCTTTTCCTCTGCCCTCCCTATTTTCCCAATCATTGGAAAGATTCCTTCCAACCCTTGGAAAACATGTTCCCGTTGCGGATCACGACTTTCCAAACATTGGAAGAAGCAAGGTGGAATCCCCTGCCCCAATTGAATCCTTAAAACGGAAAAACAGGGGCAAAAAACGGCTCTAAGGGCCATATTCAAGCTCACATACGACACAAACCATTGCTGACAAGCAGGTTATTGGGGGCAGCCCCCGGAATCCACTAGTCGCCGCCAATTATCAAGTTATCGGACTGACCCCGGCTCCGGTATCCGTCCAGCGGATCTGAGCGAACAGGCCGCCGGGAGCGGAGGCATTAGGTGTTAGGCTTTGGGCTTTAGAACAAGACAGCAGGGAAGAAGGGGAAAGAACCTTGAGGTCGGTGATCCATCCTGCGGCTTCGGAGCGTTTGTCGGCATCGAGAGAAAAATGATCGAAGTC
>CAYYYX010000009.1:0-39382 GCA_964476065.1 uncultured Verrucomicrobiota bacterium | reverse complement strand
CGGGGTATTAATTAGTCAACGAACGCCGCACATTGCTTATCCAACGGATTCAGGTCCTTCTAATTTTTTCTTAAAGGAAGATAGAGTCCCCTTTTTTTTATTCAACCGGAAAACCGCTGAATTGGATTATAATGCCGTTAATGTTTATAGGGCGATCAGTCGGAGACGTGACGATGGACGTTAAGATGTTGGACTTCCGCGCAGCGGACGAATCGCGAGGACGCAAAAACGGTGCGGTTCAAGTTTAACCACGAACCACACGAAACAGGAACCTTGAAGTTATCCTTTTGTGTATTTCGTGGTTAGTCGCATTTGTTTTTCCGCACAGCGGCCTTCCGACCTTCGACCGTTGCGTTCAACCCTTCAAATTTCCAGTTTCACAGTTCAGGTTTCTGCCTAGCCTGATAGGCCTCTTCGGCTTGCTCTTTCATTGCGGCAATGATCCCAAAGGTCAGCTCCATCGGCTCTAGAGGAAGAATCCCGTTGGCGAAGCCGCGTTCACGGGGTTCCAGATCGAATTGTTCCTCACGGGCTCTTGGCATCTGTTTGAAACGGTATAGATAGAAATTCTCGACCTTGAGCCGGGCCCAGTCCGTCTTCTTTAAAAATTTAAGGCAGCTCGAGACGGACGGATTCATCTCAAAACAGTTGAGCCCCAGTGCGGCGTACAAAATGTCCCAGCCGTAAAACTCCACCAGTTCCGTCACCATCTTCTCGGCTTTCAAACCATGCAACGGGTTATTTCTTTGCTCTTCAACGCTCATAAAAATTCCTCATTCAATAGGCCGCGGATTATACAAAGATCCTATTGAAATGCAGTTTTTAACCGCAGATCTTGAAACTGAAGGCTGACGGATGCGCTTAAACGAAATTACAGAAAGAATGTTGCTCTATCGAGAAAAGCGGTGATACGACGTTGTCTTTATCCCCGCACTCCAAACGGGACAAGCACACCTTCCCATCGAATTAATTTGATGCTACAACTACGTCATGAGTGAAGAGCAGAAAAACAATCCGATGCATGGGGTGACGTTAGAGAAAGCCTTGATCCGGTTGGAGGATTACTACGGCTGGCAGCAGATGGCCTATCACATCAACATCAATTGTTTTAAGAGCGACCCCTCCATCAAATCCTCGCTCAAGTTTCTACGCAAAACGCCTTGGGCGAGAGATAAGGTGGAGCGGTTGTACGTCTACACCTTTGACGACTAATCGACAGCAACAAATTTCTCGCGAAGGCGCAAAGTCGCTAAGCAGGTCAAATAATGATTCTTTGCGCCTTAGCGGCTTGAGTTCGCGAAACGAACGGGCGAGAGGAATCCCGATCTGCGCCCGAAAAATCTTTTTACCACCCGCTGTGCTAGAGGCACCTCCGAGGGAGTCCGAGGGGAGTTTTTGGACAGGATAGCAGGATGGACGGGATTTGGATCCAGTTTATCAATGGGCAAGAGAGATCTGATCAACGAGATCGTTTCCCCCAACTCTAATACCAGCTTCAAATTCTTTCGGGTATATATCCCACGCAAAGGCGCAGAGCCCGCAAAGAGCGTCCTGTTCGGCATTTTTCTGCGTCCTCTGCGCCTTTGCGTGGAAAAGTTGCTGTCGAATCCGTCCTAGAAGAGTTAGCAATTGGTATAAGACATCCTCTTAATCCTGTTATCCGGTCAAAAGTAGCAACCGCACCGATGTGTCCGCCACCCCTATTTGGTATGGTTTTGAGGATGGCATACTACATCTTGTGCTTTTTTCGCTTGCCAGCCTAAGGGTTCAGCCTGCATAAACATGACTGTTATGGTAACAATACTAAAGATTGCGAGCCTGTGTCATGCGCCATATGTCGTGCGATTTTTAAGGGATTTGAGTCAGTAAATAGGTTTTAGCAATAAGGGCGGCGTTTAAAATGAGTAAAGAATTGCGGGTAACTAAGCGGGATGGAAAACGGGCGGAATTGGATCTGGAAAAGGTCCATAAGGTCGTGACCTGGGCGGCGGAAGAACTTGAGAACGTATCGGTTTCTCAGGTCGAATTAAAATCGCACATCCAGATGTACGACGGAATCCGTACGGAAGACATCCACGAGACCATCATCAAGGCCGCCGCGGATTTGATTTCGGAAGAAACACCCGACTATCAGTATTTAGCCGCCCGCCTCGCGATCTTTCATCTCCGTAAAAAAGCCTACAGCCGCTTTACGCCGCCCTGCCTGTTTGAGCATGTCTCGAAAATGGTGAAGGCCGGGCGTTATGACGCTCATCTGTTGGAGGACTATTCGAAGAAAGAACTGGAAGCAATGGGTCGGTTTATCGATCACAACCGTGACCTCACCTTCAGCTATGCAGCCGTCAAGCAACTGGAAGGGAAGTATCTCGTCCAGGATCGCATCACCGGTCAGATTTTTGAAAGCCCTCAGTTTTTGTATGTCCTCGTTGGGGCCTGCCTCTTTGCCAAGTATCCCGCAGAAACCCGGATGGACTATGTGGAACGCTTCTATCACGCAGTGTCCACCTTCAAGATTTCCCTACCGACCCCGATTATGGCGGGAGTTCGGACGCCCACGCGTCAGTTTTCCTCGTGCGTGTTGATTGAATGCGGAGACAGCCTCGATTCCGTCAACGCCACGTCGAGCGCGATCATTAAATACGTCAGCCAGCGAGCTGGCATCGGGGTCAATGCTGGACGCATCCGGGCGCTGGGCAGTCCCATTCGAAATGGTGAGGCCTTCCACACCGGCTGCATTCCATTTTTCAAACATTTCCAAACCGCTGTTAAAAGCTGCTCACAAGGCGGAGTGCGGGGCGGAGCGGCCACGCTGTTCTATCCCCTCTGGCACTTGGAAGTGGAGGACCTTCTGGTTCTGAAAAACAACCGCGGGGTCGAAGAAAACCGCGTGCGGCACCTCGACTATGGCGTTCAGTTCAACAAGCTGATGTACCAGCGCATGCTCAAAAACGAACACATCACCCTCTTCAGCCCGAGCGATGTTCCCGGCCTGTACGAAGCGTTCTTCGCCGATCAGGATGAGTTTGAGCGTCTCTATCTTCAATACGAAGCGGATCCGGAAATTCGCAAGAAACAGATCCCGGCACTGGAGCTGTTCACCCTCTTTGCACAAGAACGGGCCGGAACGGGCCGGATCTATCTTCAAAACGTAGACCATTGCAACACCCATAGTCCGTTCGACCCCTCCGTGGCTCCCGTCCGGCAAAGCAACCTCTGTTTGGAGATTGCTCTGCCCACCAAGCCGCTAGACAATGTGAACGACGAAAAAGGTGAAATTGCGCTCTGCACCTTGTCGGCCATTAACTTGGGATCACTGGACTCGCTGGATGAACTCGAAGACTTAGCCGACCTCACGGTCCGCGCGCTCGACAGCCTTCTGGACTACCAGGACTACCCCCTACCCGCCGCCAAAATTGCGTCGATGGGCCGGCGTACCCTCGGTATCGGGGTCATCAACTTTGCCTACTATCTCGCCAAAAACGGCGTGCGCTATTCCGATGGATCCGCCAAAGCGCTGACGCACCAGACCTTCGAGGCGCTTCAATATCAGCTGCTGAAAGCCTCCATGAATCTGGCCAAGGAATCGGGCGCATGCCCGATGTTCAATGAAACCACCTATGCCCAGGGTATTCTGCCGATCGAGACCTATAAGAAGGAGCTCGACGGCGTGTGCGATGAACCGTTGCACTGCGACTGGGAGGGCCTGCGCAAGGAGATCCAAACGCACGGTCTGCGGAACTCCACGCTCACCGCGTTGATGCCCTCCGAAACCTCGTCTCAGGTATCCAATTCCACCAACGGCATCGAGCCGCCGCGCGGTCTAATCAGCATTAAGCTGAGCAAAGACGGCGTACTCAAGCAGGTGGTCCCGGAATACGAACGGCTGAAGGATGACTACGAACTGCTGTGGACGATTCCCAACAACACGGGCTATCTGGAGCTAGTCGCCATCATGCAGAAATTTGTCGACCAAGCGATCTCGGCCAACACGAACTACGACCCAGCTCGCTTCCCGGAAGGAAAGGTTCCCGTAAAGCAGATCCTGAAAGATATGCTGACCGCCTATAAACTCGGGATCAAAACCCTATACTACCACAACACGCGGGACGGAGCCTCCGATCAGCAGGTCGATATCGAAGAAGATGATTGCGCCGGCGGTGCGTGTAAAATTTAACCCATTCCCCTAAGGAGTTCCCTATGGCCTATTCAACTTTTAGACTCGAAAATAACGACCATCTCATTGAGCCGATGTTTCTCGGAAAAAGCGTCAACGTCTCCCGTTTCGACCTGCAACGCTATCCCATCTTCGAAGACCTCATCGAAAAGCAGCTCTCCTTTTTCTGGCGACCCGAAGAGGTCGACATCTCAAAAGACCGCGCCGACTGGCAATCGCTCACCGCGAGCGAGCAGCACATCTTCATTTCGAACCTGAAGTACCAGACCCTCCTCGACTCCGTCGCAGCCCGCAGCGTCAACATCTGCCTGCTCCCCCTCGTCTCCCTTCCCGAAATCGAAACATGGGTCGAGACCTGGGCCTTCGCCGAAACCATCCATTCACGCTCCTATACGCATATTCTCCGCAACCTCTTCTCGGATCCCGGCCCCGTCTTTGAAGACATCATGGAAAATGAGCAAATCGTCACCCGGGCCAGCGACCTCACCAAGCATTTCGACGACATCATTCTCATGACGCAATTCTTCCATTCGCAAGGCGAAGGACCCGTCGAAGTGAACGGCGAGACGATTCAAGTCACGGAGCGCGAAATCAAGAAAAAGCTCTACCTGGCCATCTGCGCTATCAATGCCCTCGAAGCCATTCGGTTCTACGTCTCCTTTGCCTGCTCCTTCGCCTTCTCCGAGCGCAAACTGCTCGAAGGCAACGCCAAGATCATCAAACTCATCGCCCGCGACGAGGCCGTTCACCTGACCGGCACACAGCATATTCTCAACATGTGGGCGAGCGGGAAGGACGACCCCGAAATGGCCGAAATTGCAGCCGAACTACACGACGAAGGCCTCCAGCTCTTCCTCGACGTCGTGCAACAGGAAAAAGACTGGGCCGACTATCTCTTTAAAGATGGTTCCATGATCGGATTGAACGCCGCCATCCTGAAGCAATATGTCGAATACATCAGCAATCAACGCCTGATCGCCATTGGCTACGAGGCTCCCTTTGAAACCAAAAACAATCCGTTGCCGTGGATTAACTCCTATCTCGTCAGCGACAATGTCCAAGTGGCTCCGCAAGAGGCAGAAATCTCATCCTACCTCGTTGGACAGGTCGACTCCTCCGTCGACAGCAGCGACTTCGATGAATTTGAGCTCTAACTCCAATACCGAACTCTGAACAATTCATTTTGCCACAAGGGGCACAAGGCGCTTCGCGCACACAAAACAACCAGGATTCTTTGCCGCTTTATAAAGCGGCCTATAAGCAGGAACCGTTTTGTGTTTTTTGTGGCAAAAATTCATTACCGCTCATATGGCCATGCCAAAAAAAATCCATGTCAACGACAGTCCGAAGCCCTTCCCCTTCCACGAAGGCGAGGAACTCCAACTCCTCGGGTTTCTGGAACGGAAAGGCGTGGAAATGCATAGCCATTGCCGAGAAGGAATTTGTGGAACCTGTCGGGTCAATCTTCTCCACGGAGAAGTCCACTATCCGAACGGCCGGCCCCTGGGCTATATCCGCGATGGCGAAATCCTCCCCTGTTGTTGTCAGCCCACCACGGACATCAAAATCGAGACCTACTAATCAGATTTAAATAGAGAAGGCGTTAGGCTTTAGGCCGGAGGCCTCCACTCAGCGGAACTTCGTTTCCAACCATTGGAAGCAGGCTGCCTGTCCGCCATAGCCGTGGCGACGGCGGGAGCCTGCACCCATAACTTTTCCAATCCTTGGAAAAAAGTTCCAAGGTGTGGAAACTTTTCTTCCAAACATTGGAAGAATGAGAGTAGTCTCAGAGACATGAAAGCCCGACAACTTGTTTTAGTACTGCTCGCAATCCTTCTTTTTCCAAGCCTTGGAAAAACGCAGGAGGTTTCTTCCACCCCGCCTTCGTCAGAAAACTCCGGTGTGGCAAGTGATCAGGAGCGTCCGCTCGTCTACCAGATTCCGATCAAGGATCAAATCGAGCCCGCCCTGCTCTACGTCATTCGCCGCGGCGTCACCGAAGCCGCCGCCGCAAAAGCCGATGCCATTATTTTTGTGATGGATACGCCCGGCGGACGCGTCGACATCACCCGAGATATTCTCGAAATCATCCGCGAGATCAAAACGCCCACATACACCTTTGTAGAGCGCGATGCCTATTCCGCCGGTGCCATCATTGCCCTGGGGACAAAGCATATCTACATGGCGCCAGGTAGCGTCATCGGCGCGGCCACCCCCATTCTGATGAGCCCCGGTGGCGGCGTGCAGGATCTCAACGAAGACGTCGGCGAAAAAATGAAATCCGGTGTGGCGGCCATGGTGCGCGCGGCGGCCGAACAGGGCGGACACGATCCGGCACTGGCCGAGGCCATGGTGCGACGTGAAACAGAATATAAGATCGGCACCAACATCATCAGCAAAGCGGGCGAACTGCTCACCCTGACCGCTTCCGAGGCCGAAGGAATCCTCTCCGAAGGAACGGTGGCCGATGTCGAAGCCCTGCTCGAAAAAATCGGCTTGTCGGACGCAGAGATCAAAACTCTTGAAGTGACCCCTGCCGAAAAACTGGCGCGCATCATTTCCGGAATCGCCCCGATCCTTCTCATGATCGGACTCGGGGGAATCTATCTTGAAATTAAAACACCCGGCCTCGGCCTGCCGGGCATTGCCGGTGCCACCGCGCTCGTGCTCTTTTTCTTCGGGCATCATATTGCCGGACTCGCGGGCATGGAGGATGTCGTCATTTTCGTGATCGGCTTTGCCCTTCTGTTCGTCGAGGTGTTCATCACCCCCGGTTTCGGTTTTTTGGGAATCACCGGAATTGCCCTTATTCTCGTTTCCCTGCTCAATGCCATGAGCTGGCAGGTTCCGGGCGAATTTCTTCCGACAATCTCCGGAACCGGCGCGACCCTGCAGAAGGCCTTCGTCAAACTTTCGATCGGGATGACCGGCACCGCGGTACTCGCGGTCGTTGCGGGTTACTTTCTTCCCAAATCGCGCGCGGTGCGCCCGCTGGTTCTCAATCAAAGCAGCGATAAGGCGGAAGGATTCACCGCGGCGCACGATCACAGCGAACTGCTGGGGGAAACTGGCACCGCTGAAATGAATCTTCATCCGGCTGGCCGAGCGCTATTTGACGGCAACCGCGTCAACGTTATCAGCCGCGGCGAGTTCATCGAAAAAGGCTCCGGCGTCAAAGTGGTTGAAGCTCACGGTAGCCGCATCGTCGTCGAAAAAACCTGATGTTCACTCCACGTTGAAATCCACCATCCGTTTTTCATAAAGTTTTATGTGATTCCAAGAATACACGTTTAAACGTGTAGTTTCAATAATTCGTAAAATATTAATAATAAAATGGTTATGCATTTATATATTTATACGTTTAAACGTGTATGTTATTGAAATCAAACGCCCTTCTTAGATGTTAAGAATCAACGTGGGAGTTTTATTTTTTGGCGGAGGTAGGTGGGGATATCGAGGTCTTCACCCCGCCAGATGGTTCGTTCCGAACCGCCGAAGGCGCGCGAGCGTGGCTTGAGAACTCCGGCCAATTCGCCCTGTTGCTCTTCACCGGACTCCGGCTTCAGTCCGCCGTGCCCATCGTCGACCAACGGCTCTTTCCAAGCCTCGGCCGCCAGCACCATCGCGGAAAGACGGCCGGAAAAGGCGGGGTCGATGGCAATGCCCATTTTAACCCAGCACTCTTCATTCTCCGGAACAATACCTTCCATGATCTGCTGTGCCTCGGCAAGTTTGAGGTCTTCGCCGCCCGTGATGCCAAGAATCAGTCCGGGAGCCTCTTTAAAGATGGCACCCTTGTTCGCCAGCGGGTGAGTGCGTAGTGCATCAATTAAAGCGTCTGCGCGCCCTTCTCCAGTTGCCGAAGCACAGGAGAAGCGGCAGGTTGCATCGCAATAGTGAAGCATGGTGTGCAGACTTGCGAAATCGAGATTGCAAATGCCGGTGTGCGAGAGAAGCCTCCAAAGACCGACAACACCCGCCGCCAAGGTTCGACTGCTCCGCTCCATGCTATCGGTAAGAAGCGCGTCGCCGTCCGGTTGGATCCGCTTGTTGGGCATTTGTACAATGGCATCAGCATGCGTGCGCATCCGTCGCAAACTGTTGTGGGCTTTCCCCCGAACCACACCGCCTTCAAAATCAAAGGGAAGAACCGTAAAAAACAAACTGTGGGCACCCGTCGTGCGGGCCATCCGTGCAATTACCGGAGCCGCGCCGCTTCCAAACCCGCCGCCGAGCCCCACGACAACCAGCAACAGATCTACCCCGCTCAGAAGCGTTTCAATCTGGGTGACCGAATTTTCGGCACATCGCCGCCCCACTTCAATGTCGCCCCCCGCGCTCAACCCGTCCGTCACCCCTTTGCCGATGACGACACGGCTCTCAATATGCGCACAGGTTTCCAAGGTTTGGAAATCGCAATCCATTACGGCAAACTCCATGCCATCGGGAGCCTTCGGGGCAATCCGCGCGATGCTTGCGCATCCGGCGCCGCCGAGTCCGAGAACCAGAATACGTTTAGCAGACTCAGCCACGAGAACCTCCCCAGAGTTTTGAGAACCACGTGTGCAAGGACGTTCGGTTTTTCGGAGTATCCTGCATTTGAGATGCGGCATAACGGACACACCCTAGAACCGAGGCAAAACGTGCACCTTCTCTTTTGGTGGAGAGGCCAATGCAATCGTATACATTGCCGATCTGTGCAGGCGCATTAAAAACCTGACGGGCTAGGTCGGCCGCGCCCTTGAGTGCTGAGCCGCCCCCGGTGAGAAGGATTCCTGCGCTAAGAACACCGGAAAGTTCATGCTCTTCAATCTGGTCGGCAATGAGCCGGAAGGTTTCCTCCATCCGTGCGTGGATGATGGTGTCCAGTGCAGAGGAGCGGAAGACCCGACCGGCGAAGCCGCCCTCCGCCGGAATCGAAATATTCTGTTCGTCTGCCATCCGGTTCAATATGGCATTGCCCGATTCGATTTTAATTTTTTCGGCCTGGCGGCGGTTGATGTTGAGTCCACTGGAAATGTCAGCCGTGACATGGTCGCCGCCCACCGCGATCGAACCCGCGAGTTGCACCAACCCGGCATTGGTAACCACATAATCTGTAGTTCCTCCGCCCAAATCAATCACGACGGATCCGGCGCGCTTCTGCTCTGGGGTCAGCACCGCCAATGAAGAACAAAGTCCGCCAAATGCCGCATCCGCACAAGTGACGGGAACGTTTTCCATCAGTCGCTTTAAATTCCCAACCGTTGAGCCCCGGCCATGAACTAAAAGCATGCCGACCTTCATCTCTTCCGCCAGCATTCCTTCCGGGTTCACAATTCCGCCACGCCCATCGATTTCAAAGTGCTGCTGCAATGTGTGCAGTCGTATGCGCTCGTCCGGCAACGGAACTTTTCGGGCTACCTCCAGCGCGTGTTCGATATCTTCGGCCGAGATTTCGCCGCCCGCCTCGTCGTATTCGTTGAGAACAGGAATTCCTGCCTTATGAAGACGGCTTTCAACCCGCCCACCGGACGCAGCCAGATAGACCCGTTCGCCAATCGGACGATGTGCATTGGCTTCGGCGATTTCGAGCGCGCGACGTACGGCTTCGAGCGCGAGTTCAAACTCGATAATTTCGCCCTTGCGAACCCCGCGCGACTCGCATTCTCCAATTCCTGCCACCATGAGGCCGCCGTCTTCACGCACCTCCCCCATCAGCACCTTGACGGTTGTGGTGCCGATTTCTAGAGCAGTGATGAGCGATGCGGCCATAGAAGAAAATCCTAATAGAGAGTCGTTGGAACGCCGAGTCCGTCCGGAATAAGATCGACCGTTTTCACGCGCTCCCCCTTCTCCCTGGCGATTTGCAATGTCGCACCCAATCGCACCAGTTTTTCACGCGCCGAGTGACGCGGAAAACGGGCAGAAACCCCTCCGCTCAACTGAGCGGTAATAAAATCGGGATAGTGCAGATCAAACTTCTCAAAGTGAATCTGCGAACGAAGATCAATCGCGGGATCGTTCAAGGCCGCCAAGAGGGCGAGAATGTGCTGAACACCGGGATCGGAAACCTGTTCACCCAATCGAGGTTCTTTTGCTTTGAGTCCTTCAATCATGGGTAGAGATTGTTTCGGGGAGCGAGTGGGCGGTGGCCGCATCGCAATTCCCTGACGATCCAACGAATAAAGAAAGTTGCTACGCCGGAAACGGATTTGTACAACCGCTTCGCGCTCAATCACGTGGATCACCAGTGTCGATGGAAGGTTCCGATGAATAGAAACCGACTCAATTTGCGGTTTGGAGAGAAGGTTTGCACGAACCTCATCAAAATCAACAGCGAACAAATTGCTGCCTAGATCGACCCCAGCCCATCGTTTGAGCTCTAAAACAGCGAGTCGCCCATCCGTGGTCATTTCAATTGTTTTTAATGAGAAGTGCGGATTGCGTGAGAAAAAGAGGGAACCGACATACGAAAGACCGTATATCAGCGTCACAATCAACACCACGGTCAAAATGACCGAAAGAAATATCAAAGACGAGCGACGCGCAACGAGGGTTTTTGAAGCTTTTGTTTTACTATATTGCTTCCGCTTTTTTCGTCTTTTCGAGGCCATAATAAATTCCTAATCGACTACGGGCACTTCATGCCAAAACCAACATCACACAGTTTTTAGAAATTGACATCCAAGTTCGTAAAACGCCAGCTTCTTTACTCATAAGTTAATAGGTTCTAGAGCAAACTGGATCGATTTTATCACATGGAGACAACGAAGAAAACGGAGAAGAGTTGGAGGGAAACTCCGTCTTTTCGATGATTTTCTAATGCCGAATTTTATTCCTCAACCCTTCGTTCCCTTTGTTTGCTCTATGTGAAAGATTTGGGTGAACTGGGTTTAACGGAATGCTATCGCCTGTCGTCACGGCGAAGCCGTTGCGGTCCGGATGATTCGATCACAAAGCGAAGGAAAGTCGATTCCGGCGGCGGCCGCCGCCTTCGGAAGCAGGCTGTGCGTGGTGAAACCGGGGATCGTATTAAGTTCCAAAACAAAGAATTCGCCCTCCGGGGTCATCCGGAAATCGACCCGACCGAACCCTCGGCAATCCAGCACATCAAATGTTTTCAGGGCCAGGGTCTGCATTTCGGCAGCCCTCTCCGCTTCCAGCTCAGCGGGCACCACATAGCGGGTCGTGTCGACCTCGTATTTGGCAGTATAGTCGTACCACCCTTCTGAGGTTACAATTTCAACAGCCGGAAGAACCTCTCCGTCGACGATGCCCACCGTGAACTCGCGGCCGAGAATAAAACGTTGAACTAAAATTTCTGAATCGTACTGAAGCGCATCGGCAAACGCAGCATCCCACTCCATTTCCTCAAAAACCAAATGGCACCCCACACTCGATCCCTGCCGCGGCGGCTTCACGGCGAGCGGCAAGGAAAGCGTACGTTCCTCCCCGCGGCGGAGCACCTCGCTTTCCGGAACCGAAATCCCTGCCTCCCGGAGCCGGGTTTCGGTCAAAAGCTTATCAAAGGAGATCCGGCTGGCCTCCACCCCCGCTCCCACATAGGGAATGCCCAGCATTTCCAAGCGGGCTTGTGCGCCGCCATCCTCGCCAAAGGTTCCGTGCAAGGCGATAAAAACGGCCTCGACGCCGTCCGGAACAATAAAATCCGGCGAAGCCATATCGATTTCAATGACGGCATATCCCGCCTCGCGCAGACCCGCAGCCACCGCCGCACCCGATTGAAGCGACACCTCACGCTCTGCAGAAAACCCGCCCATCAACACAGCAATATTTTTTATCTTCTCCATTCTTATATTCCTTTTCCAAACATTGGAAAACCCAACATCTTTGATTTCCTCGCAGAGGCGCAGAGTTCGCGGAGCATATCGCTCTGAATTACAAATTCTCGGCGCTCTCTGCGCCTCTGCGAGGGAGACCTTCTATATGGATGTTTTAATGCTGGCGACATCTCTTCTTCAATATGTTTCATGATTCGCTTTATTTCACAGAAAAGTCGCAGACGATGGGGAGGTGGTCGGAAAGGTGGACATCCGGCATCCAGCACTTTTCAATCTCAATGCCGGGGCTGTGAAAAATAAAATCGAGGTGCCGCTTCGGGTTCCAACTGGGAAACGTCGGCGAGTTGGCCGCGTGTGCGTTTTTCAAACCGGTAGCCGCCTGAAACAGTCGGACCTCCTGCTCGCCCCACAGCGCATTAAAGTCGCCCGCCACAATGTAGGGTTTTTTCATCAACTGAAGCATCTCGTAGAGGTCGCCCAGCTGACGGTGGCGAAGTCGCGACCCGAGCGGAAGATGAATTAGAAAAAAGACCACGTTCTCCATCTCCAACTCAATAATCAGCCGCTTCATGCCGCGATCGAAATAGTGAAAGGTTTCTTTATGCTCGCCGTCGCGCACCACAAAGGCGTTGCCCTGATGGGTTAGAATCGGGATGCGGGTGGAGATCGATTTTTCGGCGTATTTAGAGCGATAGACATGATAGTGGCCGAGCGTTTTGGCGAGGGTCTCAGCCTGATTGAGACGGGAGGTTCGGTAGGACCCGGCATCCACTTCGACGAGGCCCGCTACATCGGGTTTTAGATCGTGCAGGAACTCGCCAATCTTCCCCAATGTCTTTCCATTCCGCCCGAGATAGCCTGCCAAGGGGAAATGGATTTTTTTTCCGCCCGTGCCGTATCGAATATTATAGAGTACAAATCTCATAAAAAGCCGTGGAAGAATGGAATATTGGAATATTGGAATACGGGAAGGGTGAGAGCGAGAACCAAGCCGCCTCTACAGCAATCTTCCATCATCCCCATATTCCACCGTTCCATCATTCCTCTCCCCCTCTTGCCCACTCCGCCAGTTGTTCGATGTCGCCCGCCCCAATAATCAGCAAGGCATCTCCTGCGCGCAACTCAGAGTGTATCTCTTCCCACGCATTTTCCAAGGTTTGGAAGCTTTTTATCCGATTGTTCCGATCCTTGGAATTTATGACGCCAACGGCGTTAAAGTGACCGATTAGATCATCTGTCATGCCACCCTCTAAGGGTTTCTCGGAGGCCGCGTAGACCGGCAGAAGCCAGAGCTTTTCCAACCCTTGGAACGCGGGCGGAAAGTCAGGGCCAAGCGCGAGCGTACGCGTGTAGCGATGCGGCTGGAAGACGCCAAGCAAGCGTTTAGGTTTGAGCGTTTCGAGCGCAGCATCGATCAATGCGCGGATTTCAGTCGGATGATGCGCGTAGTCGGAAATGACCTTGTACTCGCCATCAAAAACGATCTCAAAGCGCCGTTTGATGGGCTTTAGCCCGGCCAAAACCACACGAATCTCATCTGCCGTTTTCCAATGCTTGGAAACTGCGACTGCCGCCATAGCATTCAGTCGGTTGTGCCGGCCGGGCAATGAGACTTGAAACTTGAAATTTGAGACTTGAAGTCCATATGGCACGGCATTTTCAACTTCAGCACAAAGGCGGACGGCGGCGGGATCGTCCGCACAGTAGATGATTTTTTCTTTCGTGTTGGCGATGAAGGTCTTGAAACAGCCTTCGAATGCCTCGGCGCTGTCGTGGTGCTCCATGTGGTCGTATTCAACATTGGTGATCACCGCGATGTCGGGGTGATAGTTGGCGACAGTTCCGTCGGATTCATCGGCCTCGACGACCATGATTTCGCCGTCGCGGGCGACGCCATCGAATCCAACCACTTCTCCGCCAATGCAGTAGCCGCAGTCGAGAATCTGCGCGATCATCGAAGCGGTGGTGGTTTTGCCGTGCGTGCCGCTCACCGCAATCGTGAAGCGGTCTCGCAGAAGAACGGGAAGCACTTCGCCGCGCCAGCTGACCGGCACCTTTGCGGCAACAACATCGGAGTGAGAATTGGGAACAGCCCGGGAACGGATAATCCATTCAACACCGGCAGGAACCTCGTCCTGAATGGAGATTCCTTTATCGCGTAGCCACGCCGTCTGACGATTTTCCTGCGCGTCGGAGCCTGAAACAATGTGACCGCGCTGTTTAAGAAGAAAGGCCAAACCCGCCATGCCGATGCCGCCAACACCCAGCATGTGAATCCGACGGGATGCAGAAAGAAGCAACCCGACCTCCTTGATCTGAGCAGACAGGAATGTCTGCTCCACGTCCGATTCTCCAGGTTGTGGGGCAGACATTCCTGTCTGCCCAATTTCCGCACCGTCCCCGTGTGGGGCAGACATTCCTGTCTGCCCATCCATCTGTAACGCCCCGCATCCCAACCGAAATGCAACCTCACCTAGCTCAGCCTTTATCGGGTTTTCACGAATGTAGTCCTGAAACTTTTCAAAATACGATTCGTTCCGAATCATGTGATCAAAATATTCATCCATCCATAACGAACCGCTTGTGCCGCAACCCAGATTAATCTCTCGGGAAGAATACCCTTTCCACGATTTAATAATCTCGGAAAGGGAATAGCTCTCCAGAGGCTGCACAATCAGATGTACGTGATTAGGCATAATGACGTAATCCCCTAAAAGGTATCGTTCCCTGTCGAAATGCAGAAGCGCCTGCTCAACCATTGCAGAAATATACGGGGTTTTGAAAAGACAAGAACCCATCCCTTTATCCAGCCAGGCCTGTTGGCGTTTTAAGCAAAGGCGATTTCGTTCTGTCTCAACACTCAAGAGAGCCGCCTCTTCTTTCCATTGAGTCAGTTTCTCCTGTGCAACTGAATCAGCGAGACGAAATGTTATGAAGTAAATTCGGTTGGGCTGATGCCAATGAGGCAGCCGTCTGCGTGCCCGATGAACAGCCTCTGGGTCAACGGGCCGGAAAGGATGAGCAGACAGGAATGTCTGCTCCACGCCAGAATCTCCGTTTTGAGCAGACATTCCTGTCTGCCCTTCTCTTATGTCCTTACACATTTCTCGACCACTTCCGCCAGGTTTTCCGCCGCATTCAACGAGTCTTCCCGTCGCGCATGAGCGCGCATTTTTTCGAGCCGGGCCGGATCGTCCATTTGGGCGCGAATATAATCGGTCAGCCACTCGACGGTGCAGTTGGCCTCCTGAATCAGATCGGCCGCGCCGAGTTTTTCGAGGGCATGAGCGTTCGCGGTCTGATGATCGCTGGCGGCATGGGGATAAGGAATCAGCAATGCCGGAACACCAAAGACACCCAGCTCGGCGCAGGTCGAAGCGCCGGACCGGCAGATTGCCAAATCGGCCGTCTCATACAGCGGCGCCATCTCCTGAACGAACGCGTGAACATCCGCTTTAACACCAGCGTTTTCGTAGCGCCGTCGAATGTTCGATTCGTCGGCGGAACCGGTCAGATGGGAGACTTGAAACTGGAAATTAGAAATTTGAGAGTGAAGCAGGCACATTGCCTCTAAAACCATTTCATTTACGGCGTGCGCCCCCGCCGATCCGCCCATGACTAAAAAAGAAAACCCTTCCTTCGGAATTCGAGATTCATCGTTCGATATTCGCAATTCCTCTCTCAGCGGCATTCCGGTTGTGACCAAACTCAACCCTTTGAGGTGATAGCGGGTTTCTTCAAAACAGATGGCAATGGAAGCGGCTTTCCCAGCTAGCAGGCGAACCGCCCTGCCCGGCACAGCATTCGCTTCGTGAAGGATAACAGGGATGCCACGCAGCCGTGCGGCGAGGCACGGGCCGATGGAAGAATAGCTCCCCATTGCGAGCACGGCGTCGGGCCGATGCCGGAACATGCCGATCCAACAACGAATGACGGCCAGTCCGATGCGAAGGGCGGTTACGACGGATCGCAACGGACCAAACTGGAATCCCTCGGCAGGAATGGTAATAACGGGACCTTTCCACCCCTGAAGCGCAGTGTTTTCGACGCTTTTTCCGGAGAGCCACAGTGTGACGTGGTGGCCACGGTCGCGCAGAGCGCGGGCGGTGGCGAGGCCGGGAAAAATGTGTCCGCCGGTTCCGCCGCAAGCCACCGCAATGTGAAGTTTTTCAGCCATTCCAAAGTCCCTGTTTCTTGAGCTCTTCAGCAAGATACAGCGAACCGGTGAAACAGAGAAGCCGCTTTTTACCCTCGGCAACCCAATCGCGCGCAGGGTGGAAGTTTTCAGACGCTTCGATATCGATTCCAACAGATTTTCCGATCGCCGCAATCTCTTCCGCTATCATGGCTCGTTCGCCGGGAAGTGTGATGGCCCAGGCCTTTTCAACCGCTGGCGCGAGGGCTTTCAAAATCCCCGCGATGTCTTTGTCTTTCATGAAGCCGAAAACGAACCCGTTTCCAAACTTCGGAAAAATTTCTTCCAAGGTTTGGAAAAGCGTATGGGCGGCGTTGGGGTTGTGCGCCCCATCGAAGAGGGTCGGCGGCTTCATCGATAGCGTCTGAAAGCGGCCCGTCCATTTGACGGTTTCGAGTCCTTTTTTCATCTGAAGACGCAGACCTTCGAGGTCGGAAAGGTCTTCGAGCGTAGCGACGGCGATGCCGCAGTTTTCGAGCTGGAAGCTTCCGCCCAGCGGAAGGAGCACATTGCGATATTGATTGCCGGTGGATTCAATATCGATGAGTTGGTCCGTGCGGCGACTTTCCAAGGGTTGGAAAAATACGGCTTCGTCGCTTCCAAGGATGGGGACTTTTTTCTCGGCGGCTTCTTTATAAACGACCGCCTCGGCCTCAACGGGCATCGGCCCGCAAACCACCGGCACGCCTTCTTTGATGATGCCGGCTTTTTCCCAGGCAATCTTTTCGAGGTCCTCGCCGAGATAGTCGGCGTGGTCGAGCGCGATGCGGGTGATGACCGAGATGATGGGATGCACGACGTTGGTGGCATCCCATCGTCCACCCATCCCGGTTTCGATGACCGCATAGTCGACACCCGACCGCTTGAAGTGCTCAAACGCCATCGCCGTCGAGATTTCGAAAAAAGTTGCGGGCCGGGTTTCGAGGGTTTGCGCAACGGTTTCAACATCGGCAATGAGCTGTGCCAGATCGGCGTTAGAGATTTCCTGTCCGTTGACGCGGAAGCGTTCGTTGAAGCGGAAAAGGTGCGGCGAGGTGTAGAGTCCGGTTTTGAGGCCGGAGGCGCGCAGCACCGATTCGATCATGGCGCAGACGGAGCCCTTGCCGTTGGTTCCGGCCACATGAATGACTTTAAGGTCGTGTTGCGGGTTGCCAAGTTTTTCGAGGAGCGCCGTGACGACCTCCAATCCCGGCTTGATACCCAGAGCGGTGCGCCCGAAAAGCGCATCCACCGAACGTTGAAGATCGGACATGATCAATTATCCATCATGTAGTCGAGAACCAGAGCGAGGCGCTCTTTGAGTTCGGCGCGCGGAATGACCATATCGATGAGACCATGTTTTTCGAGGAACTCGGCACGCTGGAAGCCATCGGGCAGATCCTGTTGTGTGGTTTCTTTGATGACGCGCGGGCCGGCAAAGCCGATGAGCGCACCGGGTTCTGCAACGATCACATCGCCGAGGGTCGCGAAGCTGGCCATGACACCAGCCATGGTCGGATGAGTCAACACGGGGATATACGGAAGTCCGGCTTCAGCGTGACGAGCGAGTGCCGCACTCGTCTTCGCCATCTGCATGAGACTAAAGAGGCCTTCGTACATGCGGGCGCCACCGGAGGCGCAGACGATAATGCAGGCACGCTTTTCAGCAGTACAGCGTTCAATTTGGCGCGTGATTTTTTCGCCGACAACGCTCCCCATGCTGGCACCTAGAAATTTGAAGTCCATGACGCTGATACCCACTGGACGCCCATTGAGTTCTGCGGCGCCACTGGTGACGGCATCTTTAAATCCGGTTTTTTTCTGATTGGCTTCCAGCTTGGCTACGTAGGAATCTTTTCCGGTGAAGCCGAGGGGATCCGCAGACTGCATGTTGGCATCCCACTCCACAAAGGTTCCTTCGTCAGCGAACATATCGATGCGCGTCTGACGGGCGAGCATGAAGTGATGGCCACATTTGGGGCAAACCTGAAGATTCTCTTCGAGTTCTTTGGCGTAAAGAATTTCATCACACCCGGGGCATTTTTCCCACAACCCGTCGGGCACATCCCGCTTGCGAACCTGAACACTCGAATATTTTTTCTTACCAAATCGTAAAGCCATGGGAACTCCTTAAATGACTGGAATGATGGAATGATGGAATGATGGAATGATGCGACAAGAGCGAGAAAAAAGATTCTCCGCCTTCCCACTATTCCAATGTTCCACGATTCCAATATTCCATGGTTATTCCTATCCTCTTGCCACCGTGACCACATGAACGGTTGCTGCCCCACCCTTTTTCAAAGCTCTGGCGCAGGCGTTCACGGTGGCTCCGGTGGTCATCACATCGTCAACCAGCAAAATCCGTAACCCTTTCGGGGAAGCAAAAAGCCCCGTTCGAAAAGCGTCGTGTACGTTAACGGCACGCTGTGGGGCTGTCAAACCCGTTTGGGTCGTCGTCGAACGAATCCGCCGAGCCGCTTTTCCTTTATACGGAATTTCCATCCGGCGGGCGAGCGCGGCCGCCAGCAGACCCGATTGATTGAACCCGCGAGCCCGAAAGCGAGTTGCATGAAGTGGAACGGCGGCAATCCAGTCAAATTCAACTCCGGGATATTCGGCCTGCACACAAGCCAGCAGAAGCGAGGCCAGATCGGGAGCCAGCCAGATGGCCTGATGATATTTCAGATCACGGAGGGCCTCGCCGACGGCTCCTTCGTAACGCACCGCCGAACGTGCAAACTCAAAAGCGGGTGTTTCGCGGGAGCAAGCGAAGCAGGTGTAGTCATGTTGAATGGTTCCGGCCACCGGATCGCCGCAGCAAACACAAAACGGGGCGTCAATTTTTGGGGTATCGGAAAGGCAATCCCAGCAGAGGTGCGGAAGGGCCTCCGGCGAGGAAGCTCCGCACCGAATACAATTACGAGGGTAAAGCAGATCAAGCACAAAGAAAGAATGGCTGTAAATTACGGGATGTGAGAAGTAGAAAGTTAAAAAATCCTTGTGACACCATCGAACGTGGCTCCGTGATAGCGGAGCCGCACAGATGCCATGAAGAGACGAAAGGAAGGTTCGCAACTTTTTCCCGTTTGGCTTTTGACAAGGCCGCCAGCCTCCTCTACCTTATGCGCTTTCCAACCAATGGAACTTTGCACAATGAAGTTTCCAAGCCTTGGAAAATCCTCTTCGGAGGGCCGGTAGCTCAGTTGGTAGAGCATTTGACTTTTAATCAAAGGGTCCTGGGTTCGAGCCCCAGCCGGCTCACCATTTTTATGGTGATAATAGCCCCACAAACAAAGGTTTGCGGGGTTTTTTGTTGCCCCGATCTATGTACGGACTATGCCTCCCCGCCACTCCTTACTCCGACAAACGGAGCTTTAAAAGCGGCCTCGCGCTTTGCTTGCGTCCGCACTCCAGAAAAGATTACGCGCCGGTACTACCAAACCCGCCGGATCCGCGAGTGGTTTCAGTTAGACCCTCGACCAGCTCATAGTGGATGGGAGAACTATCTGTGGCAACCAGCTGGAAGAGACGCTGGCCCTTTTCTGCCGTATAGGCAAAATCCTTGATGTTGTCGCACGAGGCCATGATTTCCCCGCGGTAGCCACCATCGATGAGCCCGATCGAGTTAGACATACGCAACGGTGTTTTGGAAATACTGGAACGAGGAAACAGGTAATAGGCCCGGCCGTCGTCCGGCTCGCAGGAGACGCCCAGCTTAATCAGTTTGGTTTCACCCGGCTCAAAGGTGATGTTTTCCAAGACATAGAGGTCGAGTCCGGCATCCCCGTCATGGAAGTGTCCGTGAGTTGCATACATTTCACGGGCGGTCTCGTTGTGTGGCTTAATCAACAGCTTCATAAGTTGGCTCCCTTTTAAAACCACGAATATACGCGAATGCATGCGAAAGGGAAAAGCCGGGAATTGAAACAAAATATTTTTGAGACTGGAAGATTCGCGCGCATTCGAGTTTATTAGGGTTCATTTAATGGAGAACAGCATGCTCAATATAGCAATTTTCGGTTCCGGATCGGGGTCCAACTATCAAGCCATCGCCGAAGCCATTGAGGCCGGAACCATCGACGCGCGCATCGCCTGTGTCCTATCGGATGTTGAAGACGCATTTATTCTCGAACGCGCCCGCAAGCTGGGTCACCCGGCCATTCACATCGACTGCGCACCCTTTAAAACCAAGCTCGATGCCGAAGCCGAAGCACGTGCCATCGAAATCATCAAAGAGCATGGCGGTGACTTTATTGCCCTCGCCGGCTTTATGCGCATCGTCAAACCCGGCCTGCTCAACGCCTTTGCCGGGCGCATCGTTAACATCCACCCCTCCCTCCTCCCCCACTTCCCCGGCTTGGACGCCGGGAAACAAGCACTGGACGCGGGCGTCTCCGAGACCGGTTGCACCGTCCACTTTGTCGATGCCGGAATCGACACCGGCGCCGTCATTATTCAAAAAAAGGTTCCCGTCCTACCCGACGACACCGAAGAGACGCTCATGAACCGGATTCATGAGCAGGAGCACCTCGCCTACCCCGATGCCCTGCAAAAAATTTCCTCCGGCGAGATATAAGTTTTCCACTCGACCAGAGGGAGAGAGGCTGGAGCTATTGCGACAGCAACGGAACACCGGAACAAAGTGAAGTGGCAAACCTTGGAAAAGAAGCACAGCCCTTTCGATGCGACCTGTCGCGCCGGAGCCGCCTGACCACCCTAGCCTTGGCGACGGAGGTTGGCGAAGGCGGAAGCGCTGAGACGCAACGAAGTTGCTGGAAAAAAGGTCGAAATAGCGATAGACGCTCTAGGGGCTTTTCTCTATAGTCCGACGCTTCAATTTGAGAACAGGAAGGCATCAAACGCATCATGAATAAACTGATTATAGGATTACCCAAGGGAAGCCTACAAGACTCCACCTACGCACTTTTCGCGAAGGCGGGCTTTAACATTAAGGGCAATTCGCGCTCCTATTTTCCGACGATTGATGACGATGAAATCGAGCTCCGCCTGCTTCGCTCGCAGGAAATGAGCCGCTATGTCGAACAAGGCATGCTCGATGCAGGGATTTCCGGTCTCGACTGGATCGCCGCCAACGACTCCGATGTGCAGATTATCTGCGACATGGTTTATTCTAAGGTAACCAAGCGTCCGGTTCGCTGGGTGCTGGCCGTTCCGCAAGACTCCGAGATTCAGTCGGTAAAAGATCTGGAAGGCAAACGAATCGCCACCGAGGGCGTGGCTCTGGTCGAACGCTGGCTCGAAAAGCACGGCGTGAAAGCGGACGTCGAGTTTTCTTGGGGTGCCACCGAAGTGAAGGTGCCTGAGTTCGTGGATGCGATTGTCGACATCACCGAAACCGGCTCCTCGCTCAAAGCGCACAACCTGCGCATTGTGGACACCCTGATGGAGTCCTACACACAGTTTTTCTCCAGTAAAGAAGCCTGGGCCGACGAATGGAAACGCTCCAAGCTCGAAAAAATTGCTCTCTTGCTAACCGCGGCACTCAATGCCGCAGATAAAGTTTTGCTTAAAATGAACGTGGAAGCGGTGAATTTGGAAGCGGTCAAAGCGCTCCTCCCCGCACTGAACGCGCCAACCGTCAGCGGCCTGTCCGACGAGGGATGGTACGCCGTTGAAACCGTAGTGGTTGAGTCGGTGGTTCGTGAGATCATCCCCCAGCTTAAAGAAGCGGGTGCAGAGGGAATTATTGAAATTGGCTTAAACAAAGTGGTCGCATAGACCCACAGAAGGAAAAGACACATGGGTACCATTAAAAAATGGCGTAAAACAAAAATGTCGAATCACAAACGTCGCAAACGTCGGCGCGCAGATCGCCATAAGAAAAAATAAGGCGCTATGATTCCATCTCGCAAAGCATGGGTTTCAGGAACCGGAGGGTTCCTTGCCCTGCTATGCGTTGTGGGATGTACAACTCCTTTGTCGAAGCCTCCGTTAAGCGTGGATACGCAAGCGGAGGCTTTGTCTAATTTCAGTCTGGGCCTTTTGGCCGCTGCGGCCAACGATTCGGTCGCTGCACTTGAGCATCTGGAGGCCGCCATCCGTTTGGATCCCAGCGCGGCGACGCTTTATCCTCCCGCCGTTGCCCTTGCTCTAAAGCTGAACCAGCCAGAGGATGCGCTCCGTCTGGCACGTCAGCTTCGAAAGAAACAGCCCCGAACGGTTGATGCACTTTTGCTTCTCGCCCGGGTAACGGCTCTGACCGACCAACCCGTCGCTGCAGAAACCATTTTTACACAAGCCGTTTCTGAGTTTCCAGAAAACCCTGAAACCCACTTGAGCCTCGCTCGCTTCTTCCTCTCGCAAGATCGGTCGCCGGAGGCCATCCAAACGCTTGAGTCGGCCAGGGGGGATCATGATGACAGCGTCGCGCTTCTTCAGCTTCTCGGAGGCCTGATTGTTGAAGAGTCCTCTGCTGCTTCAAACTCCCCCGCGGCCCGACCGCGCATTTTAAAAGGGATTCGGCTTTTAGAAAAAGCGCTCGAGAGGGACGGATCTGATCCGAAAAGATGGCAACAAGTGGGGTATGTCCATCTATCCATCAAGCAGCTTGAACCCGCGCTAGCGGCTCTTGAAACCGCCCAAAGAATGATCCCCGAAGATATTGATCTGGCTCGGCAGGTTATGGAGCTATCCATTCGAACCGGAGACTACGATCACGCGCTGGAACTCTCCGAAAATCTCCCCGAAGAAACCGGAACAGATCCCGAGGCGTGGCTTCAATTTTTAATTGAGAAAACACCGCCCGAGCAGCGCGAAAAACTCACTGAATACCTGAAGGATCAGCTCCGACAAAAGAACCCTCCTGTGTTCTACTATACCCAACTGGGTTCGCTCTATCTGGATGGAAAGCACCACGCCGAAGCCACAGCCTGCCTCCTCGAGGCACTGACGATTTATCCGAATGATGGGCGCCTGCGCACCGTGCTGGGCTATCTCCATCTTCAGGAGGAAAAATACGATGATGCCTATGCGGCATTTGATCACGTTCGCACACATTCACCGGATACCGAATGGGCACAAAATCCATTTTTTGCATTTAACTTTATGATCGCGGCACAAAAAAGCGACCATCTCGAAGAGGCGGTCACCACGCTGGCATCCACCTATACAAACGACCCGGTTGTTTTAAACCAGTATATGCATTCGCTACTGACCGGACAGTCCCCTATTTCTGTTGGCGCGGCCATCGATCTACTGGAGTCCTTTCACCAACTGAGCCCGAAAGCGGTCGAGGCTCTCTACTACCTGACCCTGCTCCAGACCGAGGAAAAGGAATACGAGGCCGCGCTAGGGAACGCCCAGCGGGTTGAGCTGCTGGCGCAGGACCAGGGAAACACGAATCTCTTAGACGGATTTTTCTACTACCAATACGCAACGCTCCACGAGCGGACCGGCCAGATCGAAGACGCGGAAAATAATTTTTTCAAAGCCATCGAACTGGGGGATGCGGCCACGGCCGCATCTGCACAAAACTACATCGCCTACATGTGGGCTGAGCGGGGCGAAAAGCTTGAGTTCGGGCTGGAATTGATTGGACAAGCACTCTCCGCAGAACCGGACAACGCCGCCTTTATTGATACGCAGGGGTGGATCTACTACATGCAGGGGCGCTATGAAGAAGCGTTGACTCAATTAAAAATCGCTAGTGAATTGTTCAGTGAAGACTCCACCGTCTGGGAGCATTTGGGGGACACCTATCTAAAACTCGGCAACCCGACCGCTGCGCTAGAACATTGGGAAAAAGCACTCGACCTCTCTCCGGATGAACAACGGTTAAAAGATCGACTTAAAAACAACCGAATCAGCCCAGCCGATCACCCGGCTGAAGAGGATACCCCCGAAGATACGCCGCCCCGTCCATAGTGCGTTTTCCGGCAGGCTGCACCTCCATCAGGCGCAATGCCCCCTCGCCCGTCGCCACCAGCGGCCCGGCACCCGACACATCGAGAACTTCGCCGGGAACTCCGCGGCCAGACTCCACCTCTGCACGAAAAATCTTCACGCGCCCCGTCTCCGTTTCACAAAAACAACCCGGCCAGGCAATGAATCCGCGAATATGGTTATTCAAGGTTTGGGCTGGCAAACGCCAATCCAACCGCCCGTCCTCTTTCGACAGCTTGCTCACTTCCGTGACAGAGGCCTCGTCCTGCGGCGTAGCGCGGGCCATTCCATTCCGAATTTTTTCCACGGCCTCCATCAGCAGGTCGGCGCCCGCTTGAGCCAGAATCGGCTCCATCGTCAACGCCGTATCTTTGGGTCCAATGGGCACTTCGCACTGACAAAGAATATCCCCGGCATCCATTTTCTCACTCACATAGAGAATACTCACACCCGTTACAGCGTCCCCGTTCGCCACCGACCATTGAATCGGTGCCGCGCCACGATATTTTGGCAAAAGGGATGGATGCAAATTGATGGAACCCGCTGGAGGCAACGCCAAAACAGATTGCGGGATATATTGTCCGTATGCCACCACCACGAAGAGGTCTGCATTGAGTTTTTCCAATGCTTGGAAACTTTCAGACGAGCCCACTTTTTCTGGCGAAAAAACAGGCAACTCCCGATCCTGTGCAAAAACTTTGACCGGACAAGGCGTGAGCTTTTGCTTCCGCCCACTCGGTCGGTCAGGCTGGGTCACCACACTCACCAGTTCATCTTGCGAACTACCCAGCAACGCTTCCAATGTTTGGAAGCCGATCGCCGCTGAACCAAAGAAAAGTATACGCATGATTTAATAAAAATTATTAGCTGTTGGTTACTCGGAAAGATTGCCCCTATGAAAAGTGTCCAATGTTTGGAAAAATCCTTCCTTCGAAATTCCTTGTTCGATCGTCCCTATTCCGCGCCGCCGCCCTCGGCTGGCTTCGTGGTCTCTCCAGCGCCCCACCGGACGCTATCAGACAGGAATAGCTGATCCTGCTTGTTTAGAGCGAAGCCGTGGCGCAGAGGAAAGTCCTTCGTCAGGCGCCCCATGACAATGGGGAGCCATGTTTTTTCTGGCCCCTCAAGCAACTGACTCACAAACGGTTTGTCTTTGGTAAGCGTGGTGATATACAGCCCGCTGATATATTTGCGGTAGTCGTTAATTTCGTAGTAGTCATCCAGCGTCGCCGGAAGGAGAATCGAGGTTCGTTTTCCATACCAGGCCGTCGCCCAAGGCATGTCACTACACATCACTTCCGGCGGTTTAAGCAACTCACTCACACGCATTACAAACGGCGCGTAGTATGGCGGATAGGGGAGAGACGTCGGAGTGGACATAAAGATGGTCACCAGCAACGGAAGAGCCGTCAGGCCGATAACCAGTCCAGTCAGACCCATCTTATACAGTTCAATATTAAGATCAAGCCGGTCGAGAAGAATGGAGAAAAAGCCCAAGCCGTACAGAATCACAAACGGCCAGAATAGATGATAAAGAAGGAACGTGTCCGAACCGAAAAACCCTGCCCCAAAGAACAACAAAACCATGGAAAGCCCAATTCCCCATCGCAGATTATGCACATGCACCCGGGCAAAGCGGTAAAAGTAGGTCACCATAAAAAAAGCAATCAGCAACCCGCCACCGAGAGAGGTGAACCCGTCCTCATAAAATTCAGTGAAATTCGCCGCCCACTTGGTCTTCGCCAATCTGAAATCGGAAGCCATGTTGAACGTAGGGTGCAGTGTTCGAGCCAATGCATCGCCAGGATACTTCGCAGAGTCGACCAAGGCCGTATGCGCGGCCAAGCCAAGCGGCGATCCCGAAACCTGAATATTTCGAATAAGCCAAGGAGACACAAGAAGGCCAATAAACAGAAGATATAAAAAGGCCAGGTGCCCTCCTCGCTGCGATCGCGAACCCATTATCCAAACAAATAGGGCGAGCCCAGGGATAACGGCCAGAGCGGCATAGTGCGTTAGAAATGCGGCGGCTGAAAAAACAATTGAAAGCGAAAACAATAGCATCCAGTCCCATAAGGGCCGCCGTTCCCGGCGGTGAATCATTGCCAAAACCGCGAAATAAGTCGCCCCCAGAACAAAAAAGGAAAGGATCGGAATCCCTGTTCCACTGAGACTGTCCTGCCAGACCATCTGGGTCAGAAAGTAGGTCGTTACCCCCAGCACACCAATTCGATGCGAAAAAAGCCTGCGGCCTAGTAGGTAAAGGAGAATTCCAGAAAGTCCGGTGAAAATATGGTTCACAGGAACGATCACCCATTGCTCTGCCGGATAAATTCGCATCCCGCGAAACGCCTCACTGGAAGGGAAAAGATCCACTCCAATCAGATGATAAAACTTAAAGGCCCCTGCCAAAATGGCCGGGTAAAGCGGGGGGCGAAACAATTCTGGATGTCCCACAATCTTGGCATCTCCATCGAACGTATTCGCGGAAACCGTTGCGATACTCACGGGGCGTACACATTGGGTAACATAGTGGCCCGACTGCGCAAGATTTCGACCGAGTTGTGCGCTATCCATTGCCGCCTCAGAATCAAATCCTCGAAACTGCCGCGCCGTAAAAATGACAACGACCCCGATCACGAAAAAACAGAAAAGCATCGTGCGGATGACTCTGAGGCCCGTCCCCGCATCCACGCTATAAACAAGATCCTGCAACGTCGATTCGAAGGGCTGTTTCTGGTGCTGTTGTTTCGCCATATCTATATTCTCCTGCTTCGGTAAGAAGCGCTCAAAGCATCCTTGAACACCCTTGGATGTTCAATCTCAAATTCATTTAACTTCCGCAAAACCATACTCCAAAATTTTTCGATGCAGCGTTCGACGACTGATCCCAAGTTGCTCTGCCGCACGAGTTCGGTTTCCCCCCTCAGCCTTCAGCGCCAACTCGATTGCCTGCTTCTCCATGGCCTCCAGGGTTCCCCCCTCAACAAAAGTTCGTTTGGCCTCTCCACCCGCACTGCGGATATGCGCAGGCAACTCCCGCACACCCATGCGCTGTCCACGTGAAAGAACCACCATCTGCTCCACCACATTCCGTAATTCGCGCACATTTCCAGGCCAGTCATACGCCTGAAGAAGATCCAGCGCATCCGGCGAAAAGCCCTCAATGGAAAGATCATTTTCCCGATTAAAGACATCCAGAAAATGGTTCAAAAGCAGCGGAACATCTCCGGATCGATTCCGAAGCGGTGGCAAGTCAATCACCACCACATGCAATCGATAATACAAATCCTCACGGAATGCACCCTCGGCCACCATCTGCTTCAGGTTCCGATTGGTAGCCGCAATCAGCCGCGTATCCACTTCAATCGTGTCTTGCCCCCCCACTCGCTCAAACGCTCGCTCCTCCAGCGCACGCAGAATCTTCACCTGCACGGTCGAATCCACCTCGCCGACCTCATCGAGAAACAAGGATCCGCCGTCCGCCAGCTCGAAACGACCCTTGCGAAGCTCCGTGGCACCGGTAAACGATCCCTTCTCGTGACCAAACAGTTCACTCTCCAACAGCGTCGAAGAAAGGGCCGCGCAGTGCACCGGAACAAAGGGTCCGTGCTTGCGAGTGCTCAACTGGTGAATCGCCTTTGCGACCAGCTCCTTCCCCGTTCCGCTCTCGCCCTGTACCAGCACCGTCGCCCGGGAGCCCGCCACCTGACGAACGGTGTCAAAAATTTCCTGCATGGCCGGCGAATGGCCAATAATATTTTCCATGCCAAACTTCGAATCCAGTTGCTCACGAAGCTGACGATTTTCTGCCTCCGCCTGTTGTGAACGAAGAACGCGCTTCAACACCAGTTCCAGCTCTCCAAGATTGATTGGTTTGGTAAGAAAGTCGGTTGCGCCATGGCGCATTGCATCCACTGCTGTTTCCATATTTCCGTAGGCCGTCAGCAGAATACAGGTCAGATCCGGCGATCCCGCCAAGGCACGCTGCATCAACGTCATTCCGTCCATCACCGGCATTCGCAAATCGCTCAACATCACATCGACCGACTCCTCGCTCAAAATCTTCAACGCCACCGCACCGCTCTCCGCGACCCGCACCTCATAGGCACGCCGCAACGCCCGCGCTAGCCCGTCGCGCGAATTCTTCTCATCGTCGACGACCAGTACAATAGGTTTCTTGCTATTCATAAACATCCACTCCTTCGACTACATGGCGTAATTCGTAACGAGTAATACGTAATTGGGAATACGTAACACAGACGCCTTACCCATCGTTTTTTCTCCAATTACGCATCACGTATTACTCATTACAAAATGGCACCAATTCATCCAGCCACTTCACTGAGCCGTATGGCTCGGATTCTTCACGAACCGCATCGCTCCGCTGATCAGGAATCATTGTCAGAAGCAGCCGAATAATTTCTGTCAGTAGATTCATGCGATGATTCACCACATTTTCACCAAGAACGTGACGGGCCCGATAAAACCACCCGCGCGTCTCGCGTGCCGATCCCAAAGAGTATTCATAAAACCTCGCCCGGTCTTTTGCGCTGATCTTCGAATACCCTTCCTCGATATTGGCGCAAACAGACCCTGCCGAACGATAAAGCTGATCAGACAGAGAACGCACACAGATCTCCTTCGAAAGCTTCTGCACATCGCTCCACATAATATCTGAAAGAAACAGTGCTAACCGATATGCTGTGACGGTCCAAAGAACATCATCTGTGATTACATCAGGAACAGATTTTTCCCACTCATTATATGTCATATACCCGTTCCCCAATTACGCATTACTCGTCACTCGTTACGCTTAGGTGCCTCCAAAAGTGACACCCTCACATCGTCGCGCGGAAAATGGAGCGTAAACGCCGTTCCGCGTTCCGGCGTACTGCAAATTTCAATTTCGCCGCCGTGGTCGCGCAAAATCCGCTGTACAATCATCAGCCCGAGGCCCGACCCCTCTTCCTTCGTTGTGTGATACGCCTCATAAATCGCGCCCAGATCATCTGGGGCAATCCCCGGGCCATTATCCTCAAAACAAATGCTCACGAAGCGCGAGCTCATCTCGGTGCGGATTTTCAGAATGCCACCGTCGCCCATCGCCTGCAGCGCATTTTTAATAATATTAAAAAAGGCCTGCTTCACCTGTGTTTCATCGGCAGGAACCGTGGGAACACCCTTGACCTGCTCACGCTCCACCAGAATCCGGCGGTTTGAAACATCGTGTTGCATCAACTCCAGCGTCTCATCGAGAATCCGCTCCATCTCCACCGGCTTGCGGTCGGGAAGCGACGGACGGATCGCCCGCAAAAATTGGGTAATAATTCGATCGAGGCGATGCACCTCCCGCTTAGAAACCTCGACGAGTTCCGTCAGATTTTCGCGCGTCGACTCATCCGATACCTCTTCGAGCTCGCGCTCCAGCAGTTGCAGGTGGATCGTCACCGCATTCAACGGGTTGCCTATTTCGTGCGCCACGCCCGCCGCCAACAGCGTCAGCGCTTTCATCCGCTCCGACTCAATCGACTCCTCCGTGCTTTCACGATCGCGAGTTACGTCGCGAAAAATCACCACAGCACCCTGCTCGCGCTCTTCAATCGCCGCCAGCGGCACCACATAAAACTCCACAAAGCGATGATCCGGATAGGTCACCTCAATTTCACGGCGAACCAGCTTCTCCCACTCGTCTTCGTCCAGGTTCAAAACCTTTTCCCAGTCAATATCCCGGATATAGCGGGCAATCGGCTGGCCCTCCGCATCGTCGAGCTTAAACCCGAAAAGACCCTCCGCCATCCGATTGGCGTAGCGAATGCGCGCGCCGGAGCCGACCACCACGATTCCTTCCTGAATCGCCTGAAAAATCGTCTCCAACAGACCCTTTTCGCGTGCCAGATGCAGAAACTGCGTCTGAACACTATCGGAGTCCATCCGATCCAGGCGATCGATCAACTTGTCTAAAAACTTTGATTTCATTGGGTTTCCTTGGTCGAACTGTGACAATTTGTACCACACCGCCCGGAAATATCAAGCCGACACCTGCGACAAAACAACCCAGTTTTACAAGCATTGGAAAATTCATACACGTTTAAACGTATATTTTGACGCTTGTTTTCCAAGGGCTGGACGAAAAGAGGCCCGGCCTTCCAAATATTGGATAACCCGGGCCTGCAACGTTCCAATGCTTGGAAACTTTAGTTTTAGGCGTCGTGGTCGGTGGCGTCGATCACTTCGACAACCTCCGGAATTTTCTCTTTCAAAAGACGCTCGATACCGTTTTTCATGGTCATGCGCGCGCCCATGCAACCGCGACAGCCACCTTCCAATTCGATATAGACCTTGGCGTCGTTCACTGTAACAATTTTTGCGCCGCCGCCATGGCTGGCGAGTGCCGGACGGATTTCGTCGTCCATAATTTTCTCAACGGCTTCCAACATTTCTGCATCTGTCATAATTATTCTCCATTTTTAAATTTAGCGGCCAATGCGCTGGCGACCAGCCCGATCAAAACAAACCCGGCAATGGCTGCACCCATCCATCCGAGCAACGAAAGAGCGGTCATAATGACCCCTGCAATCATGACGCCGAGTAGAATGTAGAGCATCGCCCTCCAAAACGGAATCCCCATTAGAAACGCCGCCATGGCTCCCGTCCAACCCCCGGTTACAGGAAGCGGGATGGCGACAAAAATAGTCAGTCCAAGCGCTTCGTACTTTTCGATGCTCGCGCTCTTCCGGCGCGTGCGCGCAAAAAGCCAATCGAAGAATGCTTTGCCGATTTTGAATTTCATCAGAACGCGGGAAACCGGCCCCAGAAGTAGGAGGATGAACGGAATGGGGAGCATGTTGCCGACGACGGCAATCAGATAGACCTTCCACCACGGCATCTCAAAAGCGACAATCCCGACCGGGACTGCACCGCGCAACTCCACGATCGGCAACGTGGAAATCGCCGCAACGGCCGCGGTTCGGGAAAGACCCTTTTCTTCCAGCCAGCTTGCAATTTTTTCGCCGCGCGATTCATGATGTTCCGGCGCAGTCATTTCGGAAAATGAGGCAACGGGGGCCAGCAAAAGGCCCAGCAGTAATAAAACTAAAAAGTGTGATTTCATCGTTCCTCTTCAACAATTCGAATTCTCGTCTCTCCCCGGCTTCCTTTTTTGTGGAACTTGTAGAGCACCCTCAGAAAGCGAACGATGTCACGGAACGGAGAAATGATGCTCTTGTGCCGATGTGCCATTTTCTTAATCTGCACTGGGCCAACCTGAATCCGTCGCGATGCAACATGCAGGAGCGTTTCAAATTCCGCCGGAAGCGTGGAGGCAGATTCCAACAGAAACGGAAGCACGTCGCAGCGGTAGAAACGGAATCCGGAAGGCGGATCCGGCACATAAACACCCCATAGGCGATAGAGCCAGTACGACATGGCCCAGATACTCCACCGACGCACGGGAGAGACGAGATGCGGCTCCGCCATACGGCTCCCGATCAAAACAGGGATATGTGTTCGGTAATAGGTGTCCAAAAATCTAACGATATAGTCAGGATCATGAAATCCATCGGCATCCATCGTGATGACCGCATCAAAGCCCTGTTCCAAAATAGTTTTAAAGCCTTCGGTCAGGGCTGCGCCCTTCCCGCCATTCACAGGCTGGCGGATCACGGTCGCCCCCGCCGCCTCTGCACGCGCGGCGGTTGCATCCGTAGAAGCATCGTCCACCACAATCACACGGTCCACGTACGCGCGAGCCGCGAAAACCACTTCTCCCACGGTTTTCTCTTCGCAAAAAGCGGGAATCAGAACCGCCACTTTTTTCACTTCTTTGTGCTGTTGAATAATCGCCATTAGTCTTCTTTCGATTCCTGAGCCAACTGATCGGCCCGATAGGAAGAGCGCACCAAAGGCCCGGCCGCCACCCCCTGAAAACCCATTTCCCGAGCTCGAGCACCCAGTTCATCAAATTTTTCAGGAGAAACAAAGCGTTCAACGGGATGATGTTCGCGAGTCGGTGCCAAATATTGCCCCAAGGTCAGCAGACGAACACCCGCCGCATACAAATCTTCCAAGGTTTGGAAAATCTCTTCATCGGTTTCGCCCAGCCCCAGCATCAGGCCGGACTTTATCTGCGCCCCGCCCCGCTCCGCTGCCTTGCGCAGGGTCGCGAGCGACTGCTCGTAGCTCGCCTGCGGACGGATCGCCGCCTGCAGGCGCCGGACCGTTTCTAGATTATGATTAAACACATCCGGCCCGGCATCCAAAACCGTATCGAGGTGCTCCACGAAATCAGGAGTCAGCACCTCAATCATCACATTGGGAGTCCGCTCACGCACCGCGCGAATCGTCTCGGCAAAGGCATTTGCCCCGCCATCCGAAAGATCGTCTCGGGTTACACTGGTGATCACCACATGCTTTAAATTTAGTTTTTCAGCCGCCTCCGCCACACGCGCAGGCTCTTCTAGATCCGGCGGAAGCCCTTTTCCGGTTTTCACAGCGCAAAATCGGCAAGCCCGCGTGCAGACATCGCCCAAAATCATCACCGTTGCGGTTCCACTATTCCAACACTCGTGACGGTTGGGACACTTCGCGCTCGCACAGACTGTATTGAGATTCAGATCGGCAAGCAGCTTGCTCACATCCGGATATTTCTCATCCGTCGAGATCGGCCGCCGCATCCACTGCGGCAACCGTTGTGCTTTGGGTTGTAGTCCACTCATAGCGGAAACCTTAAGAAGAAAGCGTTTCGATCAGCTTCTGGAATTTTTCGCGTTTTTCCAACAGGTCGGTTTTCTTTTTCTCTTCACCGGTAACGATGTCGGCCGGAGCCCGCTTGATAAAGTTTTCGTTCGAAAGCTTTTTGGTAATTCCGGTAATTCCGTTTTCAACCGTTTCAAGCTGCTTTTTCAACCGGGCGACTTCGGCGTCGATATCCACGAGGCCCTCGATCGACATATACACGGTTCCAAGCTGGCTGATTCCACTAGGCATCGCGCCCTTGGGTGTAAAGGTGCGGTCGACTTCGATGGATTCAGCACCGAGAAGCATAGAGACCGAATCGAGATCTTCGCGGAGCAGTTCCGCCGCGCGTTCCTGTGCCGGACGAATGCAGAACTTCGCCTGTTGCTTCGGCGTCAGGTTGTAGTCTGTCCGCAAGGTGCGACCAACACGAATGAGATCGTGTTTGGCATCCACATATTCCACCACACGGTCTTCAACGCCCCACTCGGCGAGATCCTCTTCTAACAGAGCCTTCGGCCACGGTGCACGCTGAATGCTTTCGCACGCTGCGTTGTAGCCCATGCCATGCCACAGTTCCTCGGTGATGAATGGAATGAACGGGTGCAGTAGACGGATCGTGCAGGAGAATACATAATTCATTACCTGCTCAACCTCGAGCTTGCGCTGCGGGTCGTCGCCGCGGAATGCGCTCTTGGAATATTCCACATACCAGTCACAAAAGTGATGGCGCGTAAAGTCGTACATCGCGAGCGCGGCATCGTTGAAGCGATGCTTTTCGAGATTCTCTTCGGTCAACCGAACGGCTTCGCTCAGCTTCGCGAGAATATGCTGATCGTCGGGGCTGAGGCTCATGGTGCTGAAATCGATATTCTCGGGATCGAGGTCCATATCGGTCGTCGCATTCATCTGCATAAAGCGCGCGGCATTCCAGATTTTGGTGCAGAAATTCCGACCCAGCTCAAACTTTTCATCGCTGATGTAAACATCCTGTCCGGTTGAGGTCAGCATCATCAGGCTAAACCGCAAGGCATCGGCGCTATACTTTTCGATGATATCGAGCGGGTTGATGGAGTTCCCCAAACTCTTGCTCATCTTCCGGCCCTGATCATCGCGAACCGTTCCGTGGAAATAAACCGTATCGAACGGAATTTCGCCCATGAACTCGAGTCCACCCATAATCATGCGTGCCACCCAGAAAAAGAGAATCTCCGGGGCGGTGGCAATCGTGTTGGTCGGATAAAAATGTTTAAGATCTTCGGTCTCATCGGGCCATCCAAATACACTGAACGGCCAGAGCCAGGAGGAAAACCAGGTGTCGAGAACATCCTCATCCTGTCGAATATCGGTCACCCCACAAACGGGGCAATGGTCCGGTTGTTCTTTTGAAACCCACTCGTGTCCGCAGGTATCGCAGTAGAAAACAGGAATGCGGTGTCCCCACCAGATCTGACGCGAAATACACCAGTCGCGGATGTTTTCCATCCATTCGAGGTAGACCTTGTTCCAACGCTCAGGGACAAATTTGATCTTCCCGCTGCGCACCGCCTCAATGGCTGGCTTGGCAAGCGGCTCCATTTTGACGAACCACTGCGGTGAGAGGCGCGGCTCCACGACCGTCGAGCAGCGATAGCAATGACCCACGGCATGTTGGTGTTTGTCGATTTTCTCGACCAAACCGCCCTGCTGAAGATCTTCAATCAGTTGCTTGCGGCATTCAAAACGATCCAGCCCTTCATACGTTCCGGCCTCGGCATTCATAATGCCTTCATCCGTCATCACATTAATCGGCGTGAGCTCGTGGCGTTTCCCCATATCAAAATCGTTCGGGTCATGAGCCGGTGTGATTTTCACGCAACCGGTTCCAAACTCCGGATCTACATACTCGTCAGCAATCACAGGGATCTCTCTTCCAAGGATTGGAAGAACCAGCATTTTTCCGACGAGGTCTGCATAGCGCTTGTCGCGCGGGCTGACGGCAACCGCCACATCGCCAAGCATCGTTTCCGGGCGCGTGGTCGCCACCACGATTTTACGCGTTTCGCCCTTTACCGCATAACGGATATAATAGAGCGACCCCTCGGTATCCACATGCTCGCTCTCTTCGTCAGAAAGCGCGGTCGTACAGCGCGGACACCAGTTGATGATCCGGTTGCCGCGATAAATCAGTCCTTTTTCGTACAAGCGACAAAAAACTTCCCGCACCGCCTTGCTAAGGCCTTCATCCATCGTGAAGCGTTCGCGGTCCCAGTCGCAGGAGGAACCCAACTTTTTGAGTTGGTTGACAATCGTGCTGCCATACTCATCTTTCCAGTCCCAAACTTCTTTTATAAATTCGTCGCGTTTCAGGTCGTGGCGGCTCTTGCCCTCTTTGGCGAGCTTGCGCTCCACCACATTCTGCGTGGCGATTCCGGCGTGATCGGTTCCCGGAACCCAGAGTGCGTTTTTGCCCTGCATGCGCCACCAGCGGACCAGCACATCCTGAATCGTATTATTGAGCGCGTGGCCCATGTGCAAAATTCCCGTCACATTCGGCGGCGGAATCACAATCGTTGCGGGGTCACGCGTCTCGTCCGGCTCAGCAGAGAACGCTTTGTCCTCCAGCCACTTTGCGTACCACTTTTCCTCAACGCCCTTCGGCTCATAGTTTTTTGATAATTCGCTCATAAAACCTCTCTGGAATGTTGGAATAATGGAGTATTGGAAACATGGGCAATCCAGATTCTTTTCAACATTCCCTTATTCCTGTGTTCCAATATTCCGCGCCCGAAGGGAGCTTCCTCACTTCTTCGCCTTCTCCTCCTCGAGGAAAAGTTTGTATTCCACACTGTCGACCAGTGCCTCCCACGAAGCCTCAATGATATTTTCCGACACACCCACCGTTCCCCAGGTGACGTCACCGTCACCCGACGAAATCAGCACGCGGGTCTTGGCCGCAGTCGCCTCTTCGGGGTCAAGAATACGCACCGAGTAGTCCCGAAGAACCACATCGGAAATAACCGGATAAAATCTGGACAGCGCATTGCGCAACGCCACGTTGAGCGCATCCACCGGGCCATCGCCCTCGCCGACCGTAAATTCAGTTTCGTCACCGACACGCACCTTCACAGTCGCAATGGAGCGGCATGCACCCACCTCGGTCTGACGATCCACCATGACATTAAAACTGATCAGCTCGAAAAAGGGCCGGTGCTCTTTGAGCACCTTTTTGATCAGCATCTGGAACGAAGCATCGGCGGACTCATATTCGTAGCCTTCCTTCTCCATCTGTTCGAGCTGCTTGAGCACCTCGCGTACCTCGGGCGATTTGCGGTCGAGTTCCAACCCCATTTCAATCGCCTTAAGGAACACATTGCTGGCCCCCGAGAGTTCGGAGATTAAAATGCGGCGCTTATTGCCGACCGACTCCGGATTAATATGCTCGAAACTGTGCGACACCTTGCGCACGCCGTCCACATGCATGCCGGCCTTGTGGGCAAATGCGCTATCGCCGACAAACGCTTGTCGAGCATCGGAACGAATATTAGCCTGCTCATAGACAAACTGACAAAGTGCGCGAAGCTGCTTCAAGTTTTCTGGCTTCGGAAGACAGGTCTCTCCCATCTTCAGCATCAAATTAGGGATCACCGATGCCAGATTGCAATTGCCGACCCGTTCGCCAATGCCATTGATTGTGCCCTGCACATGCACCGCCCCAGCATTCACACCTGCCAGAGCGTTCGCCACGCCGAGCTCACCGTCATTGTGCGTATGCACACCCACCGGCGTATCAAATTCATTTACCACCGTTGCGGTGATCTCCATCACCTCTTCGGGAAGCACCCCTCCGTTGGTTTCGCAAAGCACGAGACAATCGGCACCGGCATCTGCGGCCGCTTTGAGCGCGGACATCGCATAGGCCGCGTTGTCTTTATATCCATCGTAAAAATGCTCGGCGTCATAGATCACCTCTTTGCCGTTCTCCTTCAGAAACCGGACACTGTCCGCGATCATTTTTAGATTTTCCTCTGCCGTGGTCTGCAGGACTTCCGTCACGTGCAACAACCAGCTTTTTCCAAAGATCGTGCAAACGGGCGTATCGGCCTCCAGCAGGGCTGCGAGTCCTTTATCATCCTCGGGCGCAACATTTGCATGGCGAGTGGATCCGAACGCCGCAATTTTAGAATGCTTCAGCGTCTCGTGTTTGATGAGACGGAAAAATTCCATGTCCTTGGGGTTCGATGCGGCAAATCCGCCTTCGATATAGGCAATACCGAACTCGTCCAAACGCTTGGCAACCTGCACCTTGGCGACCGCAGAAAAGGAGACCCCCTCCGCCTGCGCACCATCGCGCAACGTCGTATCATAAATCTCTATGTTTTTTTGTTTCATAATTTTCACCTGAATAAGCGAAGAAAGATACCCAACTGCTCCCCTGAATCAAAGCCCTGATAGGCGTTTTTTAGGGAGATTAATCGCTAATGACCGCGAATGGGTTCCAATGCTTGGAAGAATCAACCACGAATGAACACGAATAGACACGAATGATTCCACTCGAGCATCGGGAGAGAGGCCCCGCTATCACGAGGCGACCAAAGGGAGTGGCAACGTTCGAAAAAATCCTTGTCCGTTTTCCCAACCATTGGAAACTCTTTTCCACCTGACCACTACCTGTTATATATCACCCCTCCTGATGGCTAAACCTACAAGAAAAGAACTGCCACGTCCGCCGGAGACATGTACGACGACATGCTCCGGATTATGGTGCGAAGCGCAAAAGATGCAGGTCTGATTGCTTCGTCGCACAACGACTGCAATAGAATTATCAGAGTGGTTCCAATTCCATCATTAGCATTCCAGTGGCTTATCAACTCCACTGGATGGCCTCTTGGATGCATCACCAGTTGCTCAGGGGAAAGAGGAACCTATAAATCGGCATTCGGCTATCAACTGATACGCTGGTTTATTCAAGCAGGTGGCGTCGCCAATGTAATCGATACGGAAAACATATTATCCGGAGAGTTGCTGGCTTCTATGATTGACTCCATTGGGCTTCCGCCTTCGGCATCTGCCAAGCGATGTGCGTTCAGCAATGCGCAGACTACGGGGCAATGGCAACAGACCCTCCAAAATTACGTGACCTCACTTAAGGAGCGCTACCGCCGCCCCAAACTCTGCCCGGCACCCTGCCTACACATTGTTGATTCTATTTCTAACGAAACAATTCCCCCTCGCAATGACCCCGATCCATTGGCACGTCATCATACAGCGCAGCCAAAGCGAAAATCCCGGGCTACGGACGTGAAGGCGCAATCATAAATATCCAGGTCAAGTCTTCGTCAATGGGCTCTGCCGGGACGGATCAAGCCATTAGTGTGCCGGTACTGATTAAGCATTCCAAAAATGAAGAGACGGGCAAGAACCGGCGCGTCATCATGTTCGACTGGGGTGCTGCCGACGCCCACTTCCTGTCCATGAAATACGAACTAATCTCAAATATTTTCCCATTGGAATCTAAATGTGTTTCTGGCAGCGGTGCCTGGATGAAAAGCGAAGCTCTTGGGGCGAATGACTTCATACCCGCCTCGACCTTTGGGCTTATACTGCAGTCCAACCAAGAGGTCATGCAACGGCTCCGAAATGAACTGGGAATTGAAACAAGGCCCCCATTCGCCGAAGAGGTCGATCCTGTATTTTAATATGTCCGGGGCGGGTCAGGGCGGAGTTTCAATCATTGGAACCATTTCTCCTGACCTCCATAGCCTTTGGCGTCGGAGGTTCCAAGGTTTGGAAATGCACACACAGCCCTTCGGGCACCCCTTCCACCGTCGCCAAGGCTATGGCGGGACGCGCCGCAGGAGGGGACTTTTGCGCTCTTTGCGTTTTTTAGCGGTTAAAGCCCCTCTCCATTTTTCTTCCGGCCCAAGCTGTGCATATATCGTATTACGATATATCCATCATGATTCTGACCTTCCATTATTCTGCATGAAACTCCCGTCCCCATTCGCGAAAATTTGTGTCTATTCGTGGTTAAAATTCTTCCAACATTTAAGTCTCAACCATACAGGCGGCGGAGCTTTTGCAAGGAAACGCCGAGGGCGGCGCCAAGCAGGATGAGTTGATTGATGCAGGTCGTCCAAAAAACACCCCGTTTTTGCCAGCGGCGGCCAGAGGTGAGCACGGTTTCGCGAACCGTTACGATTTTTCCGACCCGCCGCGCGCGGCGAACCAGCGCAACATCTTCCAGTATGGGCTGATCCGGAAAGCCACCGATCGATTCAAAGGTGTCGCGCCGCAAAAACAGCCCCTGATCGCCATACGGCATACGGAAAAGTCGCGATCGGATATTCGTACCCCATTCGACCGCACCAATCCCGCGCAGTCTCTCCTTCACCCCGAAACAAAAGGCTCCCAATGCCACAAACGGGTGCGTGTTTATTGTAGGACACGCTTCCCGTATTCGGGAGCGTGTGTCTTTCTGTCTACGCAAAAAACACAACCTCTCTGAATATAGAGATGCGAAGCGAGGCTTTCGGAACGAAAGCAATGACCGCAGGGAGTGGCAACCTCGTCCTATGCGCTTACCCCCGATTTTAGGGCCACCGGCTAAGGTGGAGTTTGCATCCAAAA
>CAYYYX010000008.1:0-40676 GCA_964476065.1 uncultured Verrucomicrobiota bacterium | reverse complement strand
ATATGATATATCTACCCGGACCTCCGGTTGCCCTAAGTTTCCAAACACTGGAACCGGCGGAGCCGGGACTTATTTTTGGAGCAGGCGCTGGAAGGCTTCGCGCAAGGCGGGGACGGTGAATGCCTCTGCATCCACTTCGGTGAAACGGCGGCCGATGTCCTCTGGATGATGCGAATCGGAAAACCGAACCATCGGCCACTTTTCCGTACCGGACGGTGGAACCTGAGAAACCACCTCCACGGCGTCGTACGGTAGATCAGGCAAAAACCCGAGTTGGGAAATTGCGCCCAGATAGGGGCGATCGATGTGCGACGGAATGCACAGCGCCCCGGCCTCGAGTGCCATCGGCACTAAATCAAAAAAAGAAATGGTTGTGGCGGCAAATAAAAGTTTATCGGCAAACCCCGTCACGTCTCCATCGACGGTCACAATGGGTTGTTGTCCAAAACGATCCGGATCGTTGGGAAACTCGCCAATTGAATTATAGATTATCCGGCCAAATTCGAGAGCCGGTTCCAGCTGATCGAATAAACATAGGGTGTGCACCTCTTCAGATGAGGTGGCTTCCAATCCGTACAGGCACGGCAACTTGGCCTCGGAACAGGCCTTGTGAAAAGCGGGTAGGTTTTCTACACAGCCATGATCGGTCAGCGCAATTCCATCGAGCCCGGCGGCTTGCGCGCCCGCCACAATCGCGCGTGGCGACATTTCCAGCGCCGCACACGGCGACAAGCACGAATGAATGTGAAAATCGATTTTCATCGTCATCACCGAAGGGCGTCAGACACCTTCACGGTTACGTCAAACTGATTGTTTGGCGTGGTAAAGAGCGCGATGCCTTCGCTCGCGGCGGATTCGATCACATCGGCGGCGGCCGAGCGACCATGGCAGAAAATTACGGCGGCGGCTCCGGAGAGCGATGCGACGGCAATCGTGTTTTTATGCGCTTGAATGGTGATGAGTACCTGTCCCTCTTTTAGGTTAGCCATCACATCGCTAAGCAGGTCCGAGGTGTAACCCCCAACCAGGTCGGCATCCTCAAACTGATTCTGCAAACAGGTAAAGCCCAACTCATTCAACTCACTAATTTTCATATTCACTCCTTTGATCCATAGCTATAAAACAGCCATTTCGTCAGAATAATTAAGGTCAAAATAATGGGAGAACCCCTGCCGCAACCAAAATTATTCTGACCTTAATTATTCTGATCCACCCTCTTTTTGCCCCTTGTCACTGTCTAGATAAATAATCGCTTTGACCATGGTTCCCATTTCGACGCCAGACTGAATTTCAAATTCGTCAGACACTCGTTTTGCATTGGGCAGTCCCATTCCGGCGCCAAATCCTTGCGAGCGAATCCAATCGTTCGCGGTGGAAACCCCTTCGGTCATAGCGGCCTCTACATCGGGAATACCGGGGCCGAAGTCGTTGGCGGTGATCCGCACGCGTCCGCCGTCGATCAGCACGGTGAAGGTTCCTCCGTGAGAATGCGCCACAATATTAATTTCCAGCTCGTAGCTGGCAATCGCGGCACGGCGAATTAATTTTGGAGAAACACCGCGCTTTTGAAGTTCTTTTTTCAGTTCAGCGGACGCACGCCCTCCATGTTCAAAGTCGTAACGGGCAAGCCGGTAGACCCGATGGAACGCGGTGAGTTCCCCATCCACGGGTTGAACCCCGCCCTCTTCGATTTTATCCAACTGGCGCGACAACTCACGAATGAGTGCCAAATTGATATTGCGCGGCGTAATGATGCCCACCAGTTCGTTTTTCTGGTTCACCACGGGAAACCGGCGAAATGAATATTTGCTGAAGGCCGACATGGCAAACGTAACCGGAACTTCATCACTCAGTGTCTGTACGTCGGGAACCATATGCCGATCCACGGCATCATCCATATACCCATCGACAAATGCATTCATGATGTCGTTCATACTAATGATGCCAACCACATGGGAATCATCCACGACCGGCACACCGCTGATGCCGTTGTTTTTCATAATGGTCTGCACATCACGCATCGTACAGGTACGTGTCACGGCAAAGATCTTGCGGGTCATCACATCGCGCACCTTCAGCCCGTAGGCCAATTCCTGAATGCGCAAGGCAGATTCGTCCAGCGGTTGCGGAAGCTCCGTCATCAGCCAGCCTCCTGCAATCGGCCCAAACGAACACATGCCTCATATTTAGTAATGGTACTTCTGAACAACGGAAGGTCCTGGTCGCGGGCGGCGGCGGTCAGCGCCGAGGGGGCCTGCCGGCGATGGACCAAAATAATGGCGGTTGCCCCAACCAATGCGGCGGTGCGCACTACCTGCGGAGAGGTTAACGAGGTTAACAAGAGCTGGTCATCGCCCTCGCTCACCAAAATATCGCTAATCAGATCTGAGGCGAACACCTCTTCGATCTTCAATGATTCCCATGCCTCCGGCACAACCAGCGATGTGGCATCCAACGTTTTAACAATCTGCTTTAAATTCATGGTGCTATCTCTAGGTGACATTTTCAAACATTGGAAGATTATTTTCCAACCATTGGAAACCTAAAGTCTAGGGCCTATCGCCCAAAGCCTTCCCCTTACTCTTCGCGGTCGGCGAACTGGATGCGGTAGAAGAGTTTTTCAAATTCCTGCTCGATGTTGATGTTGTGAATGAGGCAGGTGTCGCTTCCCTTTAATGAAATAGGAGCAAAATTTACGACGCCGCGAATGGAGGTTTTTATGAGCGAGTCGACAATGGACTGCGCGGAGGGCTCGGGTACAGTGAGCACGGCCAGCTTGATATCGTTTTCAGAAATGTACTCTTTCATCTTGCCGACGTGCAGGATCGGGATCGGTGCGTCCGGGTCTAGAAATGAGGGTTCGCTATCGAACCCGGCAACGACGCGGATTCCAACCCGTGGAAACCCATTGTAGTTCATAAGCGCTTTACCCATTTTTCCGCAGCCGACAATGATGATTTTTTGCTTTTTATCTTTGCCGAGAATGACATTGAGCTTTTCGAACAATGTTTCGAGCTGATAGCCGCCGCGCTTATTACCCGTGAGGTCAAACATCGAGAAATCCTTGCGCACAAGCGACGGCGAAACCCCAATCGCATCGGCCAGGTTATCGGAAAAGACTCGAATAAAGCCGAGCCCCTTCATTTTCTGCATAACGTTTCTGTATTTTAACAGCCGGTTAATCACTTCTTCATTTGTTTTCATAGGTACGGTTCCTTCCAGGAATGTCCAACGTCTAAACGTCCAAGGTCAAAGGTCCGGAGAAAAGCAGGCGTCCCGCCTGCCTCGTAACTTTAGACCTTCGACTTTCCGACCTTTGACCTGTTTGTTGTTACGCAATTCACATATAAAGATCATATTCGGCCGCTTTTTGTCAAACATATTACCTATACTGGGTATAAAATAACAAAAGTATAACAATTCGGTTGCAGCTTTTTTTTGCGGGTGTACCCTGCGTTTTCAATTTGGAGAACACTATGTCTGAGAATAAATTACCAGCTGACCTGATCAGCTTTATCGAAGAGTGGAAAGAGAAGCCGGGCAATCTGATTATGGTTCTGCATAAGGTGCAGCAGCATTTTGGATTCCTACCCCGTGAGATCGCCTTTGAAGTTGCGGAACGGCTCGATGTGCCGGTCGCAAAAATCTATGGGGTTATCACGTTCTATCACCTGTTCAAACTCACCAAGCCCGGCCGCAACCAAATTGCAGTCTGCATGGGAACCGCCTGCTACCTTAAAGGGGGCGAGGACCTGATTCTTGAGCTTGAACGACAGCTTGGCGTCGGCATCAACACGGTAACGGACGACGGCGAGTTCTCCGTTGAAGCGGTTCGATGCATCGGTTGCTGCGGTCTTGCTCCGGTGATGACGGTCAACGGCGAAGTGTTCGGCGATGTAAAAACCAAAGATTTGAAAAAAGTCATCGCGCGATTCCGGGGGGAATAAGTGCACGCTACGCTTTGTGATCTAATGATGGATCTGGTTCAAAACTCGGCAGAGGCGAATGCCTCAGAGATTGAACTGACCCTCTATGAAACAAGCGAGCGGTTCGAGTTCAGCGTAAAGGACAATGGCAAAGGCATGAGCAAAGAAACACAGGCTAAGGCAATCGATCCGTTCTACAGCGACGGCGAAAAGCACGCGCATCGTCGCGTCGGCCTTGGTCTGCCCTTTTTGCTTCAGACGGCAGATGCCGTGAACGGCACGGCAACCCTTGAGAGCGAAGAAGGCAAAGGGACGCTAATTCAGTTCTGTGCGCAATCAAGCCATGTGGATCTGCCGCCCGTCGGAGATTTCATTTCAACCGCTGCGATGATGATGTCGCAGCCGTTTAAAGGAAACCTGTGTATCGTGCACCGGACCGACAAAGACAGCTATACCCTCTCCCGCGACGAACTTACGGAGGTGCTGGGCGACTTAAACGATGTTCAAAATCTGCAACTGATGAAAACCTACATTGAATCTCAGGAAGAAAATTTAGAAAAGGCAGGATAAGCTATGAGTAAATTAACACTAGACGATCTGCGCAAACTGCGCGACGACAAGAAAAAGTCGATGAGCCAGCGTGACAGCGAAGGCAAACGCGGCGAAATCATCATTGGAATGGGAACCTGCGGGATCGCCGCCGGTGCCAAGGTTGCATTCGATGCCATGCTCGACGAGATGGAAAAAGTCGGTGTCACCGACATCTCCATCAAACAAACCGGTTGCATGGGACTGTGCTTCTCAGAACCCACCGTAGAGGTTTCCACCTCTGACATGCCACACGTTGTGTACGGCAACGTCGACGAAGAAACCGCCCGCCGGATTGTTCGCGACCACTTGGTCGGCAAAGCACTGGTTAGCGACCACATTTTCGACAAGCCCTCGATCGACATCATTAACCCAGCGGGGAACTAATCATGGCCTATAAAAACTACATCTTAATTTGCGCAGGAACCGCCTGTGAATCTAACAAGGGCATTGCTCTCTACGACGCGCTCGAAAAAGAAATCAAGGCGGCTGGACTTGAAAGCGAAGTTCAGCTCGTAAAAACCGGTTGCTTCGGCTTCTGCAGTGAAGGTCCAATTGTTAAAATTCTTCCCGACGAAAGCTTCTACGTTCGCGTAAAGCCGGAAGATGCCAAAGAAATCATCAGTGAGCACATGGTGAAAGGCCGCAAGGTCGAGCGACTTCTCTATAAAGAGATTGGCGCAGAAAAAGCCAGCGAAGAGATTGGGTTCTACCACAAACAATTCCGCATCGTTCTGCGCAACTGCGCGGTCATCAACCCAGAAATCATCGACGAGTACATCGCCCGCGACGGATACGCAGCGATCGAAAAAGCCCTCTTCGAACTGACTCCGGATGACGTACTTCAGGAAATCAAAGACTCCGGCCTCCGTGGACGCGGCGGCGCGGGCTTCCCGACCGGCATGAAATGGGGCTTCACCAAAGGCACCGACGCCGACCAGAAATACATTGTCTGTAATGCGGACGAAGGCGATCCGGGGGCCTACATGGACCGTTCGGTTCTCGAAGGCGATCCCCACTCCGTCCTCGAAGCCATGTCCATCGCTGGATACACCGTTGGCGCCAACAAAGGCTTCATCTATATCCGCGCGGAATACCCGCTGGCCATTGACCGCCTCAACCTGGCGATCAAACAAGCCAAAGAATACGGCCTGCTCGGCGACAATATTCTCGGCACCGACTTCTCCTTTGACATTGAGCTTCGCCTCGGCGCCGGCGCCTTTGTCTGCGGCGAAGAAACCGCCCTGCTCGCCTCCATCGAAGGAAACCGCGGCATGCCGATTCCTCGCCCTCCCTTCCCTGCTGTCAAAGGTCTTTGGGGCAAACCCACCGTGATCAACAACGTTGAAACCTGGGCCAACATTCCGGTCATTCTGCTCAAAGGATCTAAATGGTTCAGCAGCATCGGAACGGAAACCTCCAAAGGAACCAAAGTGTTTGCGCTGACCGGCAAGGTCAACAACATCGGGCTGATCGAAGTCCCAATGGGCACCACCCTGCGTGAAATCATCTACGAGGTCGGCGGCGGAATCGCCAGCGGCAAACCGTTCAAAGCGGCGCAAACTGGCGGCCCGTCCGGCGGATGTATCACCCCTCAGTTCCTCGACACGCCCATCGACTACGAAAGCTTGCAATCGATCGGCTCGATGATGGGATCCGGCGGAATGATCGTCATGGATGAAGATGACTGTATCGTCGACGTCACGAAATTCTACCTCGAATTCACCGTCGACGAATCTTGTGGTAAATGTGCCCCCTGCCGTATCGGCGGACGCACTTGCTACAACATCCTCGACCGTTTCACCAAGGGACAGGGGAAAATGGAAGACCTTCAGCAATTGAAGGACATCAGCCTCGCCATGCGCAAAGCCTCGCTGTGTGGACTTGGACAAACCGCGTCAAACCCGATCATGTCCACCCTGAAATACTTCCCCGAAGAGTACCGCGCACACATCGAAGACAACACGTGTCCGGCGGGCAAATGCAAAGACATGATCACCTTCACCATCAACGACAAATGCATCGGCTGCACCGCCTGTGCCCGCGTCTGCCCCGTCAACTGCATTGAGGGCAAAGTGAAAGAAGCGCATGTCATCGACCAAGCCGCCTGCATTAAATGCGGACAGTGCTTTAACACCTGTAAATTCGACGCCATCGACCGCGTCTAATCATTTGGAGAAAACTTATGAAACTGATCGAACTAGAAATTAATGGCATTCCCGTCTCCGTAGAGGCCGGGACCACCATCCTCGATGCGGCGAAACAAGTCGGCGTCAAGATTCCGACTCTTTGCTATCACGCCGACCTTGAACCGTGGGCAGCCTGCGGAATCTGTGTTGTGAAAGCCGAAGGCTCCCCAAAAATGCTTCGGGCCTGTGCGACCACGGTTGCTCCGGGAATGAAAATCATCACCCACGACCCGGAAATCGTCCAAGTGCGCCGCACGGTGCTTGAGCTCACGCTCTCCACCCATCCGAATGACTGCTTGAAATGCGGACGCAACGGAAACTGCGAACTCCAAACCCTCTCCGAAGAATTTGGAATCCGCGAAATCCCTTACGAGCACCGCGTCAACGAAATCCCAATCGATAACACCACCGGTTCTATTGTGCTCAACCCCGAAAAATGCATTAAATGCGGACGTTGCGCCAAAGTCTGTCAGGACATGCAGAACGTCTGGGCCCTCGAGTTCATCGGTCGCGGAGACGACACCCGTATCGCTCCCGCAGCGGACGTGACCCTCGAAGAAAGCCCCTGCATCAAATGTGGCCAATGCTCCGCGCATTGTCCGGTTGGTGCCATCTACGAAAACGACCAGACCCAAACGGTCTGGAACGCCATTCGTGAAGGCGAAAAGCACTGTGTGGTTCAGATCGCCCCCGCCGTTCGCGTCGCCATCGGCGAAGCCTTCGGCATGGAGCCCGGTGAAATCATGACCGGTCAGCTCTACGCCGCCCTGCGCCGCATCGGTTTCGATGCCGTATTCGACACCAACTTCAGCGCCGACCTCACCATCATCGAAGAGGGCAACGAGTTCGTGAAACGCTTCACTGGCGGGGGCGTCATGCCTCAAATCACCTCCTGCTGTCCGTCGTGGACCGATTACATGGAAAAATACGCCACGGACTTCATTCCGAACTTCTCTTCGGCGAAATCGCCGCAGCAGATGCTCGGCGCGATGGCCAAGACCTACTATGCGGAACAGTCCAAGGTAGAAGCGGAAGATATGTTCGTCGTATCCGTCATGCCGTGTACCGCCAAAAAATTCGAAGTCTCCCGTTGCGAAAGCATGGGCGCCTCCGGATTCCAGGATGTCGATGTCTCCATCACGACTCGCGAACTGGCCCGCATGATCAAACAAGCTGGGATCGACTTCAACCGCCTACCGGAAGAAGAAGCTGACCACCTGCTCGGCGACTACTCCGGTGCCGGAACCATCTTCGGCGTCACAGGCGGAGTCATGGAAGCCGCGCTTCGCTCGGCATACTTCCTCATCACGAAAGAAGACCTCGAAGACGTCAACTTCATGGAAGTTCGCGGAATGGAAGGCGTAAAATCGGCTGAAATCGATATTAAAGGCACCAAAGTTCGCGTCGCCGTCGCTCATCAGATGGGCAACGTCGAAGCGCTCTTGAACGAAATTCGCGCGGCAAGAGATGCCGGCGAAGAAACGCCATACCACTTCATCGAAGTCATGGCCTGTCGCGGTGGATGTATCGGAGGAGGCGGACAGCCCCACGGCGCCACCGACGAAATCCGTGCCAAACGGACCGCGGGGATCTACTCGGACGATGAGAAGAGCGTACAGCGCTGTTCACATCACAACCCGATGATCACCAAAATCTACAAGGAATTCCTCGGAGAGCCGCTCGGCCACAAGGCACATGAGCTGCTTCACACCGACTATCAGGAGCGCGAGGTATATAAGAAATAACGAACACCGAACAAGGAACCGCAGAATACCGAAGTTTTTCCTTCTTCATTCGTGATTCCTTGTTCTACATTCGAAATTCAAATGTTTTCTGCGGTAAGGGGCACGACCCTGAGCCTAGGCAAATGGAATGATTAAAGTAGAACGAGCATCCCGCTCGTTCCTGATCAAGCGAGACGCTTGATCTACATTAAACGCTCCGCCGCAGAAATGCGACGGGGCGTTTTTTTGTAGGGAGAAATGAAATGGAAAAGAGACTCGGATTTATCGGAATAATTATCGAAGAGCGCGAATCGAACGCCGCGGCCGTCAATGAACTGCTCGGACAGTTCGGAAGCCTGATCGTGGCGCGCATGGGCGTGCCTTACGAAAAACGCTCATGCTCCGCCCTCACCCTTATCGTCGATGCGTCCACCGACGAGCTCGGCGTGCTAACCGGCAAGCTCGGCAACCTCCCCGGCATCTCCGTCAAATCCATGCTCAGCAAAAAATATTAACCACGGAAAACACTGAATACACAGAAAAAAACTTAGACAGGATTACAGGATGAATAGGATGTTCGGAATAAACAAAGCTGTCATAGACAGCCTCCTGCATAGCAGGAGAACGGTTGGACAAGAAGTACTCGACAACAAACCGGTTTGCAAACGAATACGTCTCTCCAACCCATGCTGTTTATCCCTTCCAAATTAGCGCAAATTCGCGTAATTCGCGGTTAACTCTCTCTTCCGTGTCTTCTGTGTATTTCGTGGTGAATAAAAAAAATGAAAACGACACCTAAAAGCAACCGACTTCATATTGCACTGTTCGGACGAACCAATGTGGGCAAATCGAGTTTTCTGAACCTGATCACAGGCCAGGATGTTTCGATTGTCTCTGAACAGCCGGGCACGACCACCGATGTGGTCGAAAAAACGATGGAACTTCTGCCGATCGGCCCTGTGGTTTTCCTCGACACAGCCGGACTCGATGACGAAACGGCTCTCTCCGAAAAACGCATTGCAAAAACCGAAAAGGTATTCGATCGCGCCGATGTAATTTTGCTGATTTGCGAAGGCAATCAGCTCGGAGAATTCGAAAAGAATGTCTGCGAGCGGGCCTCGGCAAAAAATATTCCAGTTGTTCGTGTGGCGAACAAGGCTGATCTCACCGAGTCGCTGGACTCTGCAGATCTGACCTGCAACTCCACAGACACGTCATCGCGCGACGCTGTCCTCAATCAATTGAAGTCAAAACTCATCGACATCTGCCCCGAAGAATTTATCCGGCCGCCCCGCCTGTTGGAGTCGCTGCTACCGGAGGGCGGTCTGGCTGTTCTAATTATCCCGATCGACCTCGAAGCGCCCAAAGGGCGTATCATCCTGCCGCAAGTCCAGGTGATTCGCGATGCGCTTGATGGAAACGCCGCGACGTTGGTCGTCAAAGAAGATCGCTATCAAGAAATGCTCGCGCGGCTAAGCACCCCTCCCGACCTCGTCGTGTGTGACTCTCAGGTGGTCGACCGCATGGTGGCCGAAACGCCGCCCACCGTGGCCTGCACAACCTTTTCCATCCTTTTCGCCCGTCTGAAAGGCGATTTGGAAATCTTTGCGCGCGGCACCGCCGCCATTGACCACCTCAAGAGCGGAGATAAAGTGTTGATTGCCGAATCCTGTTCGCACCATGCAGTGGAAGATGATATCGGCCGGGTGAAAATCCCGCGCTGGCTTCGCCAGTACTGCGGTTGCAACCTAGAGATCGACGTTTACGCCGGGCGCGATTTTCCGGATAATCTGCGCGAGTATAGCCTCGTCGTGCAGTGCGGCGGATGCATGCATAACCGTCGCGAAATTTTATCGCGCGTTGAAAAATGCGAGGCGGCTGGCGTGCCGATCACCAACTACGGACTTTGTATTTCCCAGACGCAGGGCGTGCTCAAGGGCGTGCTCAAGCGCGTTCTCTCTCCCTTTCCCGCCGCTTTAGACGCATTTAACAGAACAACTGAAACTAACTAAAAAGATGAACCACGAAATACACAAAATACACGAAACAACGTTACGCATAGAGGATGTTTCCTTTCGTGTGATTCGTGTATTTCGTGGTTAAAAAAGAAGAGAATTTGTCATGAAAATTGATACAACCGGACTAACGAGCTTCATTCCTGAAGACGAAATTTTCCAAGCCTTGGAAAACACAAAAAAACCATCCGCCGAACGGGTGCGGGAAATCATTGCCAAATCACTCGCCAAAAACCGGCTCGACCCTGACGAGATGGCTGCGTTGATCAATGCGGAAGACCCCGTATTGGTCGAAGAAATTTTTGCCGGAGCCCGCGAACTCAAGCAACGGGTCTATGGCAACCGCATCGTACTCTTTGCTCCGCTCTACATCGGCAACGAGTGCATTAATAACTGCCAATACTGCGGCTTTCGTTGCACCAACAAAGAAGTCAGTCGCAAAACGCTGACCATGCCCGAGCTCGACCAAGAGATTGAAGCGCTCGTCGACCGCGGTCACAAACGACTGATTATGGTCTACGGTGAGCATCCGAAATATGACGCGCAGTTTATTCACGATACGGTCAAAGAGGTCTACAGCATCAAAAAAGGAAATGGTGAAATCCGGCGCGTAAACATCAACGCCGCGCCACTGGATGTGGAAGGCTTCAAACTAATAAAGTCGGCGGGAATCGGCACCTACCAAATCTTCCAAGAAACCTATCATCAGCAGACCTACAAAGAGATGCACCCGTCCGGTCCGAAAAGCAACTACCTGTGGCGCCTACATGGACTCGACCGCGCACAAGAAGCGGGGATCGATGATATCGGTATCGGCGCACTCATGGGACTCACGGACTGGCGCTTTGAAACGATGGCCCTGCTCTACCACACCATTCATCTGGAAGAAAAGTTCAACGTCGGGCCGCACACCATCAGCTTCCCGCGTATTGAGCCCGCCATCGGCACGGACATGTGCGACCGCCCTCCCTACGAAGTGAGCGACTACGACTTCAAACGCCTCATTGCGATCCTGCGCCTGTCCGTTCCTTACACCGGACTGATTCTCACCTGCCGCGAGTCCGTCGAGTTGCGCAACGAAATTATCGAATTCGGGGTCTCCCAAATTGATGCCGGTTCCGACATCGGCGTCGGAGCTTATTCGCAACAGGACGAGGAATCCTACAAGAAGAGCCAGTTCGTTCTCAATGACGGCCGGTCACTAGATCAGGTGATCCGCGAGCTGTGCGAAGCGGACTTTATTCCCAGCTTCTGCACCGGATGCTACCGCCTCGGCCGCACCGGCGAGCACTTCATGGAGTTCGCCGTTCCCGGTTTCGTCAAACGTTTCTGCACCCCCAACGCCGTACTGACCTTCCTCGAATATATGGAGGACTATTCCTCCCCCGAAACCAAGGTCGCTGGAATGAAACAGATTGAGCGCGAGCTCAACCGTATGCCCGAAAGCGACCAGAAAACTCAGCTGCTCGAACGGATGGATCAAATCAAAAACGGCGACCGGGATCTGTATTTCTAGGAAGTGATCAGAATAATTATGGACAGAATAATTTTCAGACCGAGCTGGAAGAATCATTCTGTCCATAATTATTCTGATCAAAAACATCATTTATTGAGGCAATTATGATTAAAGAAATTTTAGAAAAAGCAGAACGGGGATTGGATCTATCGCCTGTTGAAATGCAGGCGTTGTTGGAAATCTCCGATCCGGCTGAGTTGCAGGATTTATACGACTGCGCCTACCGGGTGAAAACGAAGAACGTCGGCAAGGTCGCTTATTTCCGCGGCATCATCGAATGCTCTAATATCTGTATGAAGGACTGCTACTACTGCGGAATCCGCAAAAGCAACACGAACGTCGAACGCTTCCAAATGGATGAAGACGAAATCGTCCGCGAAGCCATCTGGGCCTTTGAAAACGAATACGGCTCCGCCGTCATCCAGTCCGGCGAACGGCAGGATGCCGCTTATATCGACATGATCGAGCGAGTCCTCAAACGGGTCAAAAAACAAACCGGCGGGAAGCTCGGTATCACACTCTCACTCGGCGAGCAGACCGAAGAGACCTACCGCCGCTGGCGCGAAGCCGGTGCGCACCGCTATCTGCTGCGCATCGAAACCACCAGCCCGAAACTCTACGGCCAACTGCATCCGGAAGATCACAAGCTTGAAGCGCGCAAGCATTGCCTCGCCCTGCTCAAAAAAACCGGCTGGCAAGTCGGCACCGGCGTCATGATGGGACTGCCCGGTCAGACCTCAGAAGATCTCGTGAACGACATTCTTTTCATGAAAGAGATCGATATCGATATGATCGGCATGGGTCCCTACATCCCGCACCGCGACACCCCCATGGGTGCAGCAATTCCGGCGTATACCGACGAACAGAAAAAAGAGGCCCTGACACTCGGTCTAAAAATGATCGCCGTCACCCGCATCGTGCTCAAAGACATCAACATCGCTGCCGCCACCGCGCTCCAAGCCTTGGAATACACCGGACGCGAAATGGGACTCAAATGCGGGGCGAATGTGATTATGCCCAATGTGACGGAAACCGAATTCCGCCCGAACTATGCGCTCTACGACAACAAACCCTGCACCGATGAAAACTCATCCATGTGCCGCGGCTGTCTGACCCGCCGCATTGACGGCATCGGCGAAACCGTCGGATTCAATGAGTGGGGCGACTCCAAGCACTACGCGAAGCGCACTGGGAAAACGGCCCACGAATAACACGGATAAATCCATTCAAAATTTGTAGCCGCGATCCTTGATCGCGGAGGCGGGCTCACGGAACCCGCCCTACAAACCTGACATCCCATTCGTGCAGATTCGTGATTAAAACCTCCCCTGCCGAATTCAGCAGGGATACTGAATCAACGATTTGACCACATGGTCACCGAGCAGATCGCGCCCTTTCAAATCAGTCAGTTCGATTAAGGCGATAATGGCGACAACCTCTCCTCCAAGCTGCTCAATGAGCTCAACGGTCGCGGCTAACGTGCCGCCAGTTGCGATCAGATCGTCGGTGATGACCACTTTGTCGCCTTTAGAAATGCTGTCGTGGTGCATTTCAATGGTGTTGGTTCCGTATTCGAGGTCATAGCTCCTTTGTACGGTATCGAACGGAAGCTTGCCCGGCTTGCGAGCCAGCACAAATCGCGCCTCGAGATTATAGGCCATCGCGGATCCAAAAATGAACCCGCGCGCCTCGGGTCCGACAATGACGTTTGTTCCTTCCGGAACGGCGGCGCACATCTGATCGATGGCTTCTTGCAGCGCCTCGGAATCGTTGAGCAGCGTGGAGATATCCTTGAACGAGATTCCCGGCCTTGGAAAATCTTCGATCACGCGGATTTTATCTTTTAAATTCATGCGGTTCATCTCAAAAAAGGTGCAGACAGAGCGGTAAGCCGGATTCTGTTACCCGAAGGCACGACCATTTATCTAGTGCAATCAACCCGGAACTCAAGTGGAGCGGGCCGCTCCTCGTTCCCTATTTGATCTTGCTCCGGACGGGGTTTACCCTGCCTCCGCGGTTACCCTTGGAGCGGTGGGCTCTTACCCCACCTTTTCACCCTTACCTCAACGAATCGAGGCGGTTTGTTTTCTGTGGCACTTTCCATCCCGTGCGATATCGCACACGGGTTCCCGCGTTAACCACGGAACGTCCTGCCCTGCGGAGTCCGGACTTTCCTCCCTCCCGAAGGAGAGCGGCCGATACACTCTGCCTGCAACGGGGGAAGATACGCAGATGCCCTGCAGACCGCGAGAACTTTTCCAATATTTGGGAAACTACGGAACAGTGACGCAAAGAAGGGTCAGCGCGGCGCCTTCGGGGATGATTTCGTAATCGCCAAGGCCGGCGGGGACAAGCCAGGACTGTCCGGCAGCGAGTTCTTCTTCGCCGTCCGTCCAGCGGAGGATTCCAGCGCCTTCAGCCACGAACAATGCATTGAAGGATTTTCCAAGCATTGGAAAAGCGGTTTCTTCGGTCAGCTCATGGCGATCGAGCTGGAAGTATTTACAACGTTCAATGGTGCTTCCGCGGACTTCGCAGCGCGGGTCGGCGTTGTTCTCCCAGTCGATCACCTGCAAGGCTTTATCCACATGCAGGTCGCGGGCGTTGCCTGCGGCATCGGTGCGATCCCAGTCGTGAATGCGATAGGTGGTGTTGGAGTTCTGCTGAATTTCGAGGATCAAACAACCCGCGCCGATGGCGTGGACGGTTCCGCCGGGCACAAAAACGGCTTCGCCCTTCCGGGTCGGAATCGACTGCAAGGTCTCGGCGAACGTTTTGTTTTCCATCGCCCGTAGGAATTCCTCTTTTCCAATGCCGGGCTTTAGGCCGCAGTAGATCTGCGAGGAGCCATCGCCTTCGAGGAAATACCACATTTCCGTTTTAGGGTCGCCAGCGACTGCGGCGGCATTGCCGTCGTTCGGATGCACCTGCACGCTCAGGGTGTCGCGTGCGTCGATCAGTTTGATGAGTAGTGGGAAGTCGTCGCCCTTCACATGGGTTCCGAGCAGCTCGGTTGACTGTTCCGGCAAAAGATCGACGAGTGTTTTTCCGGCGAGCGGGCCGTTGGCGATCGTCGTTGCGCCGTCAGGATGCGTCGAGATTTCCCACGATTCAGCATAAATGCCATCGGGCTCGTTGCGGTTATAGAGTTTCGGGATGCGGTTGCCGCCCCAGAGGTAGTCTTTATAAACGGGTTTAAATCGAAGCGGATAAAGTGATTTCATGGGGCAAACTCTCTGTTTTTGAACGTTTAAACTGGTTTCAGCGAGCCGGATGTTTAAAGTCGAAATCTAAGCATGAAACCAATAACCGTCCAGACAAAAGCCCGCACCGAATTCATCGACATCACCGATGCGGTGCAGGAGTTTGCGCAGGAACAAAACCTCAGCGACGGAGTGATTACCGTTTTTGTTCCGCACACCACCGCCGGCATCACGATTAATGAAAATGCCGACCCCGATGTAACCGCAGATATGGAAACGGTTCTCGACGATCTGGTCCCTTGGAGCAAGGACTATCGCCACATGGAGGGAAATACCGCCGCGCACGTCAAAGCGAGCATGATGGGCTCCTCCGCGCAGGTGATTGTAGACAGCGGTCGCCTCTGCCTCGGCACGTGGCAAAGCCTCTATTTCTGCGAGTTCGACGGCCCGCGCACCCGCCAGATCTGGCTGAAGGAATCCTGCTGATGAGAAAAAATCGACTTCATTGGATCCTCCCCGCGCTACTGATCGCCGTTTTGTTTTTTGGCTGCGGCCGCAAGCCGGGCGAAAAACTGTACAGCGAGGCGCTCGCCGAGTGGAAAGCGGGCAATCCTGTTCGCGCACGGGCTCTATTGGAAAAATCGATCCGTCGCCGCACGGGAAGCAGCCATAACGCCGATGCCTATAACCGCCTAGGTCTGCTTCTCTGGGAAATGGGCGAAGTCGACGCCTCCGTCGATGCCTTTAGCGAAAGTTGCCGAATCGACGCCGTGCAATACGGCCCGCTTTGCAACCTCGGCGTGGCCCTCAGTGCGCAAAACGATTTCATCGCCGCCGAGCGGGCCTTCCGCGAAGCCGCCCTGCTCCAGCCCAACGACTCCCGCCCACTCGCCTATGCCGGAGTGGCCTATCTTCAAAATGGAAAATGGGAAGATGCCAGTCGCAACCTGCGCCGCGCTCTGGGTCGCACCCCCTCCAACCCACAGTTGCAAACCTTGCTGGCGATTGCCGAACTGCACACCCGGGGAGCCGATGTTGCACTCCGTCGCCTTCAAACCGTCGTCCGCGAACACCCCGACTACGCCCCAGCGCTGTTTAACCTCGCATCTCTCCATCTCCACTGGCTCCAGAATCCGGCGGACGCCAAACGCAATTTTGAGCGCTATTTAGAAAAAGCATCCGGCATCGATGCCTTCTCTGCGACCGCCCGCGCGAACCTGCAGGCATTGGGCGATCCGGTCGAGAAACCCAGCCTCACCATTACGCCACCCAAAAACCGGGATCGAAAATCCGCCGAAACCTATTTCCGGGAAGCCACTGCTCTCCACCGCGCCGGCGAACTCAAGAAAGCCATCGGTACCTATATCCAGGCATTGGAAAAAGACGACACCTACGAACGCGCCTTCTATAATCTCGGACTGGCCTACTATGCATCTGGGGAAATGACTCTGGCAGGCGAAGCCTTCGGACGAGCGGTGCAGCTCAACCCCGCCTTCACCGATGCGCGCTATAACGCCGCGCTGGTCGATCACTATTATTTAAATCAAACCGATCGGGCCCTGCGAGAACTCAACAAAGTTCTCACGCAAAAGCCCGACTACCAACCCGCTATCGATTTGCTCAAACGAATTAAAGAAAAGTAGGTCGGCGCTTTCATTCTCTAATTCAATTTTTTATGGTTCTAAATCTTCCGGAGAAAACGAAATGAAATACAAACGCATCTTGCTCAAACTCAGTGGCGAAGCCCTTCAGAACAAAAAAACGGGACATGCCCACGACCCCGAAGTTCTCGCGACCATCGCTCAGCAATTCAAAGCACTGCTGGCTGAAGGCGCAGAAATTGCCGTCGTGGTCGGCGGCGGAAACATTTTCCGCGGACTCGCGGGCGTGCAAGATGGAACAGACCGCACCACAGGCGATGCCATGGGGATGCTCGCAACCGTCATCAATGCCATGGCCATCCAATCTTCCCTCGAAAATGCGGGCATTCAAACCCGCGTGATGACCGCCATCAGCATGCCCGCTGTTGCCGAGCCCTTCATTCGCCGCAAAGCGGTTCGCCACATGGAAAAAGGCCGCGTCGTCATCTTCGGCGGCGGAACCGGCAACCCCTACTTCACCACCGATAGCGCCGCCGCACTGCGCGCGTCTGAAATCAACGCCGATGTGCTGATGAAAGCCACCAAAGTCGACGGCATCTACACCGCCGATCCAATGATCGACAAAACCGCGACCCGCTTCGACAAAATCACCTACGCCGAAGCGTTGAATAAACAGCTCAAAATCATGGACGCCGCGGCCTTCTCGCTCTGTATGGAAAACGACATTCCCATTGTCGTGTTCGACTTCTTCAAAGAAGGTGAAATCCTCCGGGTCTTCAAGGGAGAAGATGCCGGAACACGGGTCGGTCACTAAAGAATTTACGATTGCCGATTGACGATTGGTAATTTTAACCAAGGAGCAGCATCATGGAATCAAGTACTGAAGTATTATTGGCCGCCGAAGAGAAAATGGACAAATGCGTGGAGTTCCTCCAACAGGAGCTGAGCGGACTGCGTACCGGAAAAGCAAGCCCGAGTCTGGTCGATGGAATCACGATCGACTACTACGGAACCCCCACCCGCCTGCGCGATATATCTAATATCTCCACCCCAGAGCCGCGCTTGATCGTGATCAGCCCGTTCGACCCCTCTTCACTGGGTGCCATCGAAAAAGGAATCAACGCCGCCAACATCGGCATCACCCCGCTCAGCGACGGCCGCCTCATCCGTGTTCCGATTCCTGAACTGAGTGAAGAACGCCGCGCCGAACTGGCCAAAGTGGCTGGCCGCTCCACCGAAGAACAGCGCGTCGCCGTACGCAACGTCCGCCGTGAAGCCAACGACCAGCTCAAGGCATTGCAGAAAAACGGAAAAGTCACCGAAGATGACCGCGACGACAGCCTCGAGGAAACTCAAAAGCTGACCGATGTTCACATCAAAAAAATGGACAGCATGCTTTCCGCTAAAGAAAAAGAAGTGATGGAAGTGTAGGGGCGGGATGCATCCCGCCCATACGGTTATGAAAAAACTCCTCATAGGAATCACAGGCGGAATTGCCGCATATAAAGCGGCAAGCGTCGTTAGCGCGCTGAAGCAGGCGGGTCACGACGTACAAGTCGCCATGACGCCTGCCGCGTGCGAATTCGTCACCCCGCTCACCTTTGCGGCACTGTCGCAAAAAGAAGTGCGTACCGACCTGTTCCCGGCAAACCCGACCTCGGACAAAGGCCAGCTCTACCCGCACCTCTACCCCGCCACCGAGGCCGACCTCTTCGTCGTCCTTCCCGCCACGGCGGATATCATCGGCAAGTTCGCCTACGGTTTTGGCGACGACATTGTTTCGGCCAGCGCGCTATCGCTTCCGGCAGAATGCCCCAAACTCTTCTGCCCGGCGATGAACTCGCAGATGTGGGACAACCCCATCGTGCAGGAAAACGTCCAAAAGCTCGAAAACCGGGGCTGGAAGCGCATCGGCCCTGAAAGCGGCCTCATGGCCTGTGGCACCACCGGCGCGGGGCGCATGAGCGCTCCTGCCGCCATCCTCGATGCCATTGAAAAAGCTCTTCGCTAGAAAAAGTTTTCACAAAATCATGAACATCAAAATCATTTTTTGAAGCCCTGACTAAAAGCCTCCCTCCCATGATTTTGTTGTTCATGATTTTGTAAAAAACTGTGGTTGAAATGACTCTAGAAAATAAAAAAGTTTTAATTCTCTCAGGGCCGACCCACGAATACTTCGATCCGGTTCGCTTCATCGGCAACGCCAGCTCCGGAAAAATGGGCAAAGCCCTCGCCGAAGAAGCCCAGAGCCGTGGCCTAGACGTTGAATTCATCTCCGGCCCAGTTCCTGAGGCGCACCTCCCCAACGTAGATGCGGTGTCCCCACCGCATCCCGGCAGCAAAGGAAACGCGGTGAGGACACCGCGTCTACGAATTCAGAACGTCACCTCCGCCGAAGAGATGCTAGCCGCCGCGCAGGCCAAATTCGCTGAAGCGGACATCATCATCTTCGCTGCGGCAGTCGCGGATTTCCAACCCTTGGAAAAATCGGACGAAAAAGCTCCAAAGGGAGCGGCAACCAATGTGTCGATGGAACTGAAATCGACGCCCGATATCGCCGCCACACTCTGCGCGAATAAGCGGGACGATCAAGTCGCCATCGGCTTTGCACTGCAAACGCACGACGGCGAAGCCAAAGCCAAAGAAAAACTGGCGTCTAAGAATCTGAACGGAATTGTTTTGAATACCCCCGCCACCCTCGGCGCCGAAACCGGCCTCTTCACCTGGATTGATTTCCAGGGGTTGGAACACTGGGGTTCACTCACCAAAGCCGATTGCGCGCAAAAGATTTTCAATCAAATCTAATTGGCGCTGACAGAGCAGCTCCCTCCAGATCGATTTGTATTTCGGAGGGTTGCGCTCTGTCGCAACCGTTATTCCGTCCAGCGCAGAACATTCAATTCACCAGCAAAGAGCCAATCTTCCGATCGCTTTACCAATTCGGCTCGCACTGGATTATTTCGAACATACTCCCATTTCGCGCTGTAACTGTCTCCACGGCGTAATTGCGTGTCCCAAAAGTTGTCCTGCCAAACCGGTTGCTCCTCTAGTCTCGGCCATTTCTTGGAAACCAGCGTCTTCCAGAACTTTACCCACTGCTTGAGCGATGGATACTCAACAACACCCGGTGCACAAAAGAAATGGACGTGGTCAGGCATAATAACGTATTTCCCAACCAACCAGTGGTTGGCCAACTGCCACGACTCAACCATCAGAGCATGTACATCTTCACACGCAAAAATTGGTTTTCGGTTCTTAGAACAGATTGTGACAAAGACAATATTTGAACGATTCGACCATTCCTTTACGGGGAGATGTACCGGACGTTTTCGAGGGGAATACGGCGCTGACAGAGCAGCGCCCTCCGGATCGATTCGAATTTTGGAGGGTTGCGCTCCGTCGCAACCGTTTTCGGTGTTGACGGAGCAATGCCCTCCATTGGCGGCAAGAGACTGCCGCCCTCCGGATTGAGGGTTGTGGTTATTACCCATGAAAGATGAGATATTTTCGTCCGCCGTAGTTGACCAATACAGCGACAACAACACCCACAACCTTGGTCATACTGGAGCTAACTCCAAACCCTTTAATAAGTACGGCACTGATTCCTAACGTGATCAGCAATGACACTGCCGAAACCAAATAAAAATACAGCACTTCCTGATGTCGCTTGTGACGTCCGGCTTTAAAGACGAATTTGATGTTCAGCACATAGGCGGTCAGATTGGAAAACAGAAAGGCAATCGCGGAGTCGAACAGGAAATTCCGGGTGCGAAGCGTTTCGTCCATTACAACCGGCAGGTCGATGTGCAGATAGCGAGAAAACAGATCCACCATTGGATCGCCCACCCCCAGTGCACGGAAAATAAAAACCGCAGCCAGAAAGGTGATGCCGACATCCACCACGAGTGAGGCGCCTCCGCAAATGCCGTATTTTAAGAATTGGATGGTGGGATTATCTTTTTCGGACAGAAAGGCGCTGATGTGTTTTTTCATAGCCGATGAGTTTGCCGAAAGCCCTCCTGCTTGACCACCCATTTTTACAGCGTCAGAAACAAAGATTCCACGCAGAGGCGCAGAGTTCGCGGAGAACGTCGCTCTAATTAACAAACTCTCTGCGTTCTCTGCGCCTCTGCGTGGAAAACTCTATATTATTGTTGGTTTTGCTTCCGGCTTCGCCGGGTTTAAACATCCCAAGATGTGGAGAGGGACTCGGGCTCGCCCCCGTCGGCGCGGATGAGGAGCCAACGCACCGCTCCGAAAGCGGCGAAGGGGATGACCAACGCGTACATCATGAAGCGGACGAAGGTGAACTGATAGAGCGGATTGGGAATGGCGGCATAGACGTTCCAGAAAATCAGCAGACAGCAAAGCCAGACGCCTGTGAAGTTGGGGAAGGCATCGCCGGAGTGCATCATTTTGAGGCCGGGCGCACGCTTTTTGCTAAACGGGAAAAATAGGTTGGAACCCATATGGCCCATCTGATCTTCGATCACATGAATGACATAGGCCCCGAAGATGACGACCCCCGCGTGCCACGTCCAGAAGGAGGCGATTCCCGCCAGAAGCAATCCAACCGTGAGTGAGTGCGACCAGTTGCGATGCCATGGTAGAAAGTCGATTTCGACCTGTCCCGCTTCGTTTTTTGTAAACTTAAAGCTGGGGCCGTCAAAGATGTCGACGGTATAAATCGGCTCGTAACTCTGCAAAATGGGGGCGGAAAACTTTGCGAGCCCGACGGGGCGCGGATCGGGCATCGTGTCGGGCTGCGGAACTTGGCCCGTGCTGACGACGGGGCCGAACTGCACGCGCACCTCGCCGGCTTCGGGATCAATCTTGACGCGGTACTGCCGCCAGTTGTCGGCCCCCATCTGGATGGTAGAAAGTTTCAGCGTGGTCGACTTGCCGTCCAGCGCGGCAGAAACGGCGGTGGCGACCGCATCCGCGACGGGCTGCGGATCAAGCTTGATTGGATCGAACAATACAACGTCGGGGAACCCACCCCGGCCTCCGGCCACCCCTCCCTTGGAGGGGACTTCTGAATTCAACATTTCAGACCCAGGAATCCCCTCCTGGGAGGGGTGCCCAAAGGGCGGGGTGGGTTTCTGCGCGGCAGGCTCCACGCGAAAATCGTGGGAATAGAAGAAGCGGTAGAATTTAAAGTCGATGGTGTCGGGCAGAATACCCGCCACTGCGCCGAGGATGAAGTACGCAGGATTCCCCTCTTGCGCGGCAGAAATCGCCCACGGACAAAAGGAGGCAACCGTTACACCAGAAATAAAATGAGCGATTCCTTTCATGAGAGAGAAAACTGAAATTTGAAAGATGAAATATGAATGTGGATTTTTTTCATTAGAGAAGTCCCAGAAAGGCGGCGATGGGTTCGCCAATACCCGACATATTGCAGGCGATGGGAAGCAGGAGCACGCCGAGGCAGTTGAGGCGGCGCGACCCGAAGAGTACGGGGATGAGTCCGATGCCGGTTCCGACGCTCATGATGAACAGGCCGACCCAACCGGTGATGGAAAAAACGAGTGCGGTGATGATGAATAGTGCAAAAACGGAGATGAGGCGGTAGTCCACTTTCTTCATCAATTTTAGCGTCCATTTGGTGAGCGGCGACATGAGCAGGAAGGAAATGGAACCGGCCAGAGCGATGCAACCGAGCGCGAGGTAGTAGTCGCCGATGGTGCGGGGCGTGTAGAGCCCTTTGAGGATCCAGGCTCCGCCGCCGCGAGTGAGGTAGAGTCCGGGCACGAAAAAGAGCATGAGTGCGCCCACGTAGTAAACGACTTTGGAGACGCCCTGCGACATCATGAAGACGCGTTCGTCGCGCTGAGCGGTGGCGTGCCCGGCGAGCAGTCCGCCAATCCCGCCGGTGACGACCGGAAAGAAGGCGGCGAATCCACCGCCGATGCCGCCCGCAATGCCGCTACGCAACAAAAGGTCGCCGTTGATGTTCAGGGTGTCGCGCACGCGCTGCTCCGGCACCTTTGCCCCACTGACGGCGTTGAGCAGGCACCACGGAATGGCAAAAAGCCCCACAAAGGCGGGCATGATGTTCTGGAAGGCGTTTTCGATGGAAACGGGAGCGCGGTAGAGAAGGAGGAACCCGAGCAGGCCGGAAATGAAGAAGGTGAACAGTCCGGCACTGAGCGTAGACCACGCATCCGCAAACTTTCGCCATCCGGCGGGGCCGCGGGTGCCGCCCTTCGGCCATTCGGTGATCAGAATGAAGGTGATGATGACCCAAAGAATCCAGTGCATGTGCGGGTTGAGTACCACGCGAACAATCGGCAGAAATTTTGGCGCGAACGGCCCAATGATGAAGACGAGCATGAACAGGCCGACCAGACTGCCCGCTCCAATCATCATGACCCCTTCGTACCCGCGGCCCGTCATGAGATATTTCTGCCCCGGAAGCACGGTGAAGATGGCGCTTTCGTCGGGCGCACCGAGCAGAACCGATGGAATGGTGTTGAGTACGGACCAGCCGACGACGAGGCCGATCATGAACGGAAGGTAGATTTCGGGCGCGGCGGCAATTCCCATTCCCTGCAACCAGTAAATGAGCATGGCAATAAGGCCCATGACATTATAAATGTGAAGCCCCGGCAAAATAGCGAGGAAGCAGGAAAGAATGGTTCCTGTAAAAACTGCGGCGATTACCGTGAGGACCATCGAGAAACTCCCCGTACTGGCTCCAGTATTTGTTGAAGGTGGAATGTGGGAGGTAGAACGTTTCTACGCATAACAACTCCCCCGTCACATCCCACATTCCACGTTCCACACTCCACAATCACTTTTCCTCCACGCGGAAGGCCCCGACGTCTTCGGGAACGAGTTCGAGCTCGCCTTTGTAGACTACAAGCGGTGCGGTGACACGTAGGCGAATACCGGACTCCACCGCATCGCGCTCTTCTCCCGAAATCTGCTTGTCCCAGAATAGGACCCGCATTTCGCCGCTGGCATCGGCAATGGGATAGATGACGCCGCCGCGGATCGACTCCGGCTCGCCTAGCGTGCCGACGACGGTGAACACCTCGCCCTTCTGCCCGGCAGTGATGCCGGCGATTGGGCTGAGTGGCCGCTCAAGGGTCACAGGAGACTCCTCCACCTCATCGACGATGCGGAGGTCGGCGGCTTCCCATACTTTAAGCTGAATGACTTCTTTATAAACATCGACCCGCCCGCGCGCGCTGAGCGTTTTTCCAAGGGTTGGAAGTTTTTGTTCCAATCCTTGGAAAACTTTATCCCAAAAAATGACGGCGAGCTCGGTTCCATCCTCTTCGAGGGTCAATACATACGGGGCTTTCGACCCAGGCCTTGGGAGCGCTATTTTTTTGAGCGTACCCGCAACGGATACGGTGTCGCCCGTCTGGGCGGGGGTGATTTTGGAGAGAGGGGTGAAGGATGAAGTCTGAATGATGAATGATGCCGGATGACCTTTTCGTTTGAGAATCAGCTGTTCGGCCGACTGCATGCGTAGTTTCACGTCCTGATCGGCACTGACGCTGAGACTGCCAGCCACTTCAACCCGATCGCCCAAGCGGGGAAGCTTCCCTGAATTCTTTAGGGCTTCGGCCTGTGTGCGGCCTCCCATGACGGCGATTTCTCCGCTTCCATCATGCAGGTTAAAAACAACCCCTCCAGATTTGAAGACATAGGCATCGCGCGTGACGTTCCCCGAAACTTTCACATAGGCGAAGTTCATGGTGGGGGTGATGTCCGCAACTCGTACGGTGGGGATATCGCGATTGACGGAATACAAATAGAGCAGGATCAGGCCCACTACGGCGAGCACGAGAGAGGCAATCTGAAGAACCCGCACCCGCAAAGGGCGTTTAACCTGCGGGCCATAAATCGGATCACTCATCGGCTTCCCCTTTTTTAAAACGCGCCAAACACAACGGACCCAAAGGTTGTAACCGGCGATGTCTCACGCATGTCGTCAATCGCCGCGCGCAACTCTTCGAGTAGTTTCTGCGCTTCAAGATAAAGCTGATCATCTTCAACCAGTTTGCCAAGCGTCCCCTTCCCCTCGTTGATTTTTGCGGTAAGGTTTTTGATGTTCGCCGCCGAGTCCTGAATATCCTGATACAACACGTCATCTTTGGAGAGGAGTTTGCCGAGTGTGCCCTCGCCATTCACCAAACGCTCACTAACCTGTTTCAGATTCTCCAGCATCCCCTTCATCTCATTATACATTTCCTCATCCTGGATGAGTTTTCCAAGAGTGCCCTCTCCAGAAGCAACCTCTTCGGTCATGTCCCGAAGACCGGCCACCGCCACGCTGAGTTCATCAAGAATATCAATGGGAAGCTCACCTCGAATAACGCGCCCCTTGGCGATCAGCGTGCCATCCAATGGTCCTTCGAAAATCCGTAACATTTTCCCGCCAAGCATAGAGGCTGCGACCACTTCCACTTTGTATCCCTCACGAAAGCGAACGGGCACATCGAGATCGGTGCGTACAAGCACGTGATTGCCTTGCAGAAGCGTGGTCTTTATGACCCCAACCTGTGTGCCGCGAAGGAACACATGGTCGCCATTGCGCAGGCCACCGACATTCTCGAACTGTACCTCGATCGGATATGTCTCCTGTAAAAAGTTCTGGCGGCTCAGCACGATGGTAAACACCCCCAGTGCAATGAGGATGACGAACGTGAACAAGCCCACAAGGACTTCGATACTGATATCTTTTTTATATTTGTCAGACATGTGATTCCATCCCTTTCTCCCAAGCTCCACGGCGGGTGATATACTGCGATTCTAAAAAACGTTTCACAATTTCGTTTTTGGACTGAATAAAGTCGTTGGGTGCCGCATTTTCGACGATCTTTCCGCCGTCAATCATCATGATCTGCGTACCAATGGATAGCGCACTGTGCAGATCGTGCGTGACAACCACACTGGTGATCCCCAGTTCCGTACGGAGGTTTTCAATCAGCTGATCGATCAGACGCGAGGTGACCGGGTCCAGCCCAGATGTCGGTTCGTCGTAGAGGATAATTTCTGGGTCCATCACGATCGCGCGGGCGAGGCCGACGCGTTTCTGCATACCGCCGGAAAGATCGGAAGGAAATTTATCTACAGCATCCTCCATGTTGAGCAAGCGGAGTTTTTCAAGCACCTTCTTTTTGATGTCCTCTTCGGTCAGGCTCGTATGCTCCCGAAGAGGCAGAGCCACATTTTCAAAAACACTCAGCCACTGCAGCAGGGCCGCGCCCTGAAACAACACCCCGAACCGCCCGCGCATACGCTCCAAATCCATGCCACGCGCTTCGCTAATGATATCCGTGCCGATCCGCACAGAACCCCGATCGGGAATCAAAAGTTGCACCATATGCTTGAGTGTTACGCTCTTCCCTGCACCAGAAAGCCCAACAATGACAAAGGTCTCGCCCTTTGGCACCTCAAACGAGATCCCGTCTAGGACGGTCTTGCCCCCAAGCTTTTTAGTTACATTTTCGAACGTAATCATATGTAAAATAACCGGGTAATGATGTAGCCAACCACAAGGATAAGAAGGAATGAGATAATGACGGTCTGACGAGTGGCCCGCCCGACCCCCACGGCACCTTCACGAGTGGTCAATCCCTGGAAGCAGGCGACGGTGGCGATGATAATTCCGAAAACAACGGCTTTCAACAGCCCGACATAAAGATCCTTATTTTCAGCGTAGCGAGTGGCATTGTCGATATACGCATAAAAATCTACGCCCAACTGGGTGGAGCCGACAATCCCCCCGCCGAGAATTCCAAGCAGGTTGGTGTAAACGGTCAGAATCGGCATCATAATCGCGAGGGCTACCAGGCGCGGCATCACCAGAAAACGATTGGGGTTGATCGACATCACTTCGAGCGCAGAGATTTCCTCGGAGACGGCCATCGTGCCGAGCTGAGCAGCAATGGCCGAACCGACGCTGGCCGCGATGATGAGTCCCGTCATGAAGGGGCCCATCTCACGAATCATCACCACCGTAACAGCGGTTCCAATATTAACCTCTTGCCCAAAGCGCCTCAGCTCAAGGCCGGTCTGCAAGGCGAGGATCATCCCTGTGAAAAAAGCGACCACCGTGATGACTCCGAGACTTTTGATTCCGGTGATATACAGCTGCGTAGCGAGTTCATGACGCGCCCGCGGCTTCCAGAGAGTCCGAATATAAAGGGTCGCTGACCCCGCCATGATGAGCGCGTGACCCATATCGTGACAGGCCAGAAGAATCAGCCGCCCCAACCGCCGGAAGGAACGGATCGGGAGATCCAGATAACTCATTCTCTGTTGATGTTCTGATGCGATGTTCTTCATCTCTGCCCCAAATTAAACCAGAAAACACGGAACCTTCGCGCGTCGTCCTCTCTTTTATAGGAGAGCAACCCTTTCAGTAAAGACCATTCAGTTCGATTAGCCGCAGGCTCGCGCTCACTGTGCCAGGCGAACCAGAGCACATCCTTGCGAATCAGGCCCTCTTCATTCGTCCGTTTATAAAGAGTCCAAAGCGGCGTCCAGTTTCGTTCAACCGGCCCGGACGTAATCGGCCAAAGCTCCAGCATCCGGAAACGGGACGTACTTTTCTCCCGCTCCCAGCTCATCAGCGGCCAGACTTTCCAACCCTTGGAAACGACAACCTGTTCCTCCGGCGCGACACCCTCTTCGCGCAAAACCTCGCGCTCCAGAAAGAAAAATGGAAGTGCCATTTTACGGGTTTTCGTTAGCTGATCCTCCTCAAACTTTTCGGACCAGAGAAACGGCCAGAAAAGAAAGGTGCGGCGACTCAGTCCGCCGGCATACCGGTCTCTTCCCCAGAGCGGCCAGACATAGAGCTTCTCGTGCCATTCGCTATCAATTTTCTGAATGAACGGCCACGGGCAGTAGGTGCGATTCTGTTTCGTTCCTTGGGTAAACCGGAAAAAGGGTGGAATCACCCAACGGGTTTTCTCATTCTCCAAATTAGTCCGCCCGTAGAGTGGGAAAAGCATCCATGTTCTTCCGGAATCGCCGGGATAAAAATAGTCGGCGGATGTCCAGAACGGCCACAGTACAAACCGCTTCTCGTATGACCCTTCCAGTACCGATTTTCCAAGGATTGGAAAAACTCGATCGCGCCGGATGCCCTCCCCGCGCGTGCGGGAGTAGATAGGCCACAGCACACTCGTGGTTTTCACATCGTTGATTTGAGATTTTCCAAAGAGTGGAAAAAGAAAAAACGCAATGCGATCACGGCCTAAGAACTCATAAATGGTTCCGCCAAGCGGGAAAATTGCAAAATAGTTTTCTCCGCAACCATTCCGCCCCTGAAAGTAAAACGGAAGCAGCCAGTTCCGATTGCGGGGGTTCTCCTCCTGAGCGCCAAACGTGTGAGTCCACCAAAAGATCAGCGCGCGCGAAGTTTGTTCATCCTTAAACGACTTGCGCGAATAGAGCGGCCAGCAGACATCCTGAAGGTCCCCCTCTTCAACCACCGTGTGCGAGTAGAACGGACGAACCGCAAAGAACGATCCCTCCTCCGTTTTCAGGCTCTCATAAAACGGATTGAGGTTCCCTGCGGCAGCCGTGCTGCAAAGCACCGCCATCATCAAACCAATTAAAAATCTCTTTCGTGTCATAACAGGGATGACGCTACCAAATCTCACCCGCACAAAGAAACTCTTTAACACCACCGGCGTCATAAATTCCACGGATAAATGACTCACCGCAAATCCAGCGGACTGTTGACGGCGTCGATGTCTTCATCCATCACATAGGTATAGATTTCATGAAGAGTCTTCACCCGCTCGAAATGCTCAAGAAGTTCTCGTGTTTTGAAAAAATACGAATCAGGGGTGATCAAAAATCATCTGCTGAACCTCAACCCCCTGGATCGATTCGAGCGCCACGATCAGCTCTGCAACCACGGCATCGTCATCCGCCATTTCAAGAATAATCAGTCCATTCGGAGAACAGACCTTCGCATCGGCTTCGTGCAAGCCGAGCCGGGTGCGGATCGAACATCCGTACTTTGTGAACACCTCTTGAACCTGCCCCGCATGCTGAACCCGTTCGGTAATATGAACGCCAACCACAATATGCTTATCCATTGCATTTCTCCTTCATCCATTGCTCCAAGAACTCAGCCACCAAGCTCAGGCTCAACACCGCCTGCGCTGACAACGGTTCACCGAACTTATTAAATTCAGTTCCACAAATTGCGAGCCTATAGGCTTCTGGCTCGGAGTGAAAGCGCTCTTTCACCCTTCCCATCAGGTGAGCAACTGAAACGTTATGCAATCGCGTTGCGGACGACGTCGGCGAGGGTTTCGGCGATGCGGGTCGTCATTTCATCAGTCGGGCCTTCAACCATGACGCGGCACATGTGCTGGGTGCCGGAATAGCGGATGAGGACGCGGCCGTTATCCGCCAGTTCGTCTTCCGCTTTTTTGATCGCTTCGGGCATTCCGGCGATCTCTTCGACCGGCGGCTTTTCTTTGACGTCGATGTTGATGAGTTTTTGCGGAAAGATTTTCATGATCTGTCCGAGCTCCGAAAGCGGCTTGCCGGTTTCGCGCATAATGCTCAGCAGTTGAAGTGCGGCGATGATGCCGTCGCCCGTGGTGTGGTGGTTGTGGAAAATGACATGTCCAGAGGCCTCGCCACCGAGCACCGCATCGTCTGCGAGCATCCGTTCGAGCACATAGCGGTCGCCCACATCGGTAACGGCGGTTTCAATCCCCATCTCTTTCATGGCGGCGAAGAAGCCAAAGTTGCTCATGACGGTGGCGACGACTTCGTTGTTTTTAAGCAGTCCACGTTCTTTGTACTGTTTGGCGCAGATGGCGATGATCTGGTCGCCAGAAAGTTCACACCCCTTTTCGTCGACGACAATCAGGCGGTCGGCATCGCCGTCAAAGGCGAGCCCGGCTTCCGCGCCGGTCTCAAGCACGTTGGCTTTAAGGTCGTCGGTATGCTGCGAGCCGCAGTTATCGTTAATGTTCATGCCGTTGGGCGAAACATGGATGGCGCTGACTTCAGCCCCCAACTCCGAAAAGATAATGGGCGCGACTTTATAGGCAGCGCCGTTGGCGCAGTCGAGGACGACTTTCATGCCATCGAGCGTCATGTCTTCTGGAAAGGTGTTTTTGCAAAAAACAATGTAGCGTCCGATGGCATCTTCAATGCGCTTGGCTTTACCGATGTCATCCTCGGTGGAGCGAACGTCGCGCAGCTTGTGGCTGTTAATCAGCTTTTCCATCTCCGCCTCTTCAGCATCCGGAAGTTTATCGCCGGTGCGGGAGAAAATTTTGATGCCGTTGTCGTGATACGGATTATGTGAGGCGGTAATCATGATTCCGGCATCGGCGCGCATATCCCGAGTGATGAAGGCCAGCCCCGGTGTCGGCAACGGGCCGAGCAAAATAGCGTCCACCCCGACCGAACAAACGCCAGCGGTCAGCGCGGTTTCGAGCATATAGCCGCTGAGTCGCGTGTCTTTGCTGATGACAATGCGAGGACGGGTGCCCTTTTCCCGATGATATTCTTTGCAGACATACGCCACAGCACGACCAATTTCGAGCGCCTGCTCCGCGGTCATATTTCCCATGTTCGCCATATCGCGAACACCGTCGGTTCCAAAAATTTTCCCCATTGCTTTTCCTCTATTCCGCCAGTGCGGCGGTTTCATCAACAATACTCTGAAGCCACGCGGCCGCTCCGGCGCGCGCGCCTTCGCTCAAATTTTGTACAGCGGCCAGATAGTCCGCCTTATCCGCACGCTCGATTTCGGTCATGAGACCCGCGTTGGCAACGGTATCGAGTGGGGTTTTCCAGGCATTGGAAATTTCCGACCATTTTTTTGCCGCTCCCTTCGGGTCGCTTCTTTTCGGATTACCGAAAAGCACTTTCGACTGCGTCTCAGGTCCAAGGTTTGGAACATCCGGGCAGACAGGAATGTCTGCCCCACAGGAATTTCCCAAGGTTTGGAAAAGTTTTCCCAACCTTTGGAAACGCTCGTTCAAAATGACATCCAAGTTGGCGAGAGCGCCGTCAAAAACGGCCCGATCGAACGCATCTCGAATGAAGAGAACGCGGACGTTTTCGTACCACGCTTTGAGCGCTTTAATGTTGCCGATATAAATGAGATTGTTTTTAAGGATGCGGTCGATACGTCCGTATCGTCCCGGCTCAAACGGGATGGTTTTTCCGACGGGCGCGGCAGGCACATGCAACTGATTTTCTTCGAGCAGATCTTTGCGGCAAATGCCGCCTGCGGCGATGACACTGCCATAAGCAATTCGTGCCGGACCAACGAGTCCGCCCTGCCCACCTAGAAAAATCGGCTTCTGGTTGAGCAATACGCCGCGCGGCACATCGCCAACGAGCGAGGCGGTGGCTTTGTCCTGATTGGGCGTAAAGTTGAAGTGGATGTAGGACGAGCCGACTTCGCTGTGGTCTTTGCGGCTGGTGCCACCCGCCATCAGAACGTCGCAAAAATTGATGAGGCTTCCGAGGGTGACGTACGGCAAAAGTACGGTTTGTTTGAGCCCAACGGTGTGCGCGCCGTTGGCCTGCTCTTCTAGAATGGTGCCGGCACGCACATGTGCGCCAGATCCCATGTTGGCACCATCGAGAAAAACCGCGCCGGAGAAATAGCCGCCGTTGAGTTTTACGTTTCGGCCTAGCTGACAATTTTCAAGCGTCACAGGGCCTTCGGCACCGATCTCGCAACCGGGGCCAATGGACGTTTTTTCCCCAAGAATCCGGCAACCGGGATGAATGATGGCTTCCGGTGAAATGGTTCCTTCGGGCTTCATTTCAGCAAAACTCCAATCACAATTCCAATTCCCGTGAACAGGAGAAGTGCGAGGGAGGTTTTTAGCTTTACGGCGAGGGAGAACACTTCAATCGTTGTGTTTCCACCCGTGAAGATAAAAATAAGGGCACAGAGCGCGATGAGTAACAAAGCCCAGATCAATCGTTTATTCATCATCATCAACTCCCATCTGCTATCTGTTCAAAGGTGCTGTAAATCCAGTCGAGCATGGATTCGAACCGCGGCTCGCCGCGCAAACAGGATAGATCCGTGTCCTTCTTCATCCACTCATAGTCGTCGTAGCCCAGTTCCAGGGCCCGGGCCAATGCATCCAGCGCATCCTCTTTTCGCTCGGAGAGCGAAAAACTACAAGCCAGATTATACCAAACCAACGGATCTTCGGCACAAAGATGGCTGAGGCGTTCATCGACCTGCAACCCCTCGGCGGTTTTCCCGGTGCGCGTATAAAGATCGCCCAACGCCCGCATCACCTCGGTATCCTCGGGGAGGCGTCCTGCGATCCGCTGGAGAAACTCTAGTTCCTGCTTGTCTTCGCGGAGCTGTTCCGCCTCATTTCCAGACTGTGTCATAAAAAAGATCCACTATTTTCGTTCAGCAATCGGCTCCACTTCGCGGACGGTCGGCCCGGTATAGATCTGTCGCGGACGGGCAATCCGACCCTTCGGATCATTTTTCAATTCCATCCACTGTGCAATCCAGCCTGGCAGTCGGCCAATGGCGAACATGACCGTAAACATATCGGTGGGAATTCCCATTTCGCGATACGTCAGTCCGGTATAGAAGTCGACATTGGGATAGAGTCCGCGATCTACAAAGTACGGATCGGCCAATGCCTTCTCTTCGAGCTCCATAGCGATATCGAGGAGCGGATCGCTTTTATTGGTGGATTTAATGACCTCCATACAAAGTTTCTTGGCAATCGCGGCACGGGGGTCGTACGACTTATAAACCCGATGCCCGAAGCCCATCAGACGGAAGGGGCTACGTTTGTTCTTCGCCTTTTCGATCACCTTATCCACATCGCCGCCATCGCGCTCAATATCTTCAAGCATCTCAATGACCTTCTGGTTGGCTCCGCCATGAAGCGGGCCCCAAAGGGCACAGATCCCGGCCGAAATCGAGGCATACAGGTTGGCGCCCGCGCTGCCCACACCACGCACAACAGATGCTGAGCAGTTTTGCTCATGATCCGCATGAATGATCAGCAACTTGTTCAGTGCTTGGACCATCACCTCGTTATACGGGTTTTCTTTCACGGGCGAACTGAACATCATATTCAGGAAATTTTCGCAATACGAAAGGTCCTGCTTCGGGAAAACCGTCGGAGAGCCAATTGACTTCTTATAGGAAAAAGCAGCAATGGTGCGCAATTTCGAGAGCAGTCGCGTCACCTTCATATCAATATCTTCGTTATGATTTTCGCCCAGTTCCGGATAAAAAGAGGAGAGAGAAACCACCATCGCAGAGAGAATGGCCATCGGATGCGAATGTTCTGGGTAATGACTAAAGAAGTCTCTCATGTCTTCATGGAGCATGGAGTGCCGATTCAGCAAATCGCTGTAGCGTGCCTTCTGTCCAACGGTGGGTAATGAGCCGTTAATGAGGAGATAAGAGACCTCGATAAACTCACAGTTTTTGGCCAAATCGTCCACATCGTATCCGCGATAACGCAGAACACCCTTTTCCCCATCAATATAAGTGATGTCGCTGGAACAAGTTCCCGTATTCACGAATCCGGAATCAAATGTGATCGCCCCCGTATCTTTCCGCAACGTAGAAATATCAATCGCCCGCTCACCCTCAGTACCTTCGTACACCTTATAGCTCAGCTTTTGGCCATCAATCTGTATTTCGGCGCGTCCAACTTTGTTCATTTTCGACATAGTAATCCCTTCAAGTTCTTAAAGGGGTGCATGTTATTGGGCATCGCACCTCGCAAGCAAGGAAAAACCCCGCTTCTAGGGGTCAAACCGAAATGACCGCTATTCAGCCATCACGCTTCCAAGAAGATATGAGGCGTATCAACCATGCCCCGCAGGCCTGTCCGCTAAAGATAGGGCAAACAGAAGAGGTTGCAGCCATTTCGCCCAACCAACTTTACTCACAAAAAGAATTGCACGGGAGGGGCTTTTCCTGTTTTATCCCCACTTCTTAGAACAAAAGAGGAAACCGATTTATGGCTAAAAAAAGCAGCATTGCTAAAAATGAGAAGCGCATCAAACTGGCGAACAAATACTACGCCAAACGTATGGAGCTCAAAAAAATCATTCTAGACCCGAAAACCAGCTTCGAAGATCAGGAAGCGGCATTCACTAAACTGCGCAAACTTCCGCGCGACGCTAACCCCACGCGCATCATGAACCGCTGCCGCGTAACCGGTCGCCCGCGCGCCGTCTACCGCAAGTTCGGACTTTCCCGCATCACCCTGCGCGAAATGGCGTCCGAAGGGCTCATCCCCGGAATGACCAAAGCCAGCTGGTAACCAACCCAACGGCTCAATACAAAATGCTCTCTGTTCTTCAGAGAGCATTTTTTTTGTCACACCACTACTTCAACGATGTGGGTTCCACTTTCGAATACGGGAAGGAGGTTCCCCTGAAGCGGCTCGCCGTCAACGGTGATGGAAGTAACACCGATGCAACGCCCGGCGGTGTTGTCGAGGGTGACGTTATAAACCGCGCCACGGAAGGTGCGTTTGACTTTCGCCGTCGGCACAGTCTTCGTGAGGCACGGGTCGATAGTCAATCCATCGTAGCCACGACGAACCCCGAGAATCCATTCAACCAGCACCATGACAAACCACGCCGCAGTGCCCGTGCGCCACGCATAGCCGGAGATACCGGGGGCTTCTGGGGCGAGGTCGAATTTATTGGTGAAAGAGAATGGCTCCATGCCCGAGCGAGAAATGGGGTTTTCAGGGTTGTCCGGAGCCGCGCGCACGTAGGTCTGCCAAGCTTCTTCAGGGCGCTTCATCAGGCAATCAGCAAACGCCTTGAAGCCCGATGCGTGGCAGTAGCATCCGCCGTTGGTATTGGTCATCGGCATATTAGCTGAAAAACGGCCAATGCGTTGGTCATAGTGGTAGAGTGGCGGATCGCAGACAACATAGCCTTCCGGCTTGGTGCAGTGTTGATCAACCGCATCCAGACACGCCTGAGCACGCTCCCCTTCGGCAACTTTGCTGATGATGGCCCATGACTGGGTATTGAGGAAGATTTTTGCCTCTTCATGCTGATCGGAACCGAGAGGATAGCCGTCTTCGCAGATCGTACGCACGTACCACTGGCCATCCCACGCGTGAGTGTTGATGGCCTCCGCCATGGTTTTGTAGGCCTCGCGGCACTCGGCGGCGACGGCGGCGTCGCCGATGCGCCCGGCCAGCTCTTCAATTTCGAGGCATCCGTGGCAAAGCTGCTGGCTGACCATGACACTTTCGCGCGCTCCGGTTTCGGCGGAGGGTTCCAGCCCATCGTTCCAGTCGGCAAAGTGCTGAAGGGAGAGGCCGCGCTTGCCGATGTCTTTGGACATGTAGCGGTAGGTACGCTGAACGTGATCCCAGACGGTACCCTTTTCATCCGACTCAAAATACGGTACGACTTCATCAAGCAGCGCGAAGTCGCCGCTTTCCTTGATGAGCCACGGCACGGTCATGAGAATCCACGCGGGTTTATCGGCGTAAGTCTTGCGATTGAGGGGGCGGAAGCTGTGTAGCACTTCACCACTAGGCTTCTGCGAAGCCAGCGCGCGCAGGAAATTCGCGCGCACGGTCGGATAGTCGAACATCGCCATGCCGCAGTCATTCTGCAGATTGTCGCGGAAGCCAGATTTATCAACGAGGTAGGAGTACATCTGTTTTTTTGCAAAGAAATTGATCAGCGCGTCGCGATCCTTATTCTCTGCACCGGTATCAACGGTGAACATCGAGGCGTTGGCTCGCTCAACGGCAGCCTGCTCTTCGCACAACTCGTCGAGTTTTTCCGGCGTGATGCGTCCGCGTAGCGCCTTCACCTCGTCGAGGTCTTCGCAATGACCGATGAGAAAGTCCGTGCGACCGCTTTCTTTTGCGCCCAGCTCCATGCCGACCTGAATAATGCCCGCGCAGTCGGGGCCAATGCCGGGGCGGTTGTCACAGTTCCATCCATCGAGAATACGAGGGGTGGACAGCGAGTAGTCGGAGTTTGTGAAGTGCTCGCGGTATCCGTTGACGCCAAAACACGGATTAAGTGAAGTCATGTAGCCGCGCATAACGCCCGTGGGAAAGCTGATGACATCGCGGTTGTGAACAACAACGGTGCTCACCTCTGGGTGCACGCTAGAGAACGTGCCGCGGCCGTACATGCCCTGCTCGGAACTGACGCGCATGGGCATCTGCGCAAAACCGAAAACGGAAAGTTTACGAGGACGATCGGAAAGATTTTCTACAGAACACGTCCACGCCTCAAGAGTTTCCGTACGCGGAACGAAAATACGCCACGTCACGCGCAGGTCGGCGAACGTAGAGCTGATAACCGTTTTTTCAGGGAAAAACTTGCAGGAAAAGTTTTCTACCTTATTCGGCCCAGGCACGCCCGCCGGCGTGAAGACCTCTCCAGTTTCCTCATCACGGATATAGATGTATTTACAGTCGTAACCAACGAGAGTCATCGTCATTCCGTCATCAAAACGGACGCGAGTATGCCCGTCGCCGATGTGGGTGGCCTCAACATAGTATTCCACCGGCCCGCACTGATTGTAATGGATATTGCGCCATTTGCGCGGCGGCTCGGCCGTCAGCTCAAAACAGTGTTCATCGACAATGAATTTGCCATATTTTTCGATATCGCCCATAAGAAATCCCCTTCTCTACTCGTACACCTTCAAAAGTTTCGCAGGGTTACCGCCCACGACTCCGTGTGGCGGAACATCTTTCACCACCACCGCATGCGCAGCCACCACCGCGTGATGACCAATCGTAACCCCATTCATAATCATCGCTCCCAACCCGATCCAGGCATAATCCCCAATCTCAACGGGAGCCGTACATTTGGCTTTATTCTCCGCATTATCCGGCAAACGACGATCTGAAGGGTGTCCGTCGCCATCAATAATCACGACTTCCGGGCCAAACAAGACCTCCTTCCCAATCGTCACGCGATCATAACTGACAATACTGGTTCCATTGAGCGTAGTCCCCTCACCCACGACAATTCGCCCGACCTGCCCCGGCCCGGTTTTCAGCACTGTCAATCGACAGGGACCGTGTGGAAACGGGGAGTATGGCGAGTTGTCAAGATGACTGCCCGGTTTAAAAACAATGCGCCCCTTGAAATCATCGAGATTCAATTCGTCATCGCATCCGCTCCAGTAGCTCAACTGTGGTTTTCCCGTGCTCTTAAATCCCTCCGGAAAATCAACGCCATACTCCGTCAAATATTCAATCGTTTCATCATTCAAACGATTCCATTCCTTATCTGATAAACCCCTCGACATTCCGCTTGGCATAACGTTCTCCTTTCTAGAAATTCGGCAGAAGCAAAACAAATATCCATCCTCAATGTCCATCTATTTCACGACATCACGCACCCACAAAAAAACCGGCCCCTATAAAAGAACCGGTCATCGTAGCGAATATTTTTCCGCTTAGGCCTTGTTGACCAAACCCGAGCGAATCGCTTTGGTGGAAACCCAGACGCGCTTTACAGCTCCGTTTTCATCGCGAACGCGGACGCGCTGCAGATTAGCTTTGAACTTACGTTTGGTCGCGCTGGTCACATGAAGACCAATTCCGCCTTTTTTCTTCGCCAAACCTTTACGGACGATCCGGCGACCCGAAATCGTTTTCTTACCTGTTACTATACATTCAGCCATGATTCATTCCTCACAAAATTGTCTAAAAGAGCGCGTAATCTACGCACCGACCCCCAATTTGGCAAGCGCAATGTCGCCCAATATTTAGCAGTTATCGGATATATGGCTCACATCAGCGCAGCGAATACCGCATCGCTCACAAACAGCGCCTTCTCCGAAAGCCGGACATGACGCCCATCGATCATCAAAAGCCCCGCTTTTTCCAAGGCTTGGAAGCAACTACGTTGCCTTTCAAAAAGACCGGCACCGACCTCGACTCCTTTGAGAAGCCGCAACCCCATCACCAGCGTTTCGCGAGCCTTTGCTTCCGGATCGAGGGTTTCTTCGCATTCCCGTCTTGGACCTTTGGCGCAGTAATCATCCAGATCAGCGACGTTCGCCCAGCGCGTCCCCTGCCAGTGCGAATGGGCCGCCGGGCCGCAACCGATATATTCGCCGCCCGTCCAGTAGAGCAGATTATGGCGGCACTCAAACCCCGGCCTCGCGAAGTTCGAAATCTCGTAGTGCTCACAACCCGCGCCCGTCAGCCGCGACCGGATCAAATCGTACATCTCGCGCTCCAGCCCTTCATCCAACCGATCGGACCGATCTGCCATTGGAGTGCCCTCTTCATACATCAGATTATAAATCGAGACATGCTCCGGCCCTAGAGCCAGCGCCCGATCAAGATCGGACTCCAGCATCTTCATCGTTTGCCCCGGAACGCCGAACATCAGATCCAAACTGATATTTTCAAACCCCGCCGCGCGCGCCAGATGAAAAGCCTGCTCAGCCTCCTCCGCCGAATGAATCCGCCCCAGCGTTTCCAAACAACCTGAATCGAACGACTGCACGCCAATGGACAATCGGTTGACTTCCGCGCTCTTCAACAACTCTAACTTCTGGGGGTCGACCGTCCCGGGATTCACCTCCACCGAAAACTCTTCAACAGCTTGCAGGTTTCCAATGCTTGGCCTGTCCGCCGTAGCCTTGGCGAAAGAGGAAAAAAAAGCTTCCAAGGTTTGGAAATCCGGGGCCGTCGGCGTGCCGCCGCCGATAAAAATGGTCTCCGGTAAAAAGTCTGAATACAGACTTTTTATATTTTTTATTTCAGTTTCCAGAGATTGGAAAAACAGTTCTTGTTTTTTCCAATCCTTGGAAGCAATGGAATAAAAAGCGCAGTAGGAACACTTGCGCTCGCAGAACGGAATATGGATGTACAGGCCTGACATAGGTTCTTACCCTTTGCGTAATTGCAATGTCTCTACGCCCCGTACATATGACGAAATGAAAAAACGGAATTAAAGACCTAAAAGATTCATCATAGCTTTTACAGCCACCTCTGCAGGCTCTATTACGAGGTTTCCGGTAGCCGTTGCGAGGGAAACGACAGCCGTTCCGATGGAAACGACAGCCTTTGCGATGGTTTCCTGATCCTCTTCAATATCTTCCATATCGCCCCCCATCTCTATCTGGGTTTCTGTCTAAATTTTTCTTTTATTTTCTCTCTAACTGTCTTCTTTAAAGCGGGTTGGAGCAATTTTACCGCTCTCCCCTGTTTTCACCTACGTTTTAATTGATATAGTGGGTCGCTCCAAGCCCTTTGCCCTTACACGTAGAACAAGGAGGACCCGGTGAAAAATGATCTATTAAAACTCGTTCGATGGTTTTGTCTGAGGCTCACTTATAACGATCTGGCCTCGGTGGTGCCGATGCTTCAGGAGGTGCTCTCGGGCTCTCGAAAAGATATCGATCTGAAACCGAAAGAGGATCGGCCTCCGAATTACCGGCAGTTCCGGGTCGATCCGACGTTGCCGTTAACCGATCCACCGGAACCGAAAGAGGAGCCGCTCGACTGGCACCAGATCCAGAAAGAACATGAGAAAAAAACGGGGAAACGGATCGGAATCGTTCAACGACGGGTGGGATCGGCGACTCCGCCGGAAAAATGCAGCTGCCAACACTGCGGGGCACCGGTGCGCTATCTATATCTTAACAACGGAAAACTCGGCTCGCAGGTAAAGTGCAAAATCTGTGAGCGGACGTCACCGACCGATAAGCCCCGCCGGGAGAGCAAGGCAACGTACTGGTGTCCGCATTGCGGTTGCGCGCTCTTTCACTGGAAAGAGGACGGCATCTGTACGGCCTATAAGTGTCAGAATAACCACTGTGGGTGTTACCTGCGTAACCTCGCCGCACTCACTCCCGAAGAGAATCAAATGCGCCAGGCCGGCAACACCAGCCAGTTCTAACTGCACTACCTTTTCCGAGAGTATCACTTTGCATCCGAACAGCTCCCGCTCGCACGGCCTAAAGACGCTCCGGTAGACTTCAACCGCATCCATAATAATCTGCACACCGTCGGGTTGAGTCTGACACTTACGGTCAGCTTCGGGCTCAGCGCCCGCATGAGCGCACAAGCCATGAAACACCTGTTCGGCATCTCCATCTCGCATCAGACCGTTATCAACTATGCCAACGCGGCGGCCTGCCATCTCAGCGACTTCGTCGATGAAAACTCACCGAAACCCCAAGGTCCCTGTGGCGCGGATGAAACCTATATCAAAGTCAACGGCATCACCCGCTACACTTGGTTCATCATCTCCAAGATCCGCCGTGCCATCTGCGGGTGGAACCTATCGGAAACCCGAGGTGCCGAACCGGCTCTTGCACTCATCCACAACTGCTACGGTCCTCCAGATAACCCGGTCTGCGACACCGGCGAACTCGTCACCGATGGGCTACCCTCCTATGACAGTGCCGTCACGGCTTATAACACAGCCGCTGTAAAGGCCAACAACATGAGCGTCCTAACTAAACGCACCGTCATCGGGCTCAAGAACCTCGATCCGGAAAGCGAAACCTATCGCGAATACAAGCAACTCGTTGAGCGGCTTAACCGAACCTATAAGTTCCACACCCGTCCACGAGCCGGGCTCAAGGACTTCGACGGAGCCTGCGCGCTGACCACGCTCTTCGTCGCCTACTACAACTTCATGCGGCCTCACGGCTCACTCAACAAACGCCCGCCGGTTGAGCTCGAATGCCTCAAAGGCAAGAAACTCTATCCCGACCAGTGGGTTGAGCTACTACGCCAAGCCGCCTGATCAATCAAAACTCAGATGTCAAAGAACTACGGAGCACCTGCCCCTAACTTCGTTGTGCTTGCGCACCTCGAAGCCTATTAAAAATCACTCAAAATCTACTCTTCGCTCAAAACCATCCCCATTCAAAGCCCCATTCCTGTCCGGTTCTCCTCGGCTTGCGAAGCCACCTTCATCT
>CAYYYX010000007.1:0-44310 GCA_964476065.1 uncultured Verrucomicrobiota bacterium | reverse complement strand
CGTTCCAGCCCAACAGGTAACAACTGTTTTTTATAAATTATCTAACGGATTCAGGCTTACCAAAACCGCGAGCAATAAACGACGGGAGAATGCGGTCGTTGGCCAGCGCCTGCAGGGTGCGCGGCGCCCCGAGTAGTGCGCCGAGCGCGCTGGAAAGCGAGGCGGCAAACACTCCCGCGACAATCAGAAAGCCCCAGCGCGCCACCGAACGCATGACGTTCGGATTGAGTAGCATCGTTTTATCCGTCACATGCCGGTCCAGCAAGATCGGCAGCGACATGTAAACAACATAACCGGTTAAGACCGCCGCCATCGTACCCAACGGCAGGGACTTGGATGGTTTCTTTAAGTCACCCGACATCGCCAACCCAGCCTCAATCCCCGTCACCGCCGGGAAAAAGACAGCGAAGACCGGCCAGAAGCCGATCCCCTTTGGAACCACAACTCCTCCAGCAATCTCCGTCACCGGTCCGCCGATAAAAAACGACGCCAGCGACAGGCCAATGATCACAAAAATGAAAAACTGGGCCTTCAATGCTAGATCGGCGGAAAGGGTTGCCAGCACCGTCAAGACAACCAGCGTTGCGACACCAATCACCTTTGCGGTCATGAATGCAGGAAGCCAGGCTCCGAGATTTCCAACAACCGCCTCGGAAAACCCGGCAATATAAAAGGCGATGCCAAAAGACTGTGCGAAAAAAAGCGGCAGACCGATCGCCGCGCCCGCCTCGAGGCCGAGCGAACGTGAAATAATGAAGTAGGCCCCGCCGCCGCCCACCTTCATGTTGGTGGCCAGCGCCGAAAGCGAAAGGCCGGTCAGAAAAGTGATCGAAGTGGCGAGCGTTACAATCAACAACGTGGCGGGCAGCCCGACGCTGCCGAGCACCCAACCGAAGCGCAGATACATGACCACTCCAAGAATCGTCAGCACACTCGGAATATAGACCCCTTTAAAGGTGCCGAACGCATATCCCTTTTTTCCCGGTTCATTAGCCATACTTATTTTTCCGATCCTTGGAAATGTAACAACCGGAGTCTTCCAGACCTTGGAAAAAATTGAAAGCAATTCGATATTCCTTGTTCATCGTTCCGCGCATCCTCTATTCTGCGACCCTATGACCCAGCGCGACAAACTGATCAATGATTTGCAGGCCTTCCTCGAATATAAAAAAGAGGAGGGTTTCCAAACCTTGGAAATTTCCCCGGAAACCCTCGTTGCACTTAAGCCGACCGCAAGCGCCCCCGCTCAAAAAACGATGCCGACGGCTCAGAAACCCGTGCCCAAGCTCGCGCGACCCATGCCCGTAGCGGCGGCCCCCAAGCCGCCGAAAAGTGCCGTACAAGTCACCGGAAAAACGCTCGACGAAATCGCCGGACAAATTCGAACCTGCGCCGCTTGCCCGCTCCACACTTCGCGCCAAAACACCGTTCCGGGCGAAGGCAACCCCAACCAGCCGGACATTCTTTTTGTAAGTGACTTCCCTGGAGTGGAAGAAGACGAGCAAGGTCGTTTTTACACCAGCGAAGCCGGACAGCTCCTCGAAAAAATGATCGTCGCGATGGGCTACAAACGCGACACCATCTTCATTCTCAACCTCGTTCAATGCCGCCCGCCGAACAACCGCGTTCCCCTCCCCGAAGAGGTCTCCACCTGCAACCCGTACCTGAAAGCACAGATCGCACTGGTTCAGCCGAAGCTCATCGTCGCGCTTGGTAAAACCGCGGTCGAAGGGTTACTCCATGAAAAGGTCGCCATCACCCGACTGCGCGGAACGTGGAAAACCTATGAAGGAATCGACCTCATGCCCACATTCCACCCCGGCTATCTTCTAAAGGTTCCGGCGAAAAAGCGTGAAGTCTGGGCCGACTTGCAGGCCGTCCTCGCCAAGCTCGGCAAAACACACCCCGCGAAAAAATAAAACTGTTCTTTGCACGGATTAAATCAACAAGCCGCACTCCTCACGAATTTACTCACGATCGTGAGTAGATTCGTGACTTTTATAAAAAAGCCCCCTATCCTCCTGACATGAAGTGGAAAGCCTTTCATCATCCAGACATCTCTTTGCCTATCGTTCGGAGGAAAGCAGGAGAGGAATTACTCACCCTCTTAGCAGGAACATCTGAGTTTCTTTTATCAGCTGGGCGAAACACGCTGTATAAAGGATGCTATCCAAACACACATGCATTTGATGCCGCCATATCCAGACTCCGAAAAAAAGGACTGATCACTAAAACAACAACAGACGGATCTCTGCCGTCCATAAAACTCACCCCCGAAGCGAAGAAAACATTACCCCTTTACCTTAGCCCAAAGAAATTCTGGGATAAAAAATGGGGGCATATTTGGTACATCCTCATGTTCGATGTCCCGGAAAAAAAGCGTTCCTATCGCGACACCTTGCGCACTTTCCTAAAACAGAGGAACTTCGGATGCTTACAAAAAAGCGTTTGGGTCACGCCGTGGGATGTCCGTCCCGAGTACGACGACCTCAATCGCACGGCGTGCGTAGACAGCGTCGCATTTCTCTTTGAGGCACGTACCGTGCTCGGGTTTGGCAACCAATCTGTTGTACGAGAAGCGTGGAACTTTGAAAAAATTAATGAAGTCCAGCGGTTGTACATTCAATTTGCCGAGGAAAACCTGAAAAAACTGACCCTTGAATCAAACAGAGAGTCCGACATTGCACGCCTATTGCGGATGGATAATCTGGCCTATGCTCAAGCCATGAGCATAGACCCCCTTCTTCCCGAAGCGTTGCACCCAGAAGATTACGCAGGTCCGCGCGTAGCTCATCTTCACAACGAACTCTCGAACCGCGCCGTCAAACAGCTCTAACCAACCTCACGAATTTACTCACGATCGTGAGCAAATTTATGAGGTTATTCGAAGGAAAGGGGCGGGCGGACGCGCACTGGATAGCCCGGAAGAATTTCAGAAAGGGCCTGTTTGATTCGCGCAATCGCATACGGGCCGCTCGCACGGGCATTCACTGCATCCACAGCCACCTGCAACTCTGGCGTCTGCTCTTTTTCGATTCGCAGATACGGGTTCGGATCGATATTCGCCGAAGCACTGACAAACCCAACCGCGCCCGCCGCAAAGGCTTCGGAAATTTTTCGATCCCCACCGACAAAGTAGCGCGGCGTTGCCGAAACCAGCGAAAGGTCAGCGGAAGAGTCTTTTATTCCCCAGTGCGGGATCTGTTTCAGGATTTCTGGGGTAAGCGGATTACCGGTGTGCTTCGGAAAGTTGTATGGGATGAAGGGCAACTCCGTTGCCTCCGAAAGCTCAGTGAACCACTCGACCAGTCCGTCGGCAGGTGCGTTCGCGATATAGAACGGAGGCAACGAGGCAATGAAATCAGCGCCCGCATGTTCGGCCACGCGGGCGGTTTCCAACCCTTGGAAAAGCGCCGTACTGCCCACATGAAAAACAAGCGAACCGCTCCAGGCCTCGCGGGCGGCCTGAAGTAATTCCATCTGTTCATCGTGCGTGAGCGAGAAAAACTCGGCCGTCGTTCCGTTGATCAGCAGATTGATCACCCCGCACTCCGCCAACCAGTCGAGGTGCGAAAGAAACGCCCCGAGATCCACCGCGCCGTCTTCCGCGAACGGCGTCGGCACCGGAACCACCAGACCCTTGATTTCAAAATTCTCTTTATTCATAGAGGACTATGCTAAACTCCCTCTCCAGATGACAAAACAAGAAACACCTACCAACTGCCCCCTCTGCACCAGCGAGGCACATTCATTTGTTCAAGACCGGATGCGCGACTACCTGCGCTGTCCGGAGTGCGATCTGGTTTTTGTTCCGCAACACCATCACCTCTCTCCGGAAGAAGAAAAATCTCGCTACGACTTTCACCAAAATGATCCGAATGATTCCAGATATCGGAATTTTTTGGGCCGGCTTTTCCAACCCTTGGAAAAAAAGCTCAGCTCCGGCGCACGCGGGCTCGACTTTGGCTGCGGCCCCGGCCCGACCCTGTCGGTCATGTTTGAGGAGGCGGGCTACGAGTGCGCCATCTACGACCTGCACTACGCCAACGACCCCTCCGTCTTCGACGAGCAGTATGACTTTCTCACCTGTTCTGAAACCATGGAGCATCTCTATCAGCCGCGCGAAGAGTTTGAGCGCTTCCTGAAGCTGGTGAAGCCCGGCGGCTGGATCGGCATTATGACCCAGCTACACGACGAAGCCCCCGTCCCCTTCGAGCGCTGGCACTACAAAGACGACGACACCCACGTCTGCTTCTTCTCAAAGAAAAGTTTCCAAACCTTGGAAAAAACCTACGACCTGCGCGTCGAATTCCACTCTGACAGCGTCATCCTCTTCCAAGCGACTGCGTAGCGGCAAAGAAAAAGCCCGCTTTTCCAAGGGTTGGAAAAACGGGCCGAATGGTTTCCAAGCATTGGAAACTATTTTTTAGTTTTCTTAATGGGCACCACCATCATGAAGATATTGCGGCCCTGCAGGCGCGGGGCCTGCTCAACCGTCGCCACTGCGGCGACATCGGCGGTGAGGCGCTTCATCAATTCGAAGCCGAGCTCGCGATGAGCGTTTTCGCGGCCGCGGAACATGAGGGAAAATTTGACGCGATGGCCTTCGGCCAAAAATTCAAAAGCGTGGCGCAGTTTGGTGTCATAGTCGTGATCGCCCACGTTGACATGAAACTTGACCTCTTTGAGCTTAACGACCACCTGTCGCTTCTTCTGCTCTTTTTTCTTTTTGTCCTGTTCGTACTTAAATCGGCCGTGATCCATGATCCGGCAAACAGGCGGCTTAGCGGTCGCGTTGATTTCGACGAGGTCGAGCCCCGTTTCGTGAGCGCGCACCAGCGCATCGCGGGTGCGGATGACGCCCATGGCTTCTCCATCTTCGTCGATACAACGAATCTCCGGCACGCGGATCATGTTGTTCATTCTCGGGCCCATCTGACGTTGCGGACGGCCTCTGCCTTTATAATGCGGATTTGCGATAACTTCCCCCTGGGTTCTTTCTGATCAATTACGCCTTAGTGTGCACAGCGTTTTTTATTTTTTCAACAAAATCAATTAGCGTCATTGTGTCCTGCTGACCGGTACGGTCGCGCACAGCCAACTCGCCGCTCTCCACTTCCCGAGCCCCGAGGACGAGCATGTATGGAACTTTGTCCATTTGTGCGTTGCGGATTTTCGCGCCGATTTTTCCGGACTTATAGTCGACCGTCACGCGGATATCGTTCTTGCGGAGTTCCGCAGCGGTTGCATCGGCGACTTCCAGTTGATCTTCGCTGAGCGGAAGCACACGCACCTGTTCGGGGGCAAGCCAGATCGGGAAGGCCCCGCCGTAGTGCTCCACCAGAACGCCGAAAAAGCGTTCAATACTACCGAGGAGTGCGCGGTGCACCATGTAGGGCCGGTGCTTTTCGCCATCTTCGCCGACGTAGCTGAGGTCAAAACGCTCCGGCAGATTAAAGTCGAACTGAATGGTGCTCATCTGCCATTCACGGCCGATGGCGTCTTTGATTTTCAGATCGATCTTCGGGCCGTAGAACGCGCCGCCACCCTCGTCCACTTCGTAGGGAATCTCTTCAGCGGCAAGAGCCGACTTGAGCGACTCGGTCGCCTGTTCCCAGCGCTCAGGCTCGCCGACTGCTTTTTTGGGGCGGGTAGATAGATAGGCCGTGATGTTATCGAATCCAAAAGTTTTCCACATTTCATTGGAGAAACGAATGACTTCTTTCACTTCGTCTTCGATCTGCTCCGCTGTGCAGAAAATATGCGCATCGTCCTGTGTGAAGCCGCGCACACGAAGGAGGCCGTGAAGCACGCCTGCCTTTTCGTAGCGATAGACGGTTCCGAGTTCGGCCCAGCGAAGCGGAAGCTCGCGATAAGAACGAAGACCGGATTTATAGATATTAATGTGGAACGGGCAGTTCATCGGGCGGACGTAGTAATCCGACTTATCGATTTCCATCGGCGCGTACATGCCCTCGGCATAAAAGTCGAGATGGCCGGAGGTCTCCCAGAGGTTGGCTTTGCCGACGTGCGGGGTGTACAGAATTTCGTAGCCGTTGCGGAAATGTTCCTGACGCCAGAACTCTTCAATAATCGAACGAATGCGCGCGCCCTTCGGATGCCAATGGATCAGGCCCGGCCCCACTTCATTGTGGATGCTGAACAAATCGAGTTCCGTGCCGAGTTTGCGATGGTCGCGTTTTTTGGCTTCTTCGAGCTGCTTGAGATAGAGCTTCACCTGCTTATCGTTCGTGAATGCCGTCCCGTTAATCCGTTGAAGCATCGGATTGGTTTCTTTTCCACGATAGTAGGAACCCGCCACGCTCAACAGTTTGAAGGCGCGGATCTGCCCCGTGCTTTCAACGTGCGGTCCTCGGCAGAGGTCAAAAAAGTCGCCGCACTTGTAGAAGGTGATCGCTTCGCCCTCGGGAATATCGGCGAGGCGCTCCAGTTTATATTTCTGCCCAACCAGCATCGTCGCCGCTTCGGTACGGCTCACTTCGATGCGCTCGAACGGGAGGTCCTCCTTCACAATCGCCTTCATCTCGGCTTCGATCTTGTCGAAGTCATCTGGGGTCAAGCGATCCGCGAGGTCAAAATCGTAGTAAAACCCGTTCTCGATCGAAGGGCCAATGTCGAGTTGCACGTTGTCGTAAATCCGGCAAACTGCGGCCGCCATTACATGAGCGGTGCTGTGTCGGAGCGTTTCGATGGAGTTTTCATTTTTCATAAGAGCCGGAGACTATACGTTTGCGGCCATATCGTGTCAATCAGAGCCCGTGTCCTATGCGCTTTTCCAATGGGTGGAACCGACTGCGTCGGATTTCAGGGCTTCCGCCGTCGCTAAGGCTACGGCGGACAGGTCGCCGCGCAAGAGCCCTACGTTTTCCAAGGCTTGGAAAACGAGAGAACTTATCTTATGCGCATATGCGCATAAGCGCATGAAGCGACGGTCTAAGTAGAAATGGAAAACCCGTTCTTTGGCTTTGCCAGACCGAATGGAACTCCGTATGGTGTCTGACCATTTTACGAGAGGAAAACACCATGGCTCTGACCGAAGAACAATTGCTCGCCCACCTCGAAGCCGAAACCGTCCCCGTTGACGATCTGCTCGAACAGTTCAATACCCTCTGCGCCGGCGGCAAGGAAGTCCGCGCCTGTGAATGGGCCGACCTGCTCAAGGATACGCTGTTCGACCGCAAGCTGCTCGACGAAGCCGTCAAAACCTACGAATGGCTCGCCCTCAAAAAAGGAACCACGCCTGCCATTGCACAAAAAGAGCTGCTGCACATCCTCAGCACCAGCCGAAAAGAACAGAAGTTCATTTCCCCCGCTTTCGAAAAAGCCTCTTCCATCGAAGAGGCTTTTTTGCGCCTCACCCATCTGCGTGCGATGAAAAAGGGGATGCTTTGCTATAACGCCACCTGGGGCTTCGGCATCGTCGATCGCATTGATATATTCTACCAAAAGGTCGAAATTGCATTCGAAAAGAAAGGCGACCATGAATTCGCCTTCTCCTACGCCGCGGACGCACTGGAGGTGCTCACCGACGACCACCTGCTAGCCATTCGCCACAACACCCCGGATGAATTCGCCCGCTTGCTCAAAGAAGATCCCGCTGAAATCATTCGCATGGCTCTCCGCAGCTACGGCAACCTCCCCATCCAGCTCATCGAGGAACACTTTGTTCCCGACCTGCTGGCCACCGAAGCCGAGTGGAAAAAACTCTGGGCCGCTGCACGGAAAGATCTCAAAAAAGACCCCATGATCGATATCCCCACCAAACGCAGCCAACCCGTTCGTCTGCGCAAAAAGGCGCTTGCCTACGACGAAGAATGGTTCACCATTTTCAAAGCCAACACCGACATCGCCTCCCTCTTCAAAAAACTGGAAGAAATTCAGGCTCAAAAAATAAAAACGCTGGAAGACTACATGATCGATGCCATCGCCGACCGATTGGCCTTCATCATTCGCGGCGCAGGCTATCGCAACCCAGAGTGGTCTGCCCAGGCCATCATTCGAGCCGAAGCCCTTGGTGTGGAGCCGACCGATACCGATCTCCCCGCCCTGCTCGCCTCCCTCTCGAAACGCTTTGAGCTCTTCGACAAACTCTCCGCAAAACTACTCGGCCCATTCCTCACTCAGGTTCTTGCCGCGTCCGACGAAGCCGCCGAGACCCTAATCCGCCACATTCCAAAAATGGGAACATCTGCGATTGGCTCTGCCATCGCTTCACTCATCGAGGCCGGACAAACCGAAGACATTATCAAATGCTTCAGCGCCTCCTGCCGCACGCGCCACTGCAGCCCCTCCATGCTGGTTTGGCTTCATCGCCATCTCGAGCTGGCACAAGAGTGGAAGCTGATCGACCCAGTCGACCTCACCTTCCAAACCTTGGAAGCCGTTGAAAAAGATTTTACGGGCGAAGCACTTCGCGCACAAAACACCCTCCGCGACCGCCTCGAAGATACCGACTTCCTTCACGCTGCACTCGATGCCATGAGCGACTCGCAACGGCGCGACTTCATGCGACGCGTCAGTGAATCGCCCGCCTGGGGGAAACTCGACCGCCAGAGTCTTCAGGCCAAAATCATCAAACACCGCACCGAGCTCCACGAAGTCGTCCTGCGCAAAGCCTCCGCACCGAAAGAGAAAAAATCACGCATCACCTCTGAGCGCAGCTATCAGGCCAAAACAGATCAGTTCGAGCACGTCATCAAAGTAGACATCCCCGAAAACTCCAAAGAACTTGAACTGGCTCGCAGCTACGGCGACCTTCGTGAAAACGCTGAATTCAAATACGCCAAAGAACGCCAGGGGCTTCTCAGCTTACAGGCCACCGAATTGCAAACCGCGCTCAACACCGTCAAAGCGACCGAGTTCGCCGGGTTCCCGTCCGAGATTGCCGGCATCGCCACCGGCGTAACGATTGACTACGCCGATGGAACACAGGAAACCTACTATATTCTCGGCGAATGGGATCAGGACGAAGAACTCCACATCATCTCCTGCGAAGCCGGAATGGCCAAAGCGCTCGAAGGTTCAAAAGCAGGCGATAAAATTCAAGTACCGACCGTCAGCGGAACCGACACCGAAGTCACCGTCTCCGCCGTCACGGCGCTGCCCGAAAACATCAAAACATGGATTAAGGGATAAGAAGACAAAGCGTTAGACCTTAGGCAGCAGGCTTAAGGAAACCCTCTTACTCTGCTTGTACGCCTTTCGTGGTCACACGAAGGGCGTATTTTTTATAGTCTCCTAATAGCGAGCCCGTTGGCGCTGCCAACCCGATGGCGCAGTCGCCGAGACCGGAACCGGAGATTTTGGCCGGCACTCCCCCCTCGACGCCGCTCGGGGCAGGCAAGGTTTGGAAAATTTCGATAATTTCGGCGAGCGCGGCGTTACAAAGCCCCATCTCTTCCATCAACTTCTGATTGAGAATTAGATTGCGACCTAGCGAAGAGAAATCCTCAATCACCTCGCCGACGCTGGCGTCCATGCGGTCGAAGATTTTCTCAAAGGTTTCGGCGTTCAATGCGCGGCGTTCTTCGAGGTGACGAATCACATCGACCGTTTTCATTTTGGAGCCGGAGTAGACCGCCGTTAGCGGAAAGTCGAACGAGCGTCCCGCTCGTTTAAGCAAGCGGGACGCTTGCTCTACATTCTGAACATCAGCACCCACTCGCTGAATCTCTAAAGGATCGGCGCGATAGGCGATGACCCCGCCAAAGACGCTGGCCGCCACATCCGCGCCCGAGCCCCTTCCCTGCACACGGCGAATCGTTGCGAGCGAGCGCTCAAACAACTTCATGCGATCATCGATATTTCCCATCAACGCGGCGTGGGTCGCAACCGTAACGGCGGCGGAAGAGCCAAAACCGATGTCGCTCGAAAAGTCCGAGTCAATTTTTAGTTCGACCCCCTGCTCCTGCGGATATTGCTTCACGGCATCGAGCACGAAGCGGAAGTCGGAGTGATCTGCCAACTCATCAAGCGGTGCTTCGTACGTTCCAAGGTCTGAAAGGATCCGAAGGATCCGTTTATTAATTTTTGAGAACGAAACTGTAATGCGCTGATTGATGGCACAGACAAGCGCGCGGCGACCGTGAAGCACGGCGTGTTCGCCGAGCAACATAAGAGATCCCGGCGCAGATGACGAATTGATCCATTGGCTCATAACAACCGCCTAACAAAGAGAGTGATCAGAATAATTATGGACAGAATGATTACTGTCTCTGCTTCCAATGATTAGAAAAATTATTCTGTCCATAATTATTCTGATTTAAACGATTCTCGTCCCCAGCGGGTCGCCGCGAACGGGGGAAATGGTGTACCCGTATTTTTCAGCGAGTGTGGTCGGCATAAAGTCGGCCAGCACCAAAACGACACCGCCATTTTCACCGCGCACCGAACCGGCGCCGCAGACTTTGGCCGCGCCGCCCGCGGCTTCCACATCGCCCACAAACCGTTGCACTTTTTCCGGCACCACGCCGATGCGGCAGAGCAACCGATGGTTTTCACGCAAAAGCGAGCGCATCAGTGCGTCGTCATTTTTGCGGACGGCCTGTTCCACCTCGCGGGTCACATCCTCGAAGTCGTTCCAGATCCTGTCGTTTTCAAACTGCTCTTTCACCTGCACAACGCACTCGCCAGTGGTCACGTCCGGCACGCCGGTCTCCACCAGATACATCTGCATGCGCGGAAGCGGAATGGATTTTGCCTCACCGTTTTCAAAGGTGGCACATCCGCCATGAAGCGAGATGTAGGAGTCGACCCCGCTGGGGTACCCATGCTGGAGCTTTTCCGTCTCCAAACTGAATTCGTAATACCACTCGGGTTTGAAGTCGACGCGCAGGTAGTGACCCAATGCGCGCAGCTCACTGAGCACAGAGGCCGCCGAAGAGCCCATTCCGCTCCCCAGCGGAAGGTTCGACTTCAACTTGATCACCAATCCGCTATCCAGCTTTCGGTGAACCCCATCGAGCAGGGTAATGAAGCCGAATTTAAAAAGATCAACCGGTTTGTGAAGCACGTCGCGGATGCCCAAATCTCCCTCCAGGAACAAATGGTAGTTGTTGAGTGTGCGACGTTTAAAGTCCTGCAGGGCCAAGAGGGTAAACGAGTCGCGTTCGTTGATGTCCGGAAGGTCAAACACGACCTCGCCCTCAAGAGACTCCTCAATGGTGGCGGTCACACTACGGTCAATCGCCATCGCCACGGAGGGCTTTCCGTACACGACGGAATGCTCACCGCTTAGAATCAATTTTCCTGGGGCCACTGCTTTCATTAGCTGAGAATTAAATCATTTCGTGATCTGGAAATACAGTCTTTTGACTGGGCGTCTCTTTTTGTAGACGCGGTGTCCTCACCGCGTTACGTGCGCAGAAAACGCGGTGAGGACACCGCGTCTACAATCTTCAAACAGCTAGGCTGTTTCATAGATGCGCTTATGGCCTTTGATTCCAACGAAGCGGAATGGCCCCGTGCGATACTGCGGAAACTCATGGTTGCCGCCATCGGTCGGAATCCCGTAGTGGTAAATATCTTCGTACTGCTGGAATGTCAGCTCCGTGCGATCCGCCAGCAACTTTTGATGCGGCTCTGTGAGCAATGCGTCGCGATAGCCGGACTGAACCACCCCGCTGAAAAACTCGCCGACACACCCCGAGCCGTAGCTATACAGACCGATCCGTTCGCCGCTCAAATCTTCACCGGCGTTGTCGAGTAGCGAGGCGAGCCCGACGTAGAGCGAGGCGGCATAGCAGTTCCCTGCCTCGCGGCTATAGATCAATGATTCGCCGATGACCTTTTCGAGGTCTTCGTCCGAAATTCCACGCGCGAGTTTCTGATGCGCCTTAGCCGCCATGCGGGTGAAGGGGATATGGTAACAGAACCGCGAAAAATCCTCGAGCGAGCGTCCGCTCTCTTCGGCGTACTGCGTCCACGATGCTTTGAGCGCCTTAATGTAAACCAGCGTCGAGTACTTTCCGTCTACTTGCGCCTCGGACAAATAGTTGGGCCGCCAAAAATCCATCACATCATCGGCATAAAATCCGGCCTCGGGATCAATGGTCAGCAGACGCGGGTCAGCGGAGACGGTCATGGCCACGGCCCCGCACCCCTGCGTCGATTCGCCGGGGCTGCCCAGTTCGTAGCGGGCGACATCGGAGGCAATCACCAGCACCTTGCTCTGCGGGCGCATCGCCACCAGCCCCATCGCCATGCGTAGTGCAGCGGTTGCGCTATAGCACGCCTGCTTCAGTTCCACCACGCGACAGCGCGCCGGCAAGTCAAGCAGGCTGTGGACAAATAGGCCCGCTGCCTTCGACTGATCGATCCCGCTCTCGGTTGCAAACAGAAGGGTTTCAACGCCGTCGAGTGCGCCCTTCTCTTTCAGTGGAAACGCCGCGCTCGCGGCCATCGTCACCACATCTTCATCCGGCGGGGGAATCCCCATTTTGCTCTGGCCGATCCCAATCAAATATTTATCAGGATCGACACCACGCGCCGCTGCCAGTGTTTTCAGATCGAGAAAATACTGCGAGGTATAAAAGCTAATCTGGTCGATGCCGATATTCAAAGGCAGAGCCTTCTTCCTATTATTGGAAGCTTCCGTATTTTCAGTGTATTCCGTGGTGATCATTTTAAAATCAACTCTTCATGGCTCTGTAGTTGATCAATGTTTTTGCACCCAAGCAAAAACATGGTGGTGACAAATTCTCGTTTGATGCGCTGAATGACGGTGCGTACCGCATCCGTTGACTCCATCGCCGGCGTCAAAAACGGACGGGCCATTCCGCAGAGCGACGCGCCGAGAATCATCGCTTTGGCCATATCGATTCCGGTACGGATTCCGCCGGAAGCGATTAGGGTGACGTCGAGCGGCGCGAGAGCTTTGAGCGCATCCGGCGTCGGAATACCCCAATCCTGAAATAGTTCGCCGAGCGCCGGATCGCCGCAGCGCGCGGCTTCAATCCGGCTCCACGATGTTCCGCCCGCGCCCGCCACATCAATGGTTTGCACGCCGGCTTTGATCAACCGTTCCGCATCGGGAACCGAAATGCCCGCGCCGACCTCTTTCACAATCACCGGAACGCCCCCTTCGACGGAGCTCAGGGCAGACAACCCTTGGACAATTTCGCCGATCTTTTTCCAAAGGTTGGAAAAATCGGTATCGCCCTCCGGCTGAATCGCCTCCTGCAACGGGTTGAGATGAATGCAAAGCGCATCCGCCTTCAAAATATCAACGACCGCCCTCGCGTGCTGAAGCGTCATATCCTCATTAAACTGCACCGCGCCGAGATTTGAAAACAGAAGCGCCGTCGGGGCCACGCCGCGCAGATCAAAGCTCGACTGCGAGGTCGGTTCTGAAAAGAAAATGCGCTGGGACCCGACCGCCATCGCGACGCCTTCGGCCTCGGCCGCTTCGGCGAGGTTCGTATTGATCTTCTTGAGCATCTTGTCGCCGCCGCCCGTCATCGAAGAAATCAGAAACGGGAACGATAGCTTTTTGCCGAGAAACTCAACCGACGGATCCACATCCTTCAAATTGATCTCCGGAAGCGCGCGATGCGTCAGGCGAATCTTGTCGAAATAAAACTTTCGCCGATCCATCGACGGATCTTTCGCAACAATCCGGACATGCTCTGCTTTACGTTTTTCAAGCTGGCTCATAGTTTCACCTATCAATTTACAAAATCATGGACATCAAAATAATTTTCACCCACGACTGGACTCGGATCAGAATTCAAATGAAAAAACAAAACAGTACCAAGTCCCAACAAACAATTTGTTATATTATGGTACATTTCATACTGAACAATACGGGTAGTTTCAACGAGACACACCGCCATATTTATCGGCGCACAAATCAGCATAAACACTCCCGTCCAAATACTAACCAAGTAAGCACCCCTAGAAATTTTCCAATAGAGTTTGTTCTGGGTAAATACAGTCATTTTAATTCGCGGCTAAGAGCTTCTTTCCAGTTTGCGGTGAGCGTTCATGAGCTCGCCGGGGTTGGTCAGTGCGGCCTCAAAGACAATCCCTCTCATCTCTCCCTCAAAATTAAAACTCCTGGGCTAAAAGCCATGTGCGAAAAAACGGGCTGAAAAAACGAACCCCATCCGCCGCTCGATAAACTAATCCGCGTTCAATCAAGCGAGCCAGTGCCTTTGTAACAGATGACGGTTGCGCCACGCCAGACTCGATTAAAAAGCGTTTCGAGGTAGGCTGTTCACCCCCCAGCCGGGCCAAACCCGATAAAACGCGAGCCTGTCCAGGCGTCAGCAAATCCATAATTCGCGAATTCGACTCCTGCTCTGCATGATGAATGCGTTCCAGCGCCTGCGAAATCGTGGCGGGCTCAATGATGCCTCCCGCATCCGTACAATTCCACAACTCCGAACACAACTGCTGAACATCACCAGGGATATCGCACGCGAGATCAAAAACTGAATCCATGACTTCATCAGAAATCGTACGATTCCCCAAAGCAAATTTCGCACGGATGTAGGCCCGGTATGCGTCCCGATCAATCGACCCAACCTGTAAAGATGCCGCAGATTTAAAAAAGGGTTGATCTGGATTATTAAAAATATTGTCCATTTGATGGCGAACACTTCCCAGATAAAAATAGGTTACTTGCGATTGCAGTTGTATAGCTCCACGCATGGTCGCCAACACAGCATCTGCCTGAGGGAATTGAAGCAGAGTCTGAAACTCATCGAATACAACAACCAGCGGGTGCTTTTCACCCTCAAGCGACAACAAATCAAACATCGATTCCAGAGACTGAGGAGTCACCGACATCCCCCGATTCAAATCCACACTAAGACTCGTTTCTCCAGAATACGGATCGACCGTCGCTATTGGGCGCAACCGGGAAAACGTACGCATAATTTTCTCGATGGACATCCCCCGTCGCCGTTGATAGATCAAAAATGCGTCATAAACAGCTGTCGTCAGGCCATAAACATCCCGCCTCCCCCAGCAATTAACATACAAATGCCCCGCTTTTTTATATGACCGGATGGCCTCCAAAACCGCCGATGTCTTTCCGACTCGACGGATTCCTCGAACCACACAATTTTGATGCGAATCCATATGATTGCGCAGCGTGGAAATTAATTCTGGACGCGGACAAAACTCTTTATCAGTCACAGCCACACCATGATGAAAGGGATTCACAACGACCTCCTTTTTTTACGAACAAAATTACGCTAACAGCATAACGCTATTGGCGCAACGCTTAATTGCAACATGGAGACCACTCACCCTTGACTCGAGCGCTCCAGCTTACGGTGAGCGTTCATGAGCTCGCCGGGGTTGGTGAGGGCCGCCATCAGGGAGAGTTCTCCGCAGAGAACGGAGGCGGCGCAAATGAGGGCGAGGCGGCGGGCGTTGGCGCCCGGTTCGCGCTCTTCGCGGCAACCGAGTTTTGTCAGCACCTCGTCAACAAAGGGAAGTCCCTTGCCGTTGCCGACGGTTCCGACAATCAGGTTGGGAATGGTGACGGAGAACCAGAGGTCGCCGTCGCGGACTTCAGCCAGCGTGGTGCCCTGCGAGCCTTCGATGATATTGGCAGCGTCCTGCCCCGTCGCGAGGTAGAAGGCCAAAAGCATATTGGCGTAGTGCGCGTTGGCGGAGCGCAGGCCGCCCGCGAGCATCGTGCCGACCAGATTTTTACGAATGTTGAGCTGCACGATTTTTTCGGGCGTACTCTTCAGATATTTATTCACCAGTTTTCCCGGGATCGTCAGCTCAGCAACGACATATTTTCCACGCCCGAGGATGCCGTTGACGCCGGTCGCTTTTTTATCGGTGCAGAAGTTGCCGGAAAGCGATTCGTATTTCAGTTCCGGACACAGTTCGAGAATGTGGTTCATCAGCGCTTCGCTTGCCTGCGTCACCATGTTGTGGCCGGAGGCGTCGCCGGTCGTGTACTCAAAGCGAATGAAGAGCAAATTGCCCGCGATCTGCGAATGCATATCGATCAACTTGGCAAAGCGACTAGTCGTTCCGACGATTTTTTCAAGGACTGCCTGCCCTGAGCCGCGTCGAAGGGGGAAATCGGCTTTGATTTTTTCCAAACATTGGAAAGCGACGATTGCGTCCGGCGCTTCAAACAGAACGGAGCGGCTCATCCGCTCATCGATGACGACGGCTTTGATGCCACCGGAGGCCGTGGCAACGCGCGCGCCGCGGTTGACCGTGGCGAACACTGGCGTTTCGTACGTCGCCAGCGGAAGTTCGGTTTCAACATCAATTTCCGGCCCGGTAATTTTGACCGGCCCGACCCACTTCAGCGGCACACTGGCAAATGTTTCTTTCATAAGAGAAGGTTCTAGCAGAACTCAGAAGTTTTTGCCAATGCATCTGTGTGCCTCGTAAAAAAAGGCACTCTCTCCTCTTTTTTGTACTCCGTGGTTATCTCTCTCTCGCCATTGCCTTTGCATTCTCTTGTGAGTACATTTGCCGCCATGAAAACACTACGTATCATTCTAATCGTTCTCTTGGTGATTGTTGCGCTACTCGGGTTCGGGTTGCAGACCTTTCTCGCAAAAGGACTGACGACTGAACTCAACCAGAGCGTCTTCCCCGCCGTTCAATCCATGTACGGCCTCGACATGAGCATCGAAAATGCCTCCGTCAACCTATTGAAAGGTCAGGCCGAATTGCAGGGCTTTACTGTCCGCAACCTCAAGGGCTACGAAGAACCGATGCTGCTTACCTTCGACCAGTGCCGGCTCGAACTCGAAATGATGTCGCTGCTCAAGCGCGACCCGATCGTCATCAAGCTTGTCGAAGCGACTGGGGCGACGCTGACCGTTGAGCGAAATAAAAAGAAACAGTATAATGTCAAAGAGCTGGCCGACGCGCTCAAACCGGTTGAATCAGCAGGCGAACCGTCCAAAGCGGAACCCGTCCCCGCCACAAAACAGGCGAAACTCATTCCGGTACATATTCGCCGCATCGCGATCGATGCAACCGTCCTCTATGTCGACACCAAGCGGGACCGAAAGCTTCCGTTGAATCTGCGCCTGACGGGCAGCGATCTTTTCACTATTCCTGCCGAAGGACAGCCCAACAGCCTGCTCGTTTTGCGCGGCTCACTGGCCAACGATGAAAACTCCTTCGTCACCGACCTCAACGCCATTGTCGAACCGCTAGTCGACCCCGCCAACCCAAGCTTTAACGCCACGGGAAACATTCTCGATATCGACGCCGATTTCCTGAAAGAACTTTTGGATAAAAACGACATGGAAAGCGGCCCCTTCTCCATCAAACCCTCCATCACCTGTAACCAAGGGCGGCTCGAAGGATCGCATATCGACCTTTCGCTAACCGCTCTCGAAATCTACGGCGCGGAAATCGGTGACACCACTCTGACCATTCCTATCGGCGGAACCATACAGAACCGAAACTATGATATTACCGGCGCGCTTCAGACGCTCTTTTCTGCGCAATCGGTCAACATCCTCAAAACGATTGGCCTGAAAGAGCTGGGCCTTCAACCGGGCGGCGGCACACTCATGCAAGGCCTCACAAACAATGTGAGCGAAATTGGCGAAAGCCCCGCCCTTCAACAGTTGATCCAGCAGGTGATCCCCGGCGAATCCTCCAGTGCCACGACAACCAACCGATCGCTCACCCAAACACTGAGCAATGCGCTGTTCGAACAGCTTGAAAAAAATGTGAAAGAAGCGGAAGCAAAGGACACGGAGCCCCTGCAGGGATTAATCAATAGTCTTTTTGGAGACTAACAAATAAACCCGCAAAGATTTGATCCGCAGATTGCGCAGCTTTTCGCAGATTGGAATTCGTAATCCTGTAAATCTGCGTAATCAAGCGACGCGGACGGATAAAAAATAATATGACAGCACTATTCATTTCGACACTCACGTTAGCCGCCTATTTGACTGGCTCGATTCCGTTCGGTCTATTGATCGCAAAAACCAAGGGCATCGATATTCGCAAACAAGGAAGCGGCAATATTGGAGCCACCAATGTCCTACGTTGCCTCGGCAAACCGCTCGGTATTGCCTGCTTCATCCTCGATGTACTCAAGGGCTACCTGCCCGCCGCCCTTTTTCCAATCCTTGGAACCGGCGAGGCCGGATTACAGGAAAGTTTTCCAAGCATTGGAATTTTGTTTGGTGTCGCGGCGATTCTCGGCCACAACTTTCCTGTCTTCCTGAAGTTTAAAGGCGGCAAAGGAGTCGCCACCACGGCGGGCGTTCTGATCGGCATCGCGCCATTAGCGGTCGGCATCGGCATCCTCTGCTGGGCACTGGTCTTTTTCATCTCCGGCTACGTCTCTCTCGGCTCCATCATCGCCTCGGTCATCGTCATCCTGACCGGATGGCTGGCAGGCTACGGCCTCGTCACCGCCGGTGCCCTCACCCTGCTCGGCACCCTCTCCATCTACCGCCACCGATCCAATATTCACCGACTACTCGCTGGAACCGAAAATCGGTTCCAGCGAAAAAAGTAGCACGATCGTCTCGCTCGTTCATGAGCAAGCGGGACGCTTGCTCTACGTTCGCACCTCAAAATAGGACTAAAATCATGAACTGCTTCGTAATTGGGAACGGCGGATGGGGAACCGCACTCGGAATGACACTCGCCGGAAACGGCCATAACGTCACTCTCTGGGGCCCCTTCGAAGAAGAGATTCAGGCGATCCGTAGCGCGGGCGAAAATACGGTCTATCTGCCGGGCGTTCAAATCCCCTCCTCGATCCAATGGACGTCGGATCCCGCCGGGGCCCAAGACGCCGACTTGATTGTAGTCGTTGTTCCGTCGCGCTTTGTCCGCGCCACACTCGAAACGTTCAAACCACACCTGCGTGAAAACGTGCTAATCGTCAGCGCCACCAAAGGGCTCGACGAACAAACGCACCAGCGCATGAGCGAAGTGGCCACCGATGTGCTTGGACAAGACATCGCTATTCTCTCCGGCCCGAGCCATGCCGAAGAAGTCGCGCGCGGCGTACCCACCGCCGTCACCGTCGCCGGAAAAGATTTCCATCCGCCTTCGCCCGAAGGCTCCGGCGTGACAGGATCCTTGGAACAAATCCAGGCCGCCTTCAGCGGAAAAACCTTCCGCGTCTACACCTCCGACGATGTCATCGGTGTTGAACTGGGCGGAACGCTCAAAAACATTATCGCAGTCGCCGCCGGAATCCTTGACGGCATCGGACTGGGCGATAATTCCAAAGCCGCGCTGATGACCCGTGGCCTCGCAGAAATTTCCCGTCTCGGCGGCGCGCTCGGCGCAAAGCCCGAAACCTTTTCCGGCCTGAGCGGTGTCGGCGACCTCATCGTCACTTGCGCCAGCCGCCACAGCCGTAACCGCGCCGTCGGCGAACGACTCGGAAAAGGCGAAAGCCTTCAAGAGATTATGGACGGCATGAAGCAGGTCGCCGAAGGCATCTGGAATGCCAAGGCCGCGCGCGATCTCGCCAAAGAACACGGCATTGACATGCCGATCACCGAAGAGGTCTGCCAGATCGTCGAAAACGGTAAAGATCCCCGACAGGCGCTCCAAGATCTCATGAGCCGCGATCCCCGGGCAGAATGAGCGATGTCCCCTCAGCCTTCGGACACTGCGCCGCCTGCGAAACGGTTCACTCGCTCGGTGAAGGTAATAGTCACACTCACGCCCTTGAGCTGATCCAACAGCTTGAAGAATTTAAGCGAATTGACGATTTGCCCCCGCTTTCCGACGGGGAACACCCACCCCGCCCTACGGGCACCCCTCCGGAGGAGGGGAATTTAAACAGTCCCCTCCCGCGGAGGGGTGGGCGGAGCGAAACGACGGACGGGGTGGGTTCCAATCTTCAATCGAAACTCTTAAATCATAAATTCTCCACTGACTATCTTTTGGGCGATGCCCGCGGACAAATGTTTGGGGTTCTCGAATGCGAGGACGCCGAGGGAAACACCGTCATCCTCAAGGCCTTTTCCTGCCAGTACAACGGCGAATGGCTCGTCGACGGATGGGTTCCGCCCATTTTTGATGTCGATGCATTCCACCAATTGACCCATCCCGTTTACAAGGAAATCAGCGCGCTCGGTCAGCAAATTCAAAACGATCCGCAAAACAAGGAGCTTATCGAACAACGCGCTTCTCTCTCCCGAAACCTCATGCAGGAAATTCACGGGCTCTACACCCTCACCAATTTCAACGGTGAGACGAGCGCTCTCCATCCCATTTACGGAGCGAAGAAAGTTCCCGCCGGAACCGGCGACTGCTGCGCTCCAAAACTTTTAAATTACGCGGCGCTTCACGGACTCAAGCCCCTCGGCCTAAGCGAATTTTACTGGGGAAAAGAGAGTAAATCCGGTGCGCGCCAGCACGGCGAGTTCTATCCCGCCTGCAAAGAAAAGTGCCAACCCATCCTCGGCTTCATGCTTTGCAGGGCGGAAGACTGGAGTAGTGGAATAGTGGAAAAATGGAGTGATGACAAATCCAATACTCCCCCACTCCAACACTCCATCGAGCTCGTCTATCAAGACGATGCCGTTGTCGTCATCTGCAAACCCTCCGGGCTGCTTTCCGTTCCCGGCAAAGGGCCGGACAATCAGGACAGTGTAACCGCTCGAATCAAGACGATGTTTCCGGGTTGTCCCGATCATCCCGAGGTGCACCGGCTCGATATGGACACCTCCGGGCTGATGGTGATCGCCCGCACCAAAGAGGCGCACCGCGAGCTGTCACGCCAGTTTCACGACCGCGAAACCGGCAAGCGCTACATCGCTCTACTCGATGGCGAGTTAACCGAAGCCTGCCCCGCCGACTTGTCTCGCCGAAGCTCTGCGAAGGCGGAAGGCCTTGGGGAGTCCGGCAGCATCGAACTGCCCTTCCGGCTCGATATCGATAACCGCCCCGTCCAGATCTACGACCCCGTCCACGGCAAAATCGGAATCACCCACTGGAAGGCGCTGAGCGCCGACAATGAAAAAACAAGAGTGGAGTTTACTCCTATTACTGGACGCACCCACCAACTGCGCGTTCACTCGGCATCAGAGCACGGGCTTGGGGTTCCAATCGTTGGCGACCGTCTCTACGGAACCGGCACCGCCCCCGGACAGCTCAAACTCCACGCCACTTTCCTGAGCTTCACTCATCCCCGAACCGGCGAGAAAATGGAGTTCCATTCCAAACCGAATTTTTAGATGTTTCTTCACGTAGACGCGGTGTCCCCACCGCGTTCAGCCAGCAACAAGAAACGCGGTGAGGACACCGCGTCTACATTTTCCAATAGCTGGAAACTTTCAAGCCAATTTTCCCAAGGTTTGGAAAACAACCAATTTTTAAAATGACATATCGTATTACGATATATCCACCCTCTGAACCGAGAATCGGGTAAGACGATAAAGAAAGGGGGTAATGACGGGGCCAGATTACCCCTTTTTAACCCTGTCGGGGGAAATCAAAATCCTTTGTGAACAGCGAAACCGAAAACCTCTTCATCGCCCTTCAGCAAAAAGCCTTCGCCCAATAAATTTTCCAAGGCTTGGAACTTTCCTGACCGCCATAGCCTTTGGCGACGGCTGGTTGATCCTGGTTTTTCCACCCGAGGCATCGCCGAGAGAGGCTGACGCTATCGCGGCGGCAATGAAACGAAGTGGAATGGCAATGGTTGGAAAAGTTTTAGCGCGCACGGTGGGCGCGGTCATCGCCCGCACCTACAGTTTCCAATGGTTGATGGCCCCGACAAAAGGTGAAACTTCATAATTGCGGCAGCCTTATATATCACAGATTAATATGCATAAAACACTGCAGACTAACTGTTTATAATTCATTTCACCCCATACCTCTAGAGGTATGGGATAAATCGAGGCCACCAATGCCATAAAATGTTGATGCTGAGTAGCTTGAGAACTCCAATCTCTGTGCACGTTACATGATATGAAATGAATGGAACTAACTTTTATCGGGGCCATCAATGGTTGAAAAACTAAATGGGTGCAGGCTCCCTCCTTCGCCTAGGGTTGCCGTTCCTTGCAGTCACTGCTTTCGCAGGCTCAAGCCTCGCTTCGCGTCGGTGGGCAGGCAGCCTGCCTCGGCGTAGTGGAACATGGCGTCAATGCAGCGCAGCGATCCTTCGCGGACGTCGAGCGGAACCTCAACGACATCTTCCGGATCGGGACTCACGAGCACGCGACGAATGTTTTCGAGTGAGTTCGATTTCATGTATTTGCATTCGAGACACGGGCCGATGAACGTTTTTCCGGGCATCTCGACCTGTGCGCGCCCTGCGAGTCCGCACTCGGTCAGCAACAGATAGGCACTGCCGGTTTGATCGTCGCGCATGTGGTCCATCAGCCCACTGGTGCTGGCGACAAAATCCGACTGCTCAATGATATCGCGACTGCACTCTGGATGGCTGAGAATTTTGATCTCGGGATATTGATCGCGCAGGCGGCTAACACGGCTGGAATCATACTCCGCATGGACGTAGCAGTTTCCGTCGTAGAGCCGGATCTCTTTCTCCACGCCGCGCCGCGCCATTTCGTCCTGCACATTTTCCCCCATCAGCTTGTCGGGCAGAAAATAAATTTTGTCGGAGGGAACTTTTTCTACGATGTCATAGACATTAGAACTGGTGACGCACACATCGCACTCCGCTTTGACCTCGGCGGAGGTGTTGATGTAGCAGACAAAGGTGAACTCTGGGTTTTCTTTTTTTAGGCGGCGAACATCCTCACCGGTGATGCAGTCAGCCAGCGAACAGCCGTTCAAGCGGCTCGGGATACGCACCTCTTTGCCGGGGTTGAGCGCCTTGGCGGTTTCGGCCATGAAACGTACTGCGACAAAAATGATCAGATCGGCTTCGGCCGCTTTGGCATCTTTGCTGAGCTGGTAGGAGTCGCCCGTGAAATCGGCCACGCCATAGATGATTTCGGGATGGACGTAAGAGTGCGCCAGAATGACCGCATTCTTTTCCTTTTTCAGCCGGTTGATTTCATCCACCAGCGGCGCCATCTGTTCGCACCGCTCCAGCGAATATGGGCCGGAGGTCCCCGCCTGAACATCCTTCAACTTTTCGTACAGTTTTTCTGCAGTTTTCATATCAATCCTTTTTGTTGTAGGGCGGGGTCCGTGACCCCGCCACCGCGATCACGGATCGCGGCTACAGAATGGAAAGTTCACGAATCATTTTATACGGAAAGAATCCGGTGTTATGTCCGTCGGACCATTCGACGGTGATGGCATAGTTGCCGATGGTTTCGACACTCAATGCATGGATATCATCCGGCACGCTGGCGGGATCTAGCAACGGCGCATGCGTCATTTCATCGATACAATTCGCGCAGGCGCACGCTTTGCGCAGCACGGCGTTCGGAACCGAGATCGTTTCGCCACCCGACCATTTCAGCGTGATGGCGGAGGCATCAAACGAAACCTCCGGCGGAGCAATCTCCGCGCCCTCCGTCGTGCGGAGCGCGCGAAGAACGGCATCGGTGGTTTCGTCGGCATATTCCGCGGCTAGGTTTCCAGAGAGTGGAAGTTCGGCCAGCGTTTCGAGACCGAACATCTTCTCGAGACTCTTCGCGCCGGCTTCGCCAAAGAGGTAGTGCTTCTTCGAACATTCATCGCAGGCGAACCACGCCATATTCTCGATGACCCCGAGCACCGGCACATTGACTTTGTCGAACATCTGAATGCCTTTGCGCACATCGGTCAGCGACAGCTGGTGCGGCGTGGAAACAATCACCGCGCCATCGATTTGCACGGACTGCGAAATCGTCAGCTGAATGTCGCCGGTTCCCGGCGGCAGGTCGAGAATCAGGACATCGAGGTCGCCCCACGCCACGCCGTGAAGCAGCTTCTGGATATACTGCGAGACCATCGGGCCGCGCATAACCGTCGGGCCATCATCGGACAAAAAGGCAAAGGACATCAGCTTGAGTCCGGCAGCATCGACCGGAACAATCCGTTCCTGCTCATCCCCGTAGACGGCCGGATGATGGAGATTAAACAGCGTCGGAATCGACGGGCCATAAATGTCGGCATCTAGCAGGCCCGTTTTGATGCCGCGCGAATTCAACGTGCGCGCCAACAGCGCCGCGACGGTCGATTTGCCCACGCCGCCCTTACAGGAACTGACTGCGATAATTTTCTTCACTCCGGCCAGACCGCTTTCAACCTCCGGAGGCTCGGAAGAAGACTCCCCCGATGCAAGATGCACGTTCGCCCGTACCACATCCGGAAGCGCTTCAACCGCCTCTTTCGCCTGTTGTTTCAATGCCTCTTTATGCGGCGCCAGGTCGAACGTCACCAACCCGCTGTTGATCTGCACATTACGAACCCACCCCAGCGAAACAATATCTCGCTGACTCTCGGGATCGATGATCTGACTCAATGCAGCTAAAATTTGTTTTTCCGTTACCATATTTTCCAATCCTTGGGGCTTTTTTATAGGACGCGCTTCCCGTATTCGGGAGCGTGTGCTTCACAGGCTCTCTGAATACAGAGAAGCCTGTCCTACAATCAACTATTCTGTCGAAGTGATTTTCTTTCCAGAAATGGCGCTCTCCATGGCCCGCCATGCCAGCGCGGCGCATTTGACGCGCTCGGGATATTTCCAAACTCCGGAAAACACATTGAGCTTTCCGAGGTCGTCCGGGGTCTCCCGTCCATCGGTGACCATGTGGTGGAATTTTTCAAAAAGAGCCTGCGCTTCATCCAGCGTTTTCCCGATGAGCTCAAGAGTCATCATCGAGGCGGAGGCTTTCGAAATCGCGCAGCCCTGCCCGTCGAAAGAGGCCTCCCGAATGATGCCGCCCTCGTCGACGTTGAGGTAGACCCAATAGTCGTCGCCGCACAGCGGGTTGATTCCGTGTGCGAGATGCGTGGCGTTTTCCATCTTGTGGAAATTTCGCGGCGAACGGTTGTATTCCAGAATGGTCGCCTGATAGAGGTCATCAGAAATATTCATGTGCTCTCTCCCGTTCGCAAATATCGAATATCGAACAAGGAACTCCGAATGACGAAGGAGTACATCCATGCTGCAAACTTCTTCATTCGATATTCTCTATTCGGTGTTCTGCGGTTCATAACATAATCTCCTGAACGTTGCGGATGGACGCGGCCAGCCGGTCGACATCGTCGAGCGTGTTATAAATTGAAAAAGAAGCGCGGGCCGTGGCGGGAAGCCCGTAGCGGGCCATCAAGGGTTGTGTGCAGTGATGTCCGGCGCGAATCGCCACGCCGCATGAATCCAAAATGGAACCAATATCGTGCGGGTGAACCCCATCGATGACAAACGAAAGGATGGCCACTTTGTTCGGTGCCATTCCAATGATCCGCACCCCGTCGATTTCTTCGAGAGCGGCGGTCGCGGCGATCAATAATTCCTGCTCATGGGTATGAATGGCATCAAACCCGATCTGGCTGACATACTCAATCGCCCGGCCCATCCCGATGGCACCGGCGATATTCGGGGTGCCCGCTTCGAAGCGATACGGTGGCTTATTGTAGCAGATTTCCTCGAACGAAACGGAGAGAATCATGTCGCCGCCGCCCATAAACGGCGGCATCATTTCGAGCAGGTCGGCTTTAGCGTACAGCACGCCGATCCCAGTTGGGCCGAATAGTTTGTGTCCGGAAAAAGCCAGAAAATCGCAGTCAAGCGCCTGTACATCGAGCGGCAAGCAGGGCGCAGATTGCGCCGCATCGAGCAGAACCCGCGCGCCCTGCGCATGCGCGGCGGCAATGATCTGTTCCACCGGATTGACGGTTCCAAGGGTGTTGGACACATGAACCACACTCACCAATTTGGTGCGCGGACCCAGCATCTCTTGATACGCCTTCATGTCCAATTCCCCGGAGTCGCTGACCGGAATGATTTTGAGCACCACACCGGTCTGCTCACAGAGCAGCTTCCACGGAACAATATTGGAGTGATGCTCCATATGGGAAAGCAGAATCTCATCACCCGCCGTCAGTTCCGATGCGCCCCAAGAGCGGGCGACCAGATTAATGGCCGCGGTTGTGCCGGAGGTGAAGACGATCTCTTCCCGTCTCTTCGCATTCAGAAAGGTGCGAACGGTATCGCGCGCACCTTCATAAGCGACGGTGGCCTCGCGACTGAGCGTATGCACACCGCGGTGTACGTTGGCAGGGAGCTCCCGATAGACCTGACTCACCGCATCGATCACTGGCGTCGGCTTCAGGGCCGTCGCCGCCGTGTCGAGATAGACCAACTCGTTTCCCTGGATTGTTTTTTTAAGAATTGGAAAATCGGACCGGAGGGTTTCGGCAAGGTTGCTCATGAAGAAACCTCGCCTTCGCTGCGGTCGAAAAACTCTTCGGCCAAATCGTGAAGCGTTTCGCGCACGGTTGAATTTTTCACCAGATCAATCACTTCGCCGGCGAACCCGCGAGCGAGCAGCGCCTCGGCAGCCTCGCGGTCGAGGCCACGGCTTTGCAGATAGAAAATGTGTGCCTCGTCAAGTCGGCCGATCGTCGCGCCGTGACTACAGCGCACATCGTCATTCGAAATTTCTAGCTGCGGCTTGGTATCCACTTTGGCGGTGCGGCTCCGCAATAGGTTGCGGTTCATCTGCAATGCGTCCGTGCCTTTCGCGCCGGGGTTGACGACGATGCGTCCGTTAAAAACACCGCAGGCATGACCATTCATGATGCCTTTATAAAGCTGATGGCTGGTCGTGTTCGGAACCGCGTGTTCAATCGTGGTGTGGTTATCGGCATGCTCACGCCCGCTGATGGCGTACAGCCCATTCATATCGAGTGCCGCACCTTCACCGGCGAGCACCGCATGAAAGTCGTTGCGGGTCAGTGCGCCACCGACCGTGCAATCGAAAAGCGACAAGCGACTGTCCGCCGCCTGCTGAGTTTGAAAATGACCAAAGCAGGCGCCCTCTCCCGTACGAATGCGAGTGAGTGATGCCGAAGCGTTCTCTTCAATTGTCACCTGCGCAATGAAGCTGACCAATGAACCGGCCGCCTGATTTTCTGAGCGGATAACAAAATCGACCTGGCTTCCGGCTCCGACGCGGATCACCAACGCCGGACAGAGTAATTCACCCTCTTTGGCGGTAGGCATTGTAATTTCGACCAGCTCATCCACGACGATTCCCGCGGGAACAATCAATTCGAGTCCGCCGTGCGAAAGGGCTCGGCTGAGCAGAGCAAACGGATCGTTTTTTCCAATGGTTGGAAACGTTTCAACCATGTTGAGCTGCACGGAGTCCGGCGAGCTCAATGCGAAGGCGCAATGGTGCGGGCGGTCGAACGGACCGGCCACGGCCGCCGAGGTATCGGTGTATTTCCACGCCTCGACTTTGCGGTGCGGCAAGCCGCAATCGCGAAGCATATCGAATGCGGCGCGTTGCCCTGCGGGGTCTTTCGATTCCTTAAGCGCCTCGGGCAACATCGCCTCGAACTGCTCAAGCACCGGATTAGTCTGCTGTGTTAAGGATCCAGTCATAACCTCTCTTTTCAATTTCGAGGGCCAAGTCGCTTCCGCCGGAGCGGACGAAGCGCCCAGCGGCCATGATGTGCACGTGGTCGGGGGTAATATAGTCGAGCAAGCGCTGATAATGCGTGATGAGCACGACCGCGTTATCGGGCGAGCGGAGTTTGTTGACGCCATCCGCAACCGCTTTGAGCGCATCGACATCGAGTCCTGAATCGATTTCGTCGAGCAATGCGAGCTGGGGCTCAAGTAGCGCCATCTGTAAAATCTCGTTGCGCTTCTTTTCGCCGCCCGAGAAATCAACGTTTACCGCTCGTTCGATAAATCGCTCGTCCATCCCGAGCTGTTCAATTTTTTTATTCAACAGCATATCAAAGTCTAGCGGGTCGAGCGTCGGTTTCCCGTTCGCGCGGCGCACGGCATTGAAGGTCGCCCGCAAAAAGGTACGGTTGCTGACCCCGGGCACTTCCACCGGATATTGGAATCCAAGAAAGAGCCCGGCACAGGCACGCTCATGTGCTTCGAGCTCCAATAAATCGACCGGACCGTCCGGACCGGTCAACGTGACCGTCCCGCCCGTGACCTCGTAATCGGGATGACCGGCGATGACGCGCGAAAGCGTGCTCTTCCCAGAGCCGTTCGGCCCCATAACGGCATGCATTTCGCCTGGGTGAATTTCCAGATCGATTCCTTTCAGAATCTCGGGGCCATCCTTAACCCGCGCGTGAAGTTGTTCAATTTTCAACATAATCATTCTCCTAAAAATCAGCCCACGCTGTCTTCGAGTTTCATTTCAAGCAATCGAACCGCTTCCACCGCGAACTCGAGCGGCAAGGTGCGGAATACATCCTCACAAAAGCCGTTCACCAACAACGAAATAGAGGCTTCCATATCAAGGCCGCGCGACTGCAGATAAAAAAGTTGGTCGGCGCTCAGGCGCGAGGTGGTGGCCTCATGCTCCACCACCGACGAGTCGTTGTTCACCTCAATATACGGGAAGGTGTTGGCAAAGGATTCGTCGCCAACCAACATCGAGTCGCACTGCGAATAGTTGCGCGCGTTCTCCGCTCCGGGCGAGATCCGGACCAGTCCGCGATAGCTGTTGCACGACTGCTCACAGGAAATCCCTTTGGAAATAATCGTGCTGCGGGTGTTCTTCCCCATATGAATCATTTTAGTGCCAGTGTCGGCCTGCATCTTATGGTTGGTCAGTGCCACCGAGTAGAACTCGCCGACCGAGTTGTCGCCTTTGAGGAGCACACTCGGATACTTCCAAGTGATGGCGGCTCCGGCCTCCACCTGCGTCCACGAAATCTTAGAATTAACCCCTTTGCACAGCCCGCGCTTGACCACGAAGTTGTAGATGCCGCCCTTCCCGTCTTTATCGCCGGGATACCAGTTTTGAACGGTGGAATATTTAATTTCGGCATCGTCGAGCGCAATCAACTCCACAATAGCGGCGTGCAACTGATTCTCATCGCGCATCGGAGCGGTGCAGCCTTCGATGTATGACACACGGCTTCCCTTGTCGGCGATAATCAGTGTGCGCTCGAACTGCCCGGTCTCTTTAGCGTTGATGCGGAAATAGGTCGAAAGATCCACGGGGCAGTGAACGCCCGGCGGAATGTAAACGAAGGAGCCATCGGTAAAGACCGCCGAGTTGAGACCGGCGTAAAAGTTGTCTTTCACCGGAACCACACTGCCTAAATATTTTTTAACCAGCGCGGGATATTTTTTCGCCGCTTCAGAAAAGGAGCAAAAAATGACCCCGTACTGCGCAAGGAGTCCCTGGTGAGTGGTGCGCACAGAGACGCTGTCAAATACGGCATCGACCGCAACGCCGGCCAGCTGTTTCTGTTCGCCGAGCGGAATGCCGAGCCGGTCAAAGGTTTTCAACACCTCTGGGTCCACCTCGTCCAAACTGTCGAGCTTCGGCTGGTTTTTGGGTGCGGCGTAATAGCGGATATTTTGAAAGTCGACCGGCGGATAGTCGAGGTGTGCCCACGTCGGCTCGCGCTGCTCTTTCCACCATTGATAGGCATTCAGACGGAACTCAAGCAACCACTCCGGCTCGTCCTTCTTCGCGGAGATCATCCGAATCGTCTCTTCGTTTAATCCCTTCGGAACCGTATCGATCTCGATATCGGTTTCAAACCCATACCGGTACTCTTGTTTCAGCTGTTCTGCGGCGTCCTGTTTTTTCATATCCGTTTTTCCATTCAATAAAGACGGTCACAAATAATACCAATTCGATCATGTTTCAAGCTAAATACGTTTTTAAAAAGCTTATTTTTCGCAGTGTCCCGTCTTGCTGCCGAATCAATCGAAATCTAACTCGCACAGCCGACGCGGCTCCCCTCGGTGATTAAGCCCATCACCGTTAAGTCCCCATAAAGCGTGCGAAGCTTTTGATCCAGCACGTGCATCGGTCCGGACACACTACACTCCCCGAGTCGCGGACACCGTCCGCCGGATTTCAAACAATTCACTGCGGCCACTTCACCGAGCACCGCCTCCATCACCTCCAGCAATGTCACACTAGAGAGGTCTTTAATGAGCTGATAACCGCCATGCACCCCCTTCACCGAGCGTAAAACCGATGCGCGCACCAAACGCTGCATCGTTTTCGAAAGCACATCAAACGGAACGTGATGCTGATCGCACAGTTCGCGCACCGAAAACAACTGGCCGGGATTCGCCGCCTGCATCTCCGAAAGTGCCATCAGCGCATACTCCACCTGTCTCGGCATGGTTCCAACAATCATTACATCTCTCCTTTAACGAGCCCCTACCCTACAGGGTTCGAATACAAATTCAAGGAAATAGGTTTTTAGTTGTCTTATTTATTGACACATCGCCCGCGAATTGCGACTAATTTACTCCTGTTTAAAAAATGGAGGAAAGACCCATGGAAATCAGTGTAACCACAAAAGCAACAAATCAGCTTCTCGCCAGCGGACTCGGCGACGGAAACTTTCTACGACTCGGCGTACAACAAGGCGGGTGTGCCGGAATGTCCTATTCGGTATTCATCGACGAAAACCTAACCGCCAATGATCAGGTCATTTACGAAGAGGGCGGACTGAAAATCGTGGCCGATCAAGAATTCCTGCCTATGCTCGACGGACTGAACATCGACTTCTCTGACGATCTGATTCAGCCCGGATTCATTCTGAAAAACCCCAACTCGCAGCAATCCTGCGGATGCGGATCGAGCTTCAAGGCTCGCGAAGAAGACACCATCACCCCCTGCGGGGGAAATTGTTCCTAACGGAGCGATTGTCGATTTCCGATTGATGATTGACGATTTAAATGCAGAAGCATCCGGGTATTCAATCGGCAATACATCACCGGAGCCATTGGGGCTGCCCCTCGATGAACTGAAAAACTTCAAACAGCGAAAGTAAATAAAACCCATGCCTGTTAAACCTACATCCTTACTCGGCGGAGAATCCGTCTACTGCATCAACGAAGCACAGCTCAAAGAAGCGGTGCGGCTGAGCGAAGGGGACACCGACTCCGCGCCACGCCTGCAACGCCTGATTGAGACCATTGAAGCCGAGTGCAACCGCAACGAGCGGGCGGCACTGGCCTTCACCCTCATCCAGCGCCTGCGCACACAAACCGACTAAAATCAAACCCCTATCCGGCCCGCTCGTCCGCTCCTCCTTCCAGGCCGGTGATCTCTATAGAGAAGCTGTGGACGGAACGTAGACGCGACGTCCTCGTCGCCTTCCACATCCGCAAAGAAACGCGACGAGGACGTCGCGTCTACGATCAAATTTCCAAGCATTGGAAAACATTTGTTCTAGAGTTCCAAGCATTGGAAAATCCGTTCAACCTGAGGTTCACATTTCCTCTGAGCTGAAGAAAACTTGGTCTGAATGCGGCAAAATTAAAACGAAGACGGTTTGCGGTTTCATTTCTGGACGGCTTCGTTACACTGCTCCGCATGAAAATTAATCCATTCCAAGCATGGCGCCCCGCGCCCGAACTCGCCGAACAAGTCGCATCTGTCCCCTACGATGTGGTCACCACCCCACAAGCCGCAGCTCTGGCCGACGGCAACCCGCACTCCTTCCTGCATGTGGTGCGCGCCGAAATCGATCTTCCAGCAGAAACCGGATCCTACGACGATGCGGTCTACGCCAAGGCGAATGAAAATCTGCAAAAGATGAAGGCCGAGGGCACGCTGATCCGTGAAGAAACCCCCTGCTTCTATCTCTACAGCCAGCAAATGGGCGATCACCTGCAATACGGTATCGTTGCGGGTTGTAACATCGAGGACTACGAGAACGGTCTGATCAAAATTCACGAGAAGACCCGTAAGGTGAAAGAGCAGGACCGCACCCGCTACGTCGACGAGCTCAACGCCAACACCGGCCCGGTCTTCCTCACCTGCAAAGACAGCGAGCTGGTCAGTTGCATGATGCAGAAAATCGCTGCCACGGAGCCGCTTTATAAATTTACCGCGCCCGATGGCATCATCCACACGGTTTGGAAAATCGAAGAAGCCGGTGCATTCGTCACTGCGTTTTCCGAGGTTCCTTCTTTCTACGTTGCCGACGGCCACCACCGCTCCGCTAGCGCCGCCGCCGTAGGTCGTATGCGCCGTGAGGCCAACCCAAACCACGACGGCACCGAGCCCTACAACTGGTTTCTCGCCGTCATCTTCCCCGAAAGCCAGCTCAAGGTGCTTCCGTACAACCGTGTCATGCTCAGCCTTGGCGACCAAACCGCTGACGAATTCACCGCCAAACTGAGCGAAAGCTTCGATATATCATATAATGATATATCTACGCCGGAACAGGCGGGTTCGGTCTGCATGTATATGGATGGCAAATGGAGCACATTGACTCCCAAAGAGGCGATTCCGACCGACCCCGTCGACGCGCTTGATGTGAGTGTGTTGCAAGATCGCATCCTCGCGCCGCTCCTCGGCATCGACGATCCGCGCGAAAGCAACGACATCGACTTTGTCGGCGGCATCCACGGCACGGCCGAATTGGAACGCCGCGTTGATGCGGGTGAAGCGGTCATCGCCTTCTCCCTCTATCCGACCACCATTGAGCAGCTCATGGACGTGGCCGACGCCAACTTGCTCATGCCACCGAAGAGCACCTGGTTCGAGCCGAAGCTCCGCTCCGGCCTGCTGGTCAATACGCTGGACTAGGAAAAGTGGAATGATGGAATAAGGGAGTGGTGGATTATTGGACTCTGCCACTCCTTTTTTTCATTGCAGCCGCCCCGAAGCTTCGGGGCGGAGGCGGGGTCTCGGCCCCCGCCCTACAAAAAATTCCGGCGAAAAACAGCACCCCCTAACGCCCTCAATCCCACAGAGTTTTGACGTGGCGGTAGTCAAGGATTTTTCGGTCAGCGGTAATGAGGGTCAAGTTATGCACCCGGGCGGTGGCGACAATAATCTGGTCCGCTGGATCATTATGGAACTCACCGGGAAGAGTCGTTGATTCAATCAAAACCCGCTCATCTAAATTGACCTTACATATCAGATCCGAATCAAGGGCATTATAAATCCAACGCTCAAGCGGCATATTCAGATCCATCCTGTTTTTCTGCACCAGCTTAGCGATTTCCCAGACTGACATCATACTGATTGCCAGAGGAGATATTTCTTTTTTGAGAACAGTACAGATTTTTTTCGGAAGTCTCGCCGGATCATCCATCATCCAGATCCACACATGGGTATCGATGAGATACCTCATTTGCAAGCATCCCACTCTTCATCAATGGGAGAAACAATGTCGCCATACCGGGAGACGGAGCCCCGCAATGACCCCATATATTCATCCATGGTTTTGGGCCGTTTATCGTCACCTTCCTTAATCGGCGTAATGACCGCAACCGGTTTGCCGCGCTTGGTAACGGTATAAGGTGTGTCGGCCACCTCCCGGATCACCTGCGTACAATGCGCCTTCAGTTCTGTTACAGAAATTTCTTTCATGATATCCCCCTCTTTTCAAATGACTAGTTTAACTGGTCATCTGACAGAGGCAAGCGGTTTCTCATGACGGCATCTTTTGTTTCCGCTGCGGCTCCGCCGGCTTGTCCCGCCATAGTTTATTAACGTCGGCGGAAGGCGTCGCCCTACCCATTCGGCTCAACTCTTTCGATGGGGCGAGGCGTCCCGCCGAGCCGTTCTTCCAAGGTTTGGAAGAGTCCCATACCTCTAGAGGTATGGGACAGCATAGTTTTCCAACGTTTGGAAAAACTAACGAAAAAAGTTCCGGACCTTGGAAAAAAGCAGCCAGCCGCCATTCAATGGCTTCCAAGGGCTGGAAACTTTTCGTAGGCTGACGACATGCTTTCGTTATTAACCATTTTTGTAAGCGCATTTGTCGTGGGGCTGTCCGGTGCGATGGCGCCGGGACCGGTGCTGACGGTGACGATCAGCGAAACGCTCAAGCGCGGGGTTAAAGCCGGGCCGCTGATTGTGCTGGGCCACGCCATTCCCGAAATTCTGCTGCTGGCGCTGATCGGCCTAGGTTTGGGGCCATTTTTTGAACACCCGGTCGTCACCACCGTGGTTCTTTCTGCTGGCGGGCTGGTTTTGCTGTGGATGGGTGTTCAAATGATTATCTCGAATAAACGGACAACCGAGGAGGCTCTGACTGCCACTGGCACCCCTTCACCCTACGGCCCAGTTCTGGCGGGAATGGTGCTCAGCGTCTCCAATCCGTACTGGATTATCTGGTGGGTGACCATCGGGATGGGCTTTGTAACCCAGTCACTGCAGTTCGGCCTAATGGGTCTGGTTTGTTTCTACTGCGGCCACATCCTCTCCGATCTGGCGTGGTTCAGCTTTGTCTCGTTTAGCGTGTCCGCCGGACGTCGACTCTGCCCTCCTAGGGTCTACCGGATTATTTTCATCCTCTGCGGCACGATGCTGCTTGTTCTGGGCATCACCTTCCTGTCCAAAGTCATCATGTAGCCGCGATCCATGATCGCGGAGGCGGGGTCACGGTCCCCGCCCTACAAAAAAAGACCACCCGGTTAAGGGCGGCCTCTGGTTTTCCAATGTTTGGAAAGCAACTGAGCCGGGGCTTGCTAGATTTTCTTGAAGCAGAGCGTTCCGTTGTGTCCACCGAAGCCGAGCGAGTTACTGAGCGCAACGTCAATATTCATTTTCCGGGCGACGTTCGGCACGTAGTCGAGGTCGCAATCGGGGTCGGGCGTGGTGTAGTTGATGGTCGGCGGAGCAATGCTGTCACGAATGGCGAGCGCACAGATAATGGCCTCCACACCCCCGGCGGCACCGAGCATATGGCCGGTCACTCCTTTGGTGGAGCTGACGGCTACCTTGTAGGCTTTTTCTTCGCCGAGCGCTTTTTTGATGGCGAGGGTTTCGCCTTTATCGTTGAGCGGGGTGCTGGTTCCGTGGGCGTTGATATAATCCACATCGTCGGCGGTCAGACCCGCATCAGCGATGGCGAGCTTTATGCCGCGGGCGGCCTGTGTGGCTTCCGCGTCCGGAGCGGTGATATGGTAGGCGTCGCCAGTACGACCGTAACCGGCCAGTTCACAATAAATGGTGGCACCGCGTGCAATCGCGTGCTCTTTTTCTTCGAGAACGATCATGCCTGCGCCTTCGGACATGACGAATCCGTCGCGATCTTTATCGAACGGGCGGGAGGCACCCTTCGGGTCATCGTTTCGACGGCTGGTGGCGCGCAGTGCGGCGAATCCACCGACACCGAGCATGGCGACAGAGGCTTCCGCCCCGCCGGCAACCATCACATCGGCATCGCCGTACTGAATGATGCGTGCGGCTTCACCAATAGAATGCGTGCCGCTGGCGCACGCGCTGGTGACACAAAAGTTAGGGCCTTGAAAGCCGTATTTGATCGAAACATATCCGGAAAGGATATTGGTGATCATCTGAGGAATGAGCTGCGGGGAGATGCGGCGCGGCCCCCCCGCCTTCGCGCGGAGGCACTGAGTGCTCATGAACTGCATTCCGCCAATCCCTGAACTGGCAATCACTCCAACGCGTTCACGATCGACTTTTTCGGGATCGAGACCGGAATTCTCCACCGCCTTGATTGCGGCCACCAGACCCCAAACGGAAAACGGGTCCATTTTACGAACGGTTTTTTTGTCGATGTATTTTTCAACATCCAAGTCGCGGATCTCTCCACCAATTGTAACGGCATACTGATCGATATCGTCCATGGTTTTCACCTGGTCAATACCGGACTGTCCATTTTTAATGGCATCCCAAAACGTGTCTAGCTCGTGGCCCACCGGCGTAACGACTCCTAAACCTGTAACAACAACTGTACGACGACTCATAATTTAACCTCCGAAGCTGATATGAAAAAATCCGGGAACCCTTAAAAAGTTCCCGGACTTTCTATCACAATCCGTCTTTATTCGCCAAGACCTTTGGATTTGAGATATTCGTTTACAGCACCCACGGAGACGAGCTTCTCAGCATCTTCGTCCGGGATTTCTGCTCCGAATTCTTCTTCGAAAGCCATAACCAGTTCGACGGTATCGAGCGAGTCAGCGCCGAGGTCTTCGATAAACGAAGCGCCTGCAACGACCTGGTCTGCATTCACGCCAAGCTGTTCTACGATGATATCTTTTACTTTATCTTCAAGTGCCATTGTGTTTTCTCCTTATTTGGGCTCCTGGTGAGAGTCCTGTTTAACCTACATAACCATGCCGCCGCAAGTCGAAATCACCTGTCCGGTGACATAACCCGAGGCATTCCCCGCCAGAAAAGCGACCACATTGGCCACATCTTCGGGGTCTCCAAAGCGATTGAGCGGAATCTGGGAAAGCATTTTTTCTTTGACCTCATCATTGAGCTCATCCGTCATCTTCGTGCGAATAAATCCGGGGGCAATCGCGTTGCAACGAATGTTGCGGCTGGAAAGCTCGCGAGCGACCGTTTTGGTGAAGGCAATCACTCCGCCCTTGGACGCGGCGTAGTTGGCCTGTCCGGCATTCCCGATCAGCCCGATGATCGAAGCGATGTTGACGATGCTGCCGGAACGTTTTTTCATCATGCCGCGCATCGCGGCCTTGGTGAAGAGGAAGACGCCCTTGAGGTTCACGTTGAGAACGGCGTCCCAGTCGTCTTCGCTCATCCGCATGAGCAAGCCATCTTTGGTGATGCCCGCGTTATTGACGAGTACGTCAATTTGACCAAAATCTTTTTCGATCGTCTTTACGGTTTCGTTCACCGCATCGCCATGGCTGACGTCGACGCTGTAGCATTCTACGCGACGGCCCAGTGCTTTGACCTTGGCGGCGGTTTCTTCGAGCCATTCGGCTTTGAGGTCGCAGAGTGCGAGGTCGGCGCCGTCGGCGGCGAGTTTCAAAGCAATGGCTTGGCCGATGCCGCGAGCGGCGCCGGTAACGAGTGCTGTCTGTCCATCAAGCTGTCCCATGGAAGTTCTCCCTTGCGAGTGTTGGTTTACGCATCTAAATCAGAAAAGGTGCCTATGTTAGTGATCGAAACGCTTCTGTCAATACGCTTCATGAGGCCAGCGAGGACCTTGCCAGGGCCGCATTCAACGGCCTCTGTAACACCTTGCGCCACAAGGTATTGCACACACTCCACCCAGCGAACCGATCCGGTGATCTGCGCCACCATGTTCGCGCGGATGGCCTCGACGCTCATGTGTGGCACGCCGGTGACGTTCGAAAGAACCGGAACAGAGGGCACATTCAAAGGAATGGTTTCAAGAAATCCGGCGAGCCGGTCGGCGGCGGGCTGCATAAGCGGTGAGTGAAAAGCTCCGGCAACGGGAAGCGGGAGTGCGCGTTTCGCACCAGCCTCTTTGCAGGCGATCGCGGCGGCTTCGATGGCGTCGGCCGTCCCAGACAAAACGGTCTGACCCGGCGAGTTGATGTTCGCAAGCGTGACACCGGCTTCTGCAGCAATCGCTTCGAGCGGTTCACCATCGAGCCCGATCACGGCGAGCATGCCGCCAGGGTTGGCATCGCAAGCGGCCTGAATATATTCGCCGCGCGCCTTGAGTGCGCGCAGGCCATCTTCGAAGGAGATGACCCCCGCTGCGTACAACGCGCCCCACTCGCCGAGGCTGTGACCGGCGGCAAAATCAAATGTCCGTTCCGGCTGTTTTAGCTTGAGAGCTTCAAACGCGGCAACACTGACGGTGAAGATCGCGGGTTGCGTATTATGCGATTTTTTCAGTTCGTCTTCGGGTCCATCGAAGCAGATGGCGGCCATGTCGTAGCCAAGCACTTCGTTGGCTTTTTCAAAAAGGGCATTGCACTCTGGGATGGCATCGGCTAAGTCGCGGCCCATGCCTACAAATTGAGATCCCTGTCCGGGAAAAAGAATAGCTCGTTTCATTTCAGACTCCTTCCATTTCACTCGAACCGCAGAACATCGAACACCGAACGCTGAAGGAATCAAATTTTCCAAACATTGGAAACTTCAACCTTCGAAATTCCTTGTTCGATATTCGTCATTCACTTCCCTTGGTCCACTCCACAATGTTGGCGCCCCAGGTGAAGCCGCCGCCGAAAGCGACGAGAAGCATCAGGTCGCCCTGTTGCACCTCTCCGGACTTCACCACTTCATCCACCGCAATCATCAGTGCCGCAGCAGAGGTGTTGGCATATTTTTCCACATTCATAAACATACGGTCTTCGACGTTCAGTCGTTTGCCGATGGCGTCGATGATGCGGGCGTTGGCTTGATGAGCCACAAAACTTTTAATGTCGTCTGAGGTCAACCCGTTGATCTCTAGCGCGTCCCGCACCGATTGGGTCATCTGTTTAACGGCATGCTTATAGACCTCGCGCCCGCCCATGGTGAGATACTGTTCTTTACGATCGAGCATCTCGTGCGTCATCGGATTCCGGGAACCGCCGCCGGGAGTCTGGAGCAGTGCAGCAAGCGAACCATCGGAGCCAAAGGTCCCGTTCATAACGCCGCGTTTCGCACCGGTAGCGCGCAACACCATCGCACCCGCGCCGTCCCCGAATAACACGCAGGTGTTCCGATCGGTCCAGTCAATGAAGGTGCTCATTTTTTCAGCGCCGATGACCAACGCGGTTTTAACCGCGCCACAGGCAATCTGATTTTTGGCGGTTTCAAGCGCATAGAGCGATCCGGAACAGGCCGCGCCGAGATCATAACAATAGGCATTTTTTGCACCGATTTTTTCCTGCACAAAGCAGGCGGTGCTGGGGAAAAACATATCGGGGGAGAGCGTCGCGACGATCAGAAGGTCCACTTCGTCGGCAGAAATTCCCGCATCGGCCAGCGCGGCTTTCGCGGCCTCGGCGGCGAGGTCGGACGTCGCCTGATCGTCTCGGGCAATGCGACGCTCGCGCATGCCGGTGCGGCTATAAATCCACTCGTCGTTCGTATCGACCACCTTGGCGAGATCGTCGTTGGTTACGATTTTCTCAGGCAGGTATACCCCGGTTCCGATAATCGAAACCGTTTGTAAGCTATTGGGGGAATTATTCACCTTGTTCGGATCCAAAAATTTCGTTGATCTCTTCTTCGATCAAATGATTCAACCCTTGTTCGACCGCCGTGCCCGCCACCTTAATGGCGTTATAGACCGCATGAGAAGAGGAGGAGCCATGTCCGATGATGCAAACCCCTTTTACGCCGAGCAACGGTGCGCCGCCATAGGCTTCGGGATCGACCTTGTCCTTGATTTCCTGAAAGGCTCCGGCGGCTTTCAAAACGCCTGCCGCAACTTTTCGAACCGGATTTTTTGAGAAGGCATCTTTGAACCATTGTCCCATGGCTTTGGAAACGCTCTCGCTGGTTTTGAGAACAACGTTTCCGACAAAACCATCACACACGGCTACATCCACGCGGCCCTCAAACAGATCGCGGCTTTCGACGTTCCCAATGAAGTTGAGGTGTGAGTTTTCCAATAGCTGGAACGCCTCTTTGGTGAACTTGCTTCCCTTGGCCTCTTCGCCGCCAATACTCAGCAAGCCGACGGTCGGCTTTTCGATGTTCAGGATTTTTTTAGCGTAAATGTCGCCCATTGCGGCGAACTCCACGAGCATGGACGCCGTACTATCCGTGGTCGCTCCAGCATCGAGTAAGACGAAGGGGCGATGAATCGAGGGCATCACGGCGGCAATGGCGGGACGATGCACGCTATCGAGCGTCCGCAGACGAAGCGTACAAGCCGCAACGGCTGCGCCGGTGCTTCCTGCAGAAAAAATGGCCCCCGCTTCTCCCTCTTTAACGAGGTTCACGGCCTGCATAATGGAAGAGTCCTTCTTGCGCCGAAGAGACAGCGCTGGGGAATCATCCATTTCGATCACCTGCGAGGCATGACGAACTTCAATGCACTCGGGTGTTTCACCATATTTGGCCAACTCGGCCCGAACGGCGGTTTCGTCGCCGACCAAGTAAAGCTTTTCAATTCCGGGCAGATTGCGGGCGGCCTCGATGGCCCCCTTAACAATCTCCACCGGGGCGTGGTCTCCGCCCATGGCATCAATTGCGATACGCATGATCTAGTCGTCCGAAACGGTGATCACTTGACGACCGTTATATTTTCCCGTGCTCGGGCAAACGCGATGCGGCAACGACGGAGCGCCGCTTTCGCCATCTAAACCGGCGCGCGCAATTTTGCGCTTCATGTTCTGGGCCTTACGGCTCGCCGTTTTGCTTTTCGATACTTTTCTCTTTGGAACAGCCATTTTTATTCTCCTACGTCAGATAAAGGGGGGCATGCTACCCCACCTTTCGTCTGTTTTTCCATTACAAATTCAAATTATCGAGAGCCTCCCAGGCCCCCCTCTTATCGCCATGCGCACAACCGCACGGCCCCTCATTCAACTCTTTACCGCACTGAACACAAAGCCCTTTGCAACCTTCGTCGCAAAGGGGAAAATGCGGCAGATTCAGGAGGATCGCCTCCCGAAGACCCTCTGTGAGGTCCACTTCCTCCACCTCAAGGATGTCGGAGTAGTCGCGGAGGAAACCGGAATCGTTCACGGTTGTCGAGAAAATTTGGGAGCATCTTGCGCAGTGCGCACGAACCTCCGCGGAAACCGCCCCGCGCACAACCAACGTCCCGTCGACCACCTGCACATAAAGCTCGCAACGCACCGGCCCCTCCGCGCGGAAAACGAGGTCCTCTTGCAGCCCAAGAATTTCGGAGGGCGCCTCCCGAGTCAGGCGAATCCCCTCTTCAGGAATCTGGTCTAGTTTAATGAGCATAGGATGATCTCCAGCCGAACGAGTCCGGATTCGTCAGACAGAAAATTTCTCTTTCAGCGCCTGATGCACGCACGGCGGAACAAACTCGGTCACATCGCCGCCAAGAGAGGCCACCTGCTTAATATTGGTCGAGTTCAGGAAGCTGTAATCTTGCTTCGGCATCAGGAACAGCGTTTCGAGATCTGGCGCGAGCCGACGGTTGGTCAGCGCCATTTGAAATTCGTACTCAAAATCCGACACCGCGCGCAGCCCGCGAATAATCACCGCCGCATCCTGCGACCGTGCATAATTCACAAGAAGTCCTTCAAACGGTTGCACCGTCACGTTCGGCAGATATGCCACCGCTTCCTTCACCAGCGCCGCCCGTTCTTCCTGCGAAAACAGCGTATCTTTCCCCGACAAAGCGGCCACGCCGATGATCAGCTCCGGAAAAATACGCGCCGCCCGCTCCACCACATCCACGTGGCCCAGCGTCATCGGATCGAATGTCCCCGCATAAATCGCTTTTTTATCCATCATTTCGCTCCAGAAAAACTACCTTGGTTGAGCCGTACTTCTTTTCCTTACGAGCAGTCCACTCAGAAGGCAAAGTGTAGGAGTCTCGCTTATGCATTTCAAACACCAAAAGCCCCTCCGGCGCCAGCGCGTCGCCGAGCACATCGAGCAATCGCGGCAAATCGACCTCATCGTACGGCGGATCGGCAAAAATCAGATCGAACGGCCCGACCGGCCGCTTGAGATACTCATAGACATCCGCGCGAACCACTTTATAGGTGCCCAAATCCGACGCAGCCGGCTCCAAGGTTTGGAAGTTTTGCTCCAGATTCTTCCAATGCTTGGAAACTTTTTCCACAGCGGTCACGCTCTCCGCCCCGCGGCTCCAGGCTTCGAGGGCCAGCCCGCCCGCTCCGGCGAACAGATCGAGCACCCGCGCATTCGGGACATACGCGACCAGCGACGAAAAAATCGCCTCACGCGTTCGCTCCGTGGTCGGGCGCACCCCAACCTTCGGAACCTTGAAGGTTCGTCCTTTTAAAATACCGCTCGTTATTCTCATGGCGGCGCATCCTACCGTTTGCATCCCCCTGCGACTAACCGAATTTCTTTTTGTTTTTCCGGCGAGGCATGCCCATAATGCGCCCCTTAATTATGAAAGAGACAAGAAACCAACTCAAAGAGGCCAAGCGGATCGTCGTCAAAGTTGGCAGCCGCGTGCTGGTCGACGAAACCGGCAAGCCCGACCCCAAACGAATTCACACGCTCGTCTCCGGGATCGTTGCCGCGCACGACGCGGGCCACGAAATGGTTCTCGTCTCCTCCGGCGCCATCGCCGCAGGCATCGAAGCGCTTGGCATGGAAACCCGGCCCACCGCCCTGCCCGATTTACAAATGGCCGCCGCCGTCGGGCAAACCCGACTGATGAGCCTCTACAGCCATCTGTTCGGACAAAAACATATCAAGGTCGGACAAATCCTGCTCACCGACGATCTGCTCAAGGTCGACGAGCGCCGCACCCATGCAAAAAATACGCTCCGAAATCTGATCGCGCACCGTATCGTTCCCGTTATTAATGAGAACGACACCGTCGCCACCGAAGAGATCACCTTTGGCGATAACGACCTGCTCGCCGCGCTCGTCGCAATCCTCGTCGAAGCCGACGCGCTGATTCTGCTGACCACCACCGATGGCCTGCACGACGAAACCGGCGAACGTGTCGCGTTTATTGATGAAATGTCTGAGGACATCCTCGCGCTTGATAAAGGGTCCAACGGCCACCTTTCGACCGGCGGGATGAAATCCAAACTGCTCGCCGCCGACGAAGCGGCCAAAGCAGGAACCGCAGTGGTTATTGCGGATGGGCAATGCCCCGGTGTAATCCAACAGATCCTCTCCGGAGAAGACATTGGAACCCTCATCACCTGCGGCTAGTTATTCGATATTGGTTATTTGGAAGAAACAACATCAGGAAAAACTTTTGGATCACGAATTTTCGCAAATTCACACGAATTGAATGATTTAGATTCGCGAAAATTCGTGCAATTCGCGATCCAATCAATCCTGTTAAAAAGGAAATTGATATGAACCTGCATGACGAAATGATTTTGATGGGCGAAAAGGCGGTTGCCGCTAGTCGCGAACTGGCGAAACTTTCCACCCAAAAGAAAAATGCGATTCTCGAAGCGATGGCTGAAGAGCTGACCGCGCAGAAAGAGATCATTCAAACCGCCAACGCCAAAGACCTCGTCGCCGGCAAAGAAGCGGGCCTCTCCTCCGCGATGCTCGATCGCCTCGAACTCAACGATGCCCGCATCGCAGGCATGGTTAAAGGCCTGCTTGATGTTGCCGTGCTCGAAGACCCCGTCGGCAACGAAATCAGCAACTGGAACCGCCCCAACGGATTGCAGATTAAAAAAGTGCGCGTCCCTATCGGTGTCATCGCCATTATTTTCGAATCACGGCCCAACGTGACCGCCGATGCGGCCTCGCTCTGTTTCAAAACCTCTAACGCCGTCATTCTGCGCGGCGGCAAAGAAGCCGTGCACTCCAATCAGGCCATCGCCAAGGCGCTGCGCGAAGGCGGCGCCAAAAAGGAACTACCCGCCGATGCCATCCAGTTGGTTCAAACCACCGACCGTGATGCCGTGCGCGAACTGGCCCAAATGACCGGCAAAGTGGATCTGCTGATGCCCCGCGGCGGCGAAAGCCTCATCAAAGCCGTGACCGAAATGGCCTGGGTCCCCGTCATTAAACATTATAAAGGCGTCTGCCACACCTACGTCGATGCCACCGCGGACATCGATATGGCGCTCGCGATTTCCGAAAACGCCAAATGCCAACGTCCCGGCGTCTGCAACGCCATGGAGACCCTGCTCGTCCATAAAGACGCGGCCAACGCGTTCCTGCCCAAAATGATTGCCCGCTTCAACGAGTGCGGCGTCGAACTGCACGGCGACGCAACTGTTCAGAAGTTTGGCAACGATGTGATCGCCGCGACCGAAGCCGACTGGTATGAGGAATATCTAAATCTCACCCTCGCGATTCGCGTGGTCGACAGTGTCGATGCCGCCATCGAGCACATCAACACCTACGGTTCGCACCACTCCGACACCATCGTCACCGCCGACGCCGAGTCCGAAAAAGCCTTCCTCGCGCGGGTTGATTCTGCGGCGGTTTATGTGAACGCCTCGACCCGCTTCACCGATGGCGCCGAATTTGGTATGGGCGCGGAGATCGGCATCAGCACCGACAAGCTGCACGCCCGCGGCCCCATGGGTCTTGAAGAACTGACGACCTATAAATTCGTCATCGAAGGCACCGGCCAAATCCGGCCGTAGAAAAGAGTTCTCTCGCCAAGGCGCAAAGCCGCCAAGTTTTTAGCGTAGACGCGGTGTCCTCACCGCGTTTTCTTTTCTGGATCGAACGCGGTGAGGACACCGCGTCTACATTTTTTCCAAGGGTTGGAACAAATAAAAAGGGCGCTCAAACGAGCGGCCTTTTTCGCTATCGCTCAGATCCAATCCTTTGGCGCGGTTTCCATCCCTCCACCCCGCTGTGATTCCAAACCTCCGGATGCGATAAATCCACAGCGAAGACGGCTCCCAGGGTGAATTGTCGTGAGCAACCAACCTTTTGCTGAGTAATAACTTAGAAA
>CAYYYX010000006.1:17232-49530 GCA_964476065.1 uncultured Verrucomicrobiota bacterium | reverse complement strand
AACAACTCCCGCAGTTACAAACAAAACTAATAATAGGATGGTTAAAAAACGCATATTTTTTCCTCCTTGTAGGATCCCAACAGGCTAGTTCAACCCCAGCTGTGCGACAAGAACTTTGAGAAATGGAATAATCGAACACTGGAAAGGGCGATCCCCCTCCCCATTCAGCACTCCACCGATCCAAGATTCCACTATTCCAGACCTTGTCTCTTGCCATCTTCTCGCCGGCTCGGTAACGTCTTCGGCTTATGGGTTACGAAGTTTTAGCACGAAAATGGCGACCGCAGGTTTTTGCGGATGTGGTGGGTCAAGATCACGTCATGCAGACGCTCCACAACGCGATTGAAACGGATCGTCTGGCGCACGCCTATCTTTTCGTTGGCCCGCGCGGCACCGGCAAGACCACCACCGCACGCATTCTAGCCAAAGCGCTCAACTGCCAGAATCGCAAAGGTTCTGAGCCCTGCGACGAGTGCCACTCCTGCAAAGAGATTGTCAGCGGAAGCAGCCTGGATGTGATTGAGATCGACGGAGCCTCCAACCGAGGAATCGGCGATGTGCAGGAACTGCGCGACAATGTCCGCTACGCCCCCGTCCGCGGGCCGTTCAAAATTTACATCATCGACGAAGTGCACATGCTCACACGGGAAGCCTTCAACGCGATTCTAAAAACGCTCGAAGAACCGCCGCCGCACGTGAAGTTTTTCTTTGCGACCACCGAGCCACAAAAAGTGCTCACAACGATTCTTTCGCGCTGCCAGCGGTTTGACCTGCGCCGCATTTCCGTGGCCGACATCACCGCCCAGCTGAAGAAAATTGCTAAAGCGGAAGGCATCACCGTTAGCGAAGATGCCCTGCTCGCGATCGCCCGCGGCGCCGAAGGCGGCTTGCGCGATGCCGAAAGTGCAATGGACCAACTTGTTTCCTTCCGTGGAAAAAATATTGAAGAAGCGGATGTGCTCTCGGTATTTGGGCTCATCAGCCGCGAACAGCTCGAAGGACTGGCCGGTGCCATTCTTTCTGGCGACATTCCCTCTATTATTGAAGCGACCGCCCAGATTGATAAAAGCGGAAAAGACATGCAACGCGTGGTTCTCGAACTGCTCGACCATTTCCGCAATCTGCTGATTGTCCTGCATGCCGGAAAGAAAACCGATGCGTTTGATCTGCCGGAAGCCCAAATTGAAACCTTGAAGACGCAGGCGGCGAAAAGTTCGGACGGACGTCTGCTGCGCATTGTCGACCTGCTGATTGATGCGGACAGCCGCATGCGCTACGCCCTGTCCAAACGCACCCTGCTCGAAGCCGCGCTAATCCGCGCTTCGCGCGCCGCCACCGTGGCCACCATCGACGAGCTGATGCAGCAAATTGCCGCATTACAGAGCGGCGGGAAGGTCTCCGACCATTCCCGCCCTACAACTGTTCAGGAAGCTCCGACTGACTATAGCGTAAAAAAAAAGCCCTCTAACGATCTAGTCCTTCTCAAAAAAGCCTGGCCGAAGCTGATTGAGCAGTTTGCTAAAGGGATTCCGCAAGCCAAACCCTACCTGATGGACACCGCGCCCTTAAGCGTTAACGAAACCCACGTCACCATTGGGCTCGATCCCGAGTTCGCAGCGGAAAAAGGCAGCCTTGAGAATCAACGAACCCTTTTGTTTATACAGAAAACACTGACGGATTTTCTAAACCGATCCGTCTCCGTCAACTTTGACGTGCTCACGGGGAAGGCAGAATCCAAAACAGCGACCCCGGAGAATCTGGACAAAAAACAATATTATGAGAACCAAGCCGTGCGAAGCGTTCTTGAAGCGTTCAGCGGCGACATTGAAACCGTACGAAAATAATAAGAGCGGAATAATGGAACAGTGGAATATTGGGCTTAGAACATTTGTTCCCCCCAGCATTCCCGTATTCCTTCATTCCAACATTCCTCTCCAAAGGAGTTTCCCATGGATATGATGAAGATGATGAAGCAGGCCACCGCCATGCAAAAAGAGATGAAGAAGAAGCAAAAGATGCTCGCAAAGGAGACGGTTGAGTTTTCATCTACCGGCGGTGCGGTCACGATCAAGATGACCTGCGACTTGAAGACGCAAAGCGTCGAAATCCAGCCGGAGCTGGTGAACCCCGCTGAAATCAAAAAACTTGAGGGTGCCGTTCTCGACGCGGTAAAAGGCGCAATCAATCTGGCGCAAAGCGCGGCCGAAAAGGAAATGAAAAGCCTCACCGCCGGTATGGACCTCCCGTTTTAGAAGAGGAATAATGGAATGAAGGAATCTTGGAATAATGGAGAAGAAAGAAAAACAGGAGAACTGCTCTCTTTTATTTCAACACTCCATTCTCCCATTCCAACAATCCACTATTCCAGTATTCCAACATTCCATTCCCCGTCATGAAACATCTCCTTCCATTAGATGACCTCGCTGCGGCGTTCGAAAAACTTCCAGGCATTGGAAAACGCTCGGCGGAACGCATGGCGCTATCGGTGGTGCAAAACCGTGAAGGGTTGGCCCGTAAACTGGCGCACGCCCTGCTCGTAGCGGATGAACAAGTTGGAAGCTGCTCCGTGTGCGGAAGTATTACCGTTACAAAAGAAAACCCCTGCGCGCTCTGCTCCGACGGACGTCGTGCCACGGGCCTGCTCTGCGTGGTGGAAGGCCCCGGTGATATCCTGAAGATTGAAAAATCTCACGGCTTCAAAGGACGCTACCATGTCCTCGGCGGTCACCTTTCTCCCGCACTCGGGAAAAGCGTGTCCGACCTGCGCGTTAACGAACTACTGAGCCGCCTGCAACCCGAAGAAATTCAGGAAGTGATCGTTGCGCTTGGAACCGATGTGGAAAGCGAAGCGACGGTTCATTATCTGGCCGATGTACTTTCGAGTCGCAAGGTGAAGGTCTCGCGTCTTGCCTTCGGTCTGCCCTCAGGAAGCGCCATTGAGTATGCCGATGCCACCACCCTACAGCGCGCGATTCAGGGCCGGCAATCACTGTAGCTCCATCCATTTCCTTCCAGACACTGGACCGTTTGAACCCAGTTTTTATACGGGTTGGAAAAAGGACGATTTTAAAGACTCGATTCCTTGACTTGCCCGCTAAATTCTATACCTTATTCGCCTTCAACATTTCCTGCGTAGCTCAATGGTAGAGTAGGTGACTGTTAATCACTTGGTTGTAGGTTCGAGTCCTACCGCAGGAGCCAAATTTAGTCATGTACTACGTTTATATTCTTCAGCAGGCCAACGGCCAGCTTTACACGGGGTTCACAGGCGACCTTCGCCGTCGTTTAACCGAACACCGCGCTGGCAAGGTAAAATCTACAAAGCACCGGCATCCTTTAGAATTGATCCACTACGAAGCCTATACGCTGGAAAGTGATGCTCGGCGCAGAGAAAAGTTTTTAAAAACCACCGAGGGAAAACGTCTTCTTCAGCAACAGATACGGGACGTTCTTAAAACAAATGGTTCGCCCCGTCATCCGACGGGGCGCCCTGTCGAATGACAGGGCGAGTCCTACCGCAGGAGCCAATTTAAAGAAAAAGCCGATGCATACGCATCGGCTTTTTCTTTTTTCCAAAGGCTGGAAACATTCCATCTATTTTTCCAATCCTTGAAAATATTTCTTCCAGGGATTGGAAACGGCGGTCTTTAACGACCGATCGTTGGCGTGGAGCCCGGGAAGGCGGTCAGCCAGAACTGCACCCACAGCATCGGCACATCATCTTCATCGACCTTCAGACCGAGTCCCATGCCGAGACAGTCAAACTTATGATTGACGAGGAGCTTGCGCTCACGCCACTCGCCGAGCGACGCGTCATATTGAGCGTAGAACGAGTAAGACCAATCGTCATTCGGGAAGAGACGGAAGGACGGCGTGAAGAGCGAACGTTCCCCATCGAGGTAGCGATAGGAGAAGGCGTATTCGCTCAAATCGTCGGTCGTGTATTTCGCACGTGCATTGAAGTCGTTAAACCCGCCCTGATACCAGTCGTACTCCAGATCCGTGAGGACGCTGATGCGATCCGTCAGACGCAGTTCAACATCGGCCTCAAGGGGGCCGACACGTGTTTCGCCAGCGGCGGGATCAAAGCGATAGCTGGTGAACACATCGGCATCCAGCACGTTGCTCATGTGATTGATCCCACTCTTGGTTTGCAGAATATTGCGCACCCCGAAGCGAATCCGGTTTTCAGCGTCCAGCGCATCAATTCCATCGAACTGATACAGCGCATTGGTTCCAATGCTGCTGTAGCGATAATTATAATCCGCGTAGGGCTCAACGATATGACGGAGGCCGTCGCCATAATATCCACTTTTTTCGGTGAGTGTTTTATAGGCCTTGAAAGAGGTCCATGTACCCAGCTCAAGGATATGGCGAACATCAGCCCCACCGCCGGGCGTGTCGCTGTACCAGGTTCCCCGGTAGGCGGCGCGCGGAATGACGTTGAAGAAGTCATTGATGCGTATTGGAAGGAAGACCTGATTATAGGTGTCCGCCCGCACACTGCTGTAATTTGTATTGACCAGTGATGGCGTCAGGTTCGTTTCCGAATTCAGGGTCAGATAAGAAACGCTGTTATCGCTCTGGAAGTAGAACGGGCTCTCTGCGACCTGCGAACGATACCAGTTGAACTCCAGCTCCGGCATGCGGTCAACGGCGGTGTAGAAGTCGTTAAGGCGCTTATCCACACGCAGGCTCGCGGCGTACTCATCCGTGGCTTTTTGAACCACGGCATAGTTTTCGGGATTGGCGTTGTTCCGGAACTCCTCGTCGAAGAAATCTTCGAGGATGTAGGGATCGCTCAAGTAGTTGATTTTGGTGATGAAATAGGTGTCATCATTGATCTGCTCTTGATGACCAATCTTTACGCGATAGCGGGTAGAATTGACCAGCGCCTCTTCAGCGGCATTTTCGGTACTTTCGAACGGAGAGCTATCATTGATGTGATAGATTTCAAAGGATCCGTTTCCGTTTTTTGTTTCCCACAGGAAGTCTTGTCCCAACCCAAGGCCGCGGTTGGAGTAATAATCGAAATGCGTGCTGGCGGTCAGCCAGTCCGTCGGATGCAGTTCGGCACGACCCATCACGAAGACACCTAAATGTCCGCCCGCCCCGACCGTGAAGGTGAAGATACGGTAGCCGAGGTGGCGCTGCCAGACCGGTGTGTAAAGGACGGGAACTTTTCCAATGTAGAAGGTCACACCCTTCGCTTTGATATAGCGACCGCTGGCCTTGTCTTCGTCGATAATCCGAACTTCCTTAGCCTTGGCGTAAATAAGGGGCTTGTCGCCGGAACAGGTGGTGATTCGGGCGTTGTACATGACGTATTCATTGCTGGAAACGCGCTCAGTTTCTTCCGCCGTGATATAAACAGGGTCGAAATACATCGAAGATTCGCCAAAGTCACCCTGCTTGGTTTTATAGTTATAAACCAACTCCTGCCCTTCCCACAAATTGTCGTCACGAAGCATCAGAATGTTGCCGTTGGCAATCACTTCGCCCGTTTTGTGATTCACGGTCACATGATCCGCCCGCAGGCTGGTTCCTTGTTGTTGAAGAGCCACGTGACCCTCGGCAATTAGAAGATCGCCCTGATACTCCATCCGATCCGCCGTCACTTCGATGGCCTCGGGGTCGTCGACCATCCGCTCGGGAAGTGGCCACACTTCGGCGGATGAACCTGCCGCAAGCTGATTGGTGAGAACCTTACCCTCGACATCGAGAACCTCCTCGGGTACCGGGAAAATTTTGGGGCGCACCAGCGAGCCATCGGGCGCAACACTTCCGGGGAAAAGTACACGGAGGCGTTCGGCGGCCATCACGGCATATTCGGTTCCGCCATAAAGTTCGATCACTTTTTCATAATAGATGCGCGCGGACTCGTTGCGCGGCGGGACCGGAACCCGCTCATAAAAATCTCCAATTTCATAGGTCGCGCGAGCGGAGGTGTTGTACAGGGCCTGACCAAAGGTGTCCACCTCGAGTCGATGCTCGGAATCGGGATAGATTGACTTATACAGGCGGACAGCGAGCTCAGCCTGTTCGCGCAGGTACAAACTGTAAGGCGTGGAGCGCACCAGCTCACGCAGACTCTTGATTTTTGAAAAAGCGGCCTCCTCGGCGACAGCGCTGTCGGGATAGCGGTATTCCACGGTGGTATAAGCAACAATGGCCATCTCGTGGTTATCGTTTTTCTGATAGGCCTCGCCGATTCGGTACTGCATCTCCGGCGTGCGTTCCCACTGCGGGGCATTGCGAATAATGGATTCGAGATACGGAATCGCGCGCTCGGGGGCCGTATAGCCGCCAAACATCCAGCGCATCCGCCGGCGTTCCATTTCGGAGTCTGCAATCGCCAGCTGATTTTCGAGCACGGAGTCATACCCCTTGATGCCCGTGTAATATTTCTGGATCAGCACTTCATACGCCTCAAATGCTTTCTTTGATTTCCCCTGCCGGAAATACAAATCCCCCACCGCCTTCTGAGCCGCTGCGGCCCGTTCGCTATCGGGCCAGCGCTTCACGAAAATTTCCAACTGCTTACGCGCGGCGGTAACTTTTCCGCGCTCCAGGAACGACCGGGCGTACGCCAGATGTTCCTCCGCGGTGGCCGGCTTATGGGCAAATGGGTTTAAATAGGTGTAGTTTCCCTGACTCGTTTCTTCATACGGCAGTTCATCGGAATATACCGTCAGAGAGAGGAGAGTAGAAACGGCGAGGATGCCGACGAAAAAGAGCGATTTTTTTTGAAGTTTCATATGCGCCCGAGACTACGGAAGCCGCCATAAGTTGGCAAGTGCGAAGGCGCCTGCTTTGAGGATTCCAGCGTTTTCCAAGGTTTGCCACTTCACTGCGTTTCGGGTGGAAAACCGGCTCTTTCCCTCAAGCCGTGGGTCAGAATCGGATCAGCCCTTAATCATTCTGTCATATCCCCAGCCTTTCATGTCCACCCACGAAAACAGGGAATGATCTGGAAACCCTAAACCCTCGAAACATTACTGGTTTAGTACTATTTTGCGGAGCGGGGGTTGACAGCTCCGAGAAATAAGGTATCTTCCACGCCATGCATTAAGAGAGGCGCGTGCAAACGTGCCCGGCAACCTGACAACGAAGGTGCCAATGTCCAGTTCCGGAAACGGAACGGCAATGCGCCCCGAACGGGGAAAGTTGGCTCACCACCAGCGCGAACGCTCGGCCTCTCTTAACGACTTTGTAAAAAAAGAATGAAAGAGAGAAACTCATGAGCAACAAAATAGAAACACTGGCACTTCACGCGGGCTACACCCCAGACCCCACCACAGGCAGCTGTGCCGTTCCGATCTACCGGACCAGCGCGTATGTCTTTAAAGACACCGAACACGCCGCCAATCTTTTCGGCCTCAAAGAGCTCGGCAATATCTACACCCGCCTCATGAATCCGACCACGGATGTGCTCGAACAGCGCGTCGCCGCGCTCGAAGGCGGGGCCGGTGCGCTCGCCGTCGCCTCTGGAACGGCTGCGATCTTCTACAGCATCATCAACCTAGCACAAGCGGGCGATGAAATCGTCGCATCGAGCAACCTCTACGGCGGAAGCTACACGCAGTTCAACAACATCCTGCCGCAACTAGGCATCACCGTGAAATTTGTCGATCCGTCCGATCCGCAAAACTTCGCCGCCGCAATTACGGATAAGACCAAGGCGCTCTACACGGAGACCATCGGCAACCCATCGCTCGACGTCTCCGACATCGAAGCGATTGGAAAAATCGCGCACGACAACGGCCTGCCGCTGATCGTCGACAGCACCTTCACCACGGCAGCCCTGCTTCGCCCGCTCGAGCACGGCGCAGACATCGTTGTCCTCTCGCTCACCAAATGGTTGGGCGGACATGGAAACGGCATCGGCGGCATTGTCGTCGACTCTGGAAAATTCGACTGGGCCACCGGCAAGCATCCCCTGCTCTCCGAGCCGGACGAAAGCTACCATGGCATTCGCTACGCCATCGACCTGCCCGACGAACTCCGTCCGCTGGCCTACATCCTGCGGATGAGGCTCGTACCGCTCCGCAATCTCGGTGCGTGTATTTCGCCCGACAACGCCTGGCAGTTCCTGCAAGGCATCGAAACGCTGCCGCTTCGGATGGAGCGACACTGTGAGAACGCGCTAGCGACCGCAAAGTTCCTTGAAAATCAGGATGAAATCGAATGGGTCCGCTACCCCGGACTCGAAAGCCACCCATCGCACGAAACGGCAAAGAAACTGCTCAAAAATGGATTCGGCGCAACCGTCGTCTTCGAACTCAAGGGCGGCGAAAAAGCCGGACGGAACTTTATTGAAAAGCTCGAGACCTTCTCGCACCTTGCCAACGTCGGTGACGCGAAAAGTTTGGCGATTCATCCGGCCTCAACGACTCATTCTCAGCTCGACGAAGCGCAACAGGCTTCCGGCGGAATCACCCCCGGCTTGGTTCGCCTCTCGGTCGGCCTGGAACACATCGACGACCTCCTCGCCGATATCAAACAGGCGCTGAAATAAGAATGGAATATTGGAGTGAAGGAATGATGGAGTATTGGGAGCAATTCCAGTATTCCATTACTCCACCATTCCGGTGAGAGCATGAAAAAAATTGAAACAAAGTTTTTTGAATACGATGAGCTAACGCTCGCCAGTGGCGAAACGTTCGGCCCCGTAACGCTTGCCTACGAGACCCACGGCACGCTCAACGAGGCGGGCGACAACGCGGTATTGGTTTTTCATGCCCTGACGGGTTCGCACCATGTCGCGGGCATCACCCCCGAGGTTCCAACGGTCGGCGACCGCTGGAACGCGGCCTGTCAGACCGGCTGGTGGGATGAGTTTATCGGCCCCGGAAAAGCGATCGATACCGACCGCTTTTTTGTCGTCTGCGCCAACTACTTCGGCGGATGCTACGGTTCAACCGGCCCCTCCTCCATCAACCCCGAAACGGACAAGCCGTACGGCGGATCCTTCCCACACGTCTGCTTCAGCGATATTGTCGACTCGCAAATTCCTCTGCTCGACCATCTCGGCATCGAAAAACTCCACTCCGTAATCGGCGCATCGCTCGGCGGCGTGCTCACCCTAAACTTTGCCACCCGCCATCCCAAACGCGTCACCAACGTCATTCCAATTGCCTGTGGAATCAAAGCCAGCATTCTTTCGCGCGCGCACAATCTCGAACAGATCCTAGCCATTGAAAACGATGCCAACTTCAAAGATGGCAACTACTACGACGGCGAACCGCCCCGTCGCGGCCTCGCACTCGCCCGGATGATTTCGCACAAAACCTTTGTCTCTCTCCATGTCATTGAAGAGCGGACACAAAACCGGTTTGAACAGGAGCACGACGAATTCTCCTGGTACAAAATCCGATCGCCCCTTGCCTCGTTCCTTCTTCATCAAGGTCGGAAACTCGTGGAACGCTTTGATGCCAACAGCTACATCCAGCTCATCGCGGCCTGGTCCGACTTCGACATCCTCAAAGATGCCGGCGCACCCGACTACGCCGATCTTTTCAGCCGGTGCGCTCATCAGAACTACCTCGTCATCTCCATCGACGACGACGTTTGTTTCTATCCGGGAGAACAGGCGGAAATCCGCGACCGACTTTTAGACGCACAAGTGAAATGCGACTATCTGACCATTCACTCCGACAAAGGGCACGACTCCTTCCTGCTGGAGCCGGATCTATATACGGAAGCAATTCAAAGTGCCCTGAACAGGTAGTCCGAAAACGTAGACGCGGTGTCTCGAAGACCCTCGACTCTTCGGGGCTCACCGCGTTCGACCCTGCCAAAGAAACGCGGTGAGGACACCGCGTCTACGTTGGGAAACTTCAGGATTCACAAACCGACTGCGCAGCTCCATACTTCAACGCATGACGAACCACCCTCTCTTTTTGGCACTCGGAACAATTCTCCACCTGATCATCTTTATTCTCATCACCCTCCACTGCCTGCGCCGCCGCCGCAACGCCACCTCCACCATCCTCTGGATTTTTCTCTCTTGGGCCTTTCCCTTTTTCGGAGCGCTGTTCTATCTCACCTTCGGGGTTGACCGTGTGGCCGACCGCGGCTTCCGCAAATTTTTAACCGAAGAGCACCTGCTTCGCACCCGCAAAGGAACGCAGGAAGCCGCGCCACGCGCCTACTGGCACCACCTCACCGGCGCACCGGCTCTGAATGAATTTCAGCGCGAATTCAACCGCGCCCTCAACGCCCTGCTTCCCGACCATCCCGCACTGGCGGGTAACCGAATTGAGCCGCTCGTCACTGGCGACGAAGCCTACCCGAAAATGCTCGAAGCCATCCGCGGTGCTCAACAGCATATCCACCTGCAAAGCTTCATCATTGGCAACGACGCCACCGGTCGAAAATTCCTACAAGAGCTCGCCGCCAAAGCCGACGAAGGCGTCGAGATTCGCCTGCTCTACGACCGCTTCGGCTCCACCTGCGCCCATCTATCTGGCCTCTTCCGGAAATTCGCCCGCCTTCCCAACATCCAAATTGCCGGCTGGACACAAGCCAACCTCCTCAAACGCCAGTTCCAGATTAATTTACGCAACCACCGGAAGGTCTTGATCATTGATGGGGAAACCGCCTTCTTCGGCGGCATCAATCTGCACGACGAAAACACCTCCGCCCACCGACGCGGCCCCATCCGCGACTACCACTTTGAAGTCGAAGGTCCGTTGGTTCAGGAGCTGCAATACTCCTTCCTGCGCGACTGGTATTTCATCACCGAAGAGAATCCCGAAACCCTTCTGTCCGGAAGCCACTTCCCGAGCATCGACCCGGCGGGTGACATCACCGCCCGCCTCATCAACAGCGGCCCCTCCACTGAAAAAGAGGTCGCCATCGAAACCTTCTTCAGCAGCATCACGCTGGCCAAAAAACAGATCCTCGCCGTCACCCCCTACTTCGTCCCGCCGCCCGAAATCCTCCGCGCCCTGCGTTCCGCTGCCCTGCGCGGGCTCGATGTCCGCCTCGTTGTCCCACAAAAAAACAACCACTTCTATACCGGACTGGCCAGCCGCGCGCTCTACGAAGACCTCCTGCTCGCCGGCGTCAAAATCTTCGAACGCCGCCCGCCCTTCATACACGCCAAAGCATTGGTAATTGATAGTGAATTCTCGCTGGTTGGAACCGCCAACCTCGACGAACGCAGCTTGAATTTGAATTATGAAAGCTCCGTCGCCGTCTACAGCGAAACCTTCGCCGACTCCATGAAAAACATCATCCACGAAGACATCGCCCTCAGCGACGAAATCTTCCTTTCCCAGTGGCTACAGCGCCCCGCCGCCCGCCGCCTCCTCGAAAACCTCGCCTCCCTCATGACCCCCGTGCTCTGAGCAACGCTCAGAGCTCATTGAAAATTGAACATTGGGTATTGAGCATTGGGCATTTTTCCAACCCTTGGACCTGCTGTGTCCCGCCATAACTCATAGAGCGACGGCGGAAGCTATTGCGAAAGTGCTTTTGGTATTCCCAAAAAGAAGCGACCCAAAGGGCGCGACAACCTTCGTGACACAGCGAAGCTGAATGCGAAGACGGTTGGACAGAATTTTTCCAAGGTTCGGAAACTTCCACCGATATAAACCATACCTTGCAAGGTATGGTTTCCAAGGTTCATGAACCCGACAAAAGTCTACAGCATCGCCGCCCGGAGGTCGGCGACCACCCTGTTTGTTAATGTTTTTAAAGATGGATCGCGATCTCCGAGCGCGATTTTGGACTTGTGCCGGCAGCATCAAGGTTCGGAAACTTCCACCGACATAAACCATACCTTGCAAGGTATGGTTTCCAAGGCTCGGAAACTGTAGCCGCCCCGAATATTCGGGGCGGTGGCGGGTTCGCGGAACCCGCCCAACAGATTCCATCATTTTATAAGCCCGGCGACCTCACGGGCTCTCCCTATTTCCAAAGAAATCCTAATACTTTCCGGGTTTTCATTGATGTGCAAAATGATGCGCAGTAAGCTGAACGCCTAAATTTAACCGGAAATATGACCGATCACTCATTAAACGTTGGCTACAGAAAAGGAAAAATATGAAAAAACATAATCCACATCTGAAAGCAGCATTCTTAGAGACAGTTGATAATCAATTGGCAGACAACGATCCTCCAGAAACCCAAGAAACACTCGACCGTCTGATCACACAAGGCATGTCGGAAGACGATGCAAAAATACACATCGCACAAGCTGTCAGCGTTGAGGTTTTTGACATCATGAAATACCAAAAGGAATTTAACCCAGATCGATATTTGAAGAATCTAAAGCGACTTCCAGATGAACCGGAATTATAAAAATTTAGCCAACCACCGGCTTGAGCCTAACCAAGAGCTTCAGCCTGCTGTGAGCTTTACCGGTAAAAAAAATGGAATCGAGAATCAGCATTATTACTTTGGGTGTAGCGGATATGGCGCGATCAATCCGCTTTTACCGCGACGGATTGGGCCTTCCCACCTCCGTGACGGAAGACGATGCGGCGATTGTCTTCTTCAAAACTTCGGGTACCTGTCTGGCGCTCTACCCGAACGATAAGCTGGCCGAAGATATTTACGGCTCCGCCGGAGGCGTCGCCCTACCAAAAAGTCCCGATCCAAAAGGTGGGGCGAACTCTCCGAGTGAGCCGCCCTCCATCTCCGGCATCACCCTCGCCCACAACACGCGAAGCAAAGAAGAAGTCGACCAAGTGCTTAAGCTGGCCGAGCGCGCGGGCGGAAAAATCGTTAAACCGGCACAGGATGCTTTTTGGGGTGGCTATAGCGGATACTTTTCCGATCCCGACGGACACCTCTGGGAAGTTGCCTATGGCGACTGCTGGAAATTCAACGACGACGGAAGTCTCGTGATTGAGTAGCACAAAGGGTTGCCATCTACACACGTTGTGCAACAATGCCCCTCCCTTTTCGGGGGTGACTGGTTTCGACGGTTAAGTTGAAGCAACAGTTGCGTGTCGAGGTTGGCCTCCAGGCCTCGTTAAAAGGAGCCCAAAACATTAAATGCTGACGAAAGTTACGCACTCGCTGCCTAAATAAAGGCGCGACGTCTTTACCCTGACGCCTGTTAGGGGCTAAAGGCGACGACAACAGGCTGGTGTCAATATCGGGAATCCGGATGGCGACGCGAGAAAATAACAGGATCCTAGCGTCCAAAGTGGCCCTGTCATACGGCAGCTGCGGGGGCGAATATTTATAGTATGACTACACACGTAGAAGCTGTCGTGACTCTTAGTCGGACGGGGGTTCGATTCCCCCCACCTCCACACCCTTGTTCTGGGGGGATCGAAAGATCCCCCCAGCTTCATTGGTTCAATCAATGGTATCAGGGCCGAGGCGGCTGGTTTTCAATATGCGCGATGTGTTACGGTCGAACACGGTTCGGCGGGTTGTCGCCCTTTTAACTGCGCATAACTGCTCCAGGATGGTAATGGTTTCTGTGGAGGTTCTGAAACGTGCCGGATAATCCAATTCAAACAGAGCCACTAAAACAGAACGGTATCTATGGTCATCATAATTTCTCTCGTAGTAATCGGTCTGATTTTATTTTTTCTTTTCCGGCCACCGACACACAAAGAATATCCGGTCATTACGGCAGAAATGTTTGACCCACCAGATGTGCCAATCACACTAGCAAAAGCCAAACAGTTCTATCGAAAAGTCATGCTCGAAACCGGACACCTCGACAAACAGGAAGTCGGATTCCACGCAGATCACTTTTCAGAAGAGATCAAAGACGAACTCCAACAGCTAAAAGAAAAGGCCAGCGAATACAAAGCAGACATCACCACGCTGAGAGGCAAACTGAAAACACAAACCAGCCTACTCAATAAAACAAAAGATGAATACGACCGCGAAGACATTGAGAGCGAAATTGAAAGCATCACCGGCGAAATCGAAGACACCACCGGGGAACTCGACCGAGCAACCGCCGAACACAAAACATTGCAATCCGATAAAAAGCAGTACCTTATAGACGCCTTAAACAACGAACTCCATGGAAATGTAAAATGACAGACAGCCCCATCAGCATCCTATTTTTCGGAGCCCTCGCAATCTTCTTAATTGCCTGCGTCATCGCCGGAATTCTTCGGTGGGCCTTCCGCATCAACCGGATCGTCTACCTACTAGAGAACATCCTCCAAGCTCAACGCGACAGCCAGCCGATCCAATCCACCCCGCCCACTCAAAAAACCATCAACGGCATCGTCATCGAGGAATAGAAAATGCAACTTCCAACCCTTGGAAAAACCATCCTCACCGCCTGCGCGGCCATCCTCCTATCTGGTTGCGTCGCCATGCGCGAAAAAGGAACCATCAACCTGCCTGAATATCAGACCAGCAAACCCAGCGTCTACCTCACCGCCAGCTATTCCAGCTATAAAAACGGACAGCTGCGCGCATTCATGAACGAATACTGCCGCAAAGACCTGCTCAAAACAGCAGAACAAAAAGCAAAGCAAACCAACCTCTTCGGCGCAATCCACACCGAAAACCAACCCACCGACCTGCAAATCCACTGCGCCCTCCGATGCGAAATGACCCACAACTGGGCCGACTTCTGGATGAGCGTCGCAACCCTCCAACTCTATGCCGAACCCTACACCTACGAATACACCCTCCGCACAACCGTCATGGACCGCCGCACCAAAAAGAAGCACACCTTTACCTCTAACGACATCCTAACCACCTACAACAGCATCTGGCTGCTCCCTGTTGCACCCTTCATGCCACTCACCACCCGCGCCAAAGAAATGGAACAATACCTATTCGACAGCACCGTCGCCTGGATCGCACAAAAAGGCCTTTTAACTGCGCCATAACTGCCCCGCGAAACGTAACCCGTTGACCATCAACACCCCGCCCGACACCCGACACCTCCACCATTTTCGCCATCCGGGCGAAAATGTCCGGCATGTCGCGCCGTAATTTATGAAGGCGGAAGCGAAGCCCCGCAGAGGCTCTTTGCGATCCTTATGCCCCTTGGCGACTTTGCGTTTAATTTAGCGGCGAAATGGGAGAACCGCATCAAGGGTTGTGGCGCCCATTAAAATCATGAGCAAACGATCTACACCCAGGGCGACGCCGGAGGTAGGCGGCATGTTTTCCAATGCTTGGATAAATTCTTCGTCGATGGGATAGACCTCTTTACCGAGCGCCCTTCTCTGCTCGCCCCAATGCTCAAACCGCGCGCGCTGCTCCACCGGATCGGTCAGTTCGCTGTACGCGTTGGCGATTTCAACGCCGCCCAGATAAAGCTCCCAGCGCTCAGCCACTTTCGGATTACCGGGCTTGAGCCGCGCGAGCGCGCAAAGCTCTGCCGGATAATCTTTGAGCACGACAGGGCAATCAGTCGGTAAAGCGGGCTCTACCTTTTCAATCAAATCTAAGTCGAAGCGATCGGCATCAAAACCCTCGACTGGATTCCAACCCGCGAATTCCTCAAAAACTTCTTCTATGCTGAAGATTTTCCAAGCATTGGAAGTCGGCTGAGCCGACAGGCCTATTGTTTTCCAATGTTTGGAAACATTGGAAAGGAGAGCCTGCGTATCGGTGAGCGCTGTCATGTAGTCGCTGTTTACACGATACCATTCGAGCATGGTGTACTCGGGGTTGTGCAAGCGCCCTCGCTCGCCCTGCCGAAAGCATTTCCCAATTTCAAAGATCTTCTCTGCGCCACGGGCGAGTAGCTTTTTGTGGGAAAGTTCTGGCGAAGTACGGAGGAATCCGTCGCCGGATGGAATGGCATCAATGTGCAGTTCCATACAGGGCGTTTTCAGCACGAGGGGCGTTTCGACTTCGTCGAAGCCTTCGGCACGAAAAAACGCCCGGATGCTTTGCATCAGGGCGTCTCTTTCTCTGAGTTGCTCAATCATATTTCGCAAAGAAAGATGAACTATGAAAGATGAAAGCGGGTCTGCGACAGCTTTTATTTAAAAAGGCCAGCGCCGCCTGAGCTCCATTTTCATACTTCATATTTCCTCTTTCATCCATCGTCGGAAATATCGCTTATCCTTTGGAAACGCGGTCGGCGTAGTCGCCGGTGCGGGTGTCGATGCGAACGATATCGCCTTCGTTGATGAAGATCGGCACAGCAATTTCGTACCCGTTGTCAATTTTTGCAGGCTTGTTACAGTTGGTCGTTGTGTCGCCGCGTGCGCCGGGTTCGGTATCAGTGATCTCTTTTTCAACAAAGTTCGGCAGAGTGACATCGAGTGCCTTGTCGTTGTGGAAAAGGATTTCAACCTGCATGTCTTCCACGATGAAATACTGGCTGTCGCCAAGCTGCTCGGTGGTGAGATGGATTTCTTCGTAGGTGTTGTTGTCGGAGAAAACAAAATCATCGCCCGCCTGATAGGAAAAGGTAAAGTCACGGGAGTCCAAAGACGCCTTTTTGACCTTCTCGACTGAGCGATAGCTTTTATCGAAACTGTTTCCGGTGCTCAGGTTGCGGATTTTACAGCGATAAATGGACTGGCCTTTGCCGGGCTTGGAAAACTGGAAGTCCGTAATCACGCACGGGTCGCCGTCGATTTCAATCTTCAGCCCTTTTCTCAGATCGGATGCATTGAACATAAATTTCTCCTCAAAAAATGAAGCGCGGATTATGCAGAACAGGCTGGAATGTGCCAAGCCAAACCCCGTTATGTTTTGCCGCTCCCCTATGGGTTGCTTCTTTTAGGAAATACAAAAAGCACTTTCGCTGTCGCTTCCTCCGTCGCTCTGAGAGCTTCCGCCTTCGTACAACTTCTGCCTTCGCCAACCCCCTTCGCCAAGGCTTCGGAGGTCAAGAGGCTACGGCGGACAAGCCGGCGAGACGGGATGGCGGGACACGCAGGTCCAAGGGTTCATCCTGAAGGTTCACCCTGAAGGGTTGGAAAAATCGGAGATCAAAAAAAGCCCCCGCATTGCGGAGGCTTTTTTGAATTAAACCGCGAAGCGGTTTAACGTGAGTAGAACTCAACGACGAGGGGCATTTCGCACTGGATCGGCACTTCGCCGGGTTCAGGCAAGCGGCTGAGCGTTGCGGTCAGCTTTTTGTCGTCAACTGTGAGGTATTCCGGGGTGCTGGCAATTTGCTGTGCAGCGGGAAAGATTTCGAGATCGCGGCTTTTTTCACGAACCGTGATGACATCACCAATGCGAACAGAGTACGAAGGAATGTTGACCTTCTTGCCGTTCACACGAAGATGCGCATGGCCGACGAGCTGGCGAGCCTGATAGATTGTGCGGGCCAGTCCGGCGCGCAGAACGAGCGCATCGAGGCGAACTTCAATCATCTGCAAAAGATGCTCCGCGGTGTTACCCGGCTTGCGGGAAGCGGCTTTGTAGTATTTACGAACCTGTTTTTCGGTCAGGTTGTACTGATACTGCAAACGCTGTTTTTCAACCAGCTGTTTACCGTAGTCAGACTGTTTGCCGCGACGACGCGACGGGCCGTGCTGTCCCGGAGGATGCGGGCGGCGTTCGAGATATTTCTCGGCTTTCGGGGTCAGGGCAATGCCTAGACGGCGAGACTTCTTAATTTTCGGTCCATTATACTTCATGTTTTCTCCTGTTCGGTTTCTGTTTTCCTGTATTCCGTCTGATTAAGCCCTCTATCGGGCCGCCTGTTTCGAATGACTGAGGTCAGGCGATCACTTATCGTGAACATCCTCCTGCGGAATGAAGGGGCGCATTAAAGAGATGCAACCCGCTCTTGTCAAGGGGAATGGAGTAATGGAATACCGGAGTGACGGAGTGCTGGAATAAGAAAAATGGTGAAGGACAAAAAACCCAGCACTCCACGGCTCCATTACTCCAACATTCCATTTCTTTTTTCCCTTGTCTTGCGGGCTGAAATTCCCATCATGGGCGGCTGATTTTTAACCCTCTGAAAGGATGCCTATTATGAAAGAAGTAAAAAAAGTAGCCCTACTCACCGCGGGCGGACTCGCCCCCTGTCTCTCCTCCGCCATCGGCGGCCTGATCGAGCGCTACACAAAGGACCACCCCGGCATTGAGCTGATCTGCTACACCGGCGGTTATAAAGGTCTTCTCCTCGGCGAATCCATTAAGGTGACCGCCGAAATTCGCGAAAAGGCTGCGGTTCTCTATAAACATGGCGGAAGCCCCATTGGCAACAGCCGCGTGAAGCTCACCAATGTAAAGGACTGTGAAAAACGCGGCCTCGTCAAAGAAGGCGAAAACCCGCTCGAAGTGGCGGCCGCCCAACTCGTCAAAGACGGCGTGGACGTGCTCCACACCATCGGCGGCGACGACACCAACACCACCGCGGCCGACCTCGCGGCCTACCTCGCGGAAAACGATTACGAACTGATCGTGGTCGGCCTGCCTAAAACCATCGATAACGATGTGTTCCCGATTAAACAGTCGCTCGGCGCCTGGACGGCAGCCGAAGAAGGGGCGAAATATTTTGCGAACGTGGTGGCCGAACACAACGCCAACCCGCGCATGCTGATCATTCACGAAGTGATGGGCCGCAACTGCGGATGGCTGGCCGGCTACACCGCCAAGGTCTACCACGAGGCACTCGAAGAGCTCGATTTCCTCCCGCAGCTCGGACTGAGCAAAGAGCGCAAAGATGTGCACGCCATCTTTGTTCCCGAAATGGCCGTGGATATTCAAGCCGAAGCCGCACGCCTCAAAAAAGTGATGGATGATGTCGATAACGTGAACATCTTTATTTCTGAAGGTGCGGGTCTCGAATCGATCGTGAAAGAAATGGAAGCGACGGGTCAGGATGTTCCGCGTGATGCCTTTGGACACGTCAAACTCGACGCGGTGAATCCCGGCCAGTGGTTCGGAAAACAATTTGCGGAACTGCTCGGCGCGGAAAAAGTGCTGATTCAGAAATCGGGCTACTACGCCCGCGCGGCCGCTTCGAACGAAGCCGACCTTAAGTTGATCATCGCCTGTTGCGATAAAGCCGTTGAATGCGCGCTGGCCGGAATTGGCGGCGTGATTGGTGAAGACGATGACAAAAACGATGAACTTCGCGCCTGCGAGTTTCCGCGCATTGCGGGCGGCAAGCCGCTCGACATCGACGCCCCGTGGTTCAGCGAACTGCTGGCCGACATTGGCCAGGCCAAAGGCGCCAAAGTGAGCGTGGCTCACTAAGAATGGAATACTGGAGTAATGGAATAATGGATTATTGAACTTCCATTAATCCGTTTCTCCGACCCCGCCCTCACCCGGCGGGGTTTTTATTTTTCCAAGCATTGAAAAAAAACAAAGACAACCCGCGCCAAATATGATAAAAAAGATCCCATATGAACACGGAGCCATTCAAAGTCTGCCCGAACTGCAAAACGCTATGGGAAACCATGGAAACGTTTTTGTCCGATCCGGAACTAAAAATGAACGGGTATCAGGTTCATTTTGATAATCTGGAAGGCGGGCTTTTCTTTTTTACTCATCATCATGAAGGGTGCTTCACGACCCTCGCGATCCCGGTGACAGATTTTCTCTCCCTGAATGACCGCCCGCTACTCGCGAAACGCGACAAGCAACTCTGCATTGGCTCGGACTTCTGTGTGCATCAGGGTGACATGATGCCAAAACCGGTGGAATGCGAATGCATCTGGGTCAGAGATATCCTTCAAACAATCAGAACGTGGCCCAAAAAAGATTGATGATTGGCGATGAACCGCTCCTTTGTCGCTATTTCCCTTCGGGAAATTATCTGCGCTGCGCTTCGGGGCGATTTTCAATTCAAGTGCCTACGCGACCTGCAAACCAGTCCGAAATCTTCAATCGTCAATCGTCAATCCCCTACACCGGCACTCCGCCCGCCTGCTCAATTGCGGTGGGCTTGCGCTCAATCAGCTCGATCGTTTTCCAACGCCCCGATCTCATGCGCCAAATCCATCCGGCGGCCAAAATCGTAAAGTAGGCAATGGCCCATCCCCACGCCGCATAGACGTTGAGTTTGAGAACCAGCACAATCAGCGCCTCGCCCAGCGCAAAGAAGCCCCATGCCACCGTGGTGTGAAACCACATGACAAAATGCGTATCGCCCGCACCACGCAGTGCGCCGGAAAGCACCGCATTGGCAGCTTCCATCAGCCCCCATCCGGCGGCGAAGAAAAGAATGATTCGTGCGGTAGAAAACACCTCATCAAACGCCACATCACCCCGGGCAAAAACCCGGACAAACAGCTCAGGGAACAGAACAAACGAGGTGACGGCAATCAGGGTATACCCCCAGGCCACACGCATGGCCTTCCATGCCACGGACTGCGCGCCATCAGTGTCTCCGCGCCCCATGAATTGCCCAACGAGTACCGAGGCCGCCTGCCCCATTCCAATCGACGGCATAAAAGCGATCATGTTGATGCTGAGCACAATGTTACTCGCCAGAAAGGCCGTTTCACCCAAACGACCCAGCAAGAGCACAAACAGAGAAAACGAGCCGATATCCAGCGCCATATGAATACCGGAGGGCAACCCGAACCGGAGCATTCGCGCAAAAAGCGGGCGGTCAAAACGGAGCGTTTCGCGTGTTCGATACGTCGCATCGTTTTTCTTCGAAAAATAGAGCAACAGCAAAATGGTCGGAGCCACGAATCCGGCAATCAGACTCGCGATGGCGGCCCCTTTGATTCCGAGTTCCGGGAACGGTCCGTTTCCAAAAATCAGAAACCAGTTGAGGACCACGTTCACGCTATTCCCAATCAGGTGCGCCGCCATGATGACGCGGGTTTCCCCGCGTCCGCCATAGAAGCTGCCCGCCGCCGCCGTCAATGGAATACTCACACCGCCGAGCATCACAATGGTTAGATAAATTTTTTCCTGCGCAAAAACCTCCGGCGCATGGCCGCTCCAAACCAGCAACTGAACTCCCACGGGAATGAGCGCCCAGATCAGCGGCAGGGAAAGCACCGCCATAAAAAGAGACTGCGCAACCGCACGGCTGCAGTTTTTATATTCCCCTGCTCCGTAAAACTGCGCCACAAAACTGTTCGCCATCGCGCACAGCGCCATAAAAAAGCTAATCAGCGTGAAGGAGAGAATACCGGCAGGTACCACGGCCTGGATGGCAGCCGGGCTGTACCACGACAAAAACATGCGGTCACAAAAATGAAGCATCGTAAACGATGCCGACGTGATGATCAGCGGGAACGCAATACGAAACAGTTCGCGATAAGAGGCTGTTTTTGGAGAAGAGGGATTCATAAGCTGGAGAGTGTTTCCAAACCTTGGAAAAAAGGCGAGATTGTTTTCCAAAATCGTCTTAATTCAAGCCTCTTTCGACAAACAAAAGAGCCCTCAAAAATGACGTCCAATACATTGTCTGTTTTCTGTTCGTTCCGGCTACGGCTTGAATGCGGATTTTACGGAAGATGTGGAAAAGGTTTGTAGTTCCGCCTTTAGGCGGCTTTGCGGACGAGCCGCCTAAAGGCGGAACTACGAACCTTAGGACGCCTGCAGAAACAAACTATACATTCAACTATGGAAGAAGTGGCAGGCGCGATCCACCTGCAGGCAGCGGCGCAAGGCCCCGTTTCGTGGCCTCATCGGCAAAACGCCCCATCCACGGCGGAGAATAGTTCCGGCCCATCCGGTCGAGATCTTCCAGCGAACGATAGTCGCGCGTGACGCAGAACGGATCGGGCGTGGGCGGCATGTCGAAGACGAACGCGGCCGCTCGCATCACCATCCGCTCCATACGGCGGGCAAAGGTCTCGGTCTCATCCGTATAGAGCGACTGCGTATTGACCAGCGCCACTCCGTCTTCCGCATATACCTCCAGATGTTTTTCTTCCCCGTTGATCCCTGCCAAAACAATGAAAGAAATATCGGCATCGGTTTTGATGCGCAACGCGGCTTTTTCCAAGGCTTGGAAACTTTTCGACCGCGCGAGCCTCGGTTTTTCCAAGGTTCGGACCGGAACATGAAGTTCCTTTTCCGCAAACAGGCGGATACGCTCCAAAAGATCCGCATCCACCGCGGCGGCATTCACCAGTGTAATGGCATTTTCCTGCGGGGCCTGAGAGCACCCGATCAAAAGCAGAAGAGCACCCATGAGAAGAAAAGAACGTTGTCGCATAAAAAAACTCCATTTATCTAAAAAATACAGCTAGTATTCTGCCGTTTTCTACCCGCATTTCGAGTTTCAAATTTGAATTTCAAAATATGCCGACCTTCAACTATATTGCCCGCGACAGCGGAGGTGCACGAAAAGACGGAACAGTCGATGCCGCGGACCGGAACTCTGCGCTACTTCTCCTGCAGCAAATGGGCTGCACGCCGCTTTCGCTGACGCAGACCGCCGGAGCTAAAAAAGCCGGGGGCTCCGCAAAATTAAAATTTAAGTTTTCTACGAATCAGAAAATACGCATGAAACCCCGGGCCATGCTTCTATTTACCCGTGAGCTGGCCGACCTGCTCTCCTCGGGCATGACGCTGGGCCGGGCACTGCACACACAGGCCAAGCGCGACTCCGATTCGGCCAACGCAACCATCATCCCGCGCCTGCGCGACGAAGTCGTTCAGGGAAGCTCGCTCTCCGATGCACTCCGAATCTACCCCGACTCCTTTCCCAAACTCTACGTGAGCATGGTGCGCGCGGGAGAAGCCAGCGGCGCGCTCGCCGAAGCCCTCCAAGGACTCTGCTTCCACTACGAACGCGTGCAAGAAGCCAAAAGCAAAGTCATCACGGCCCTGATCTACCCGGCAATCGTTCTGGGGGTCGGCGTTCTTTCTGTCATCGGACTGATGATTTTCATTGTCCCGAAATTTTCGACCATCTTCGATGAGCTGGGCGGAACCATGCCCATTCCCACTCAGATCCTGATGGGCATCAGCAACGGAATGATCCAATACGGATGGATCATGCTTCTGATTCTCACCGGAGCGGGCATTGCCTTCAGTCGCTACATCAAAACACCGGACGGCCGAAAGTGGCTGGACGCCCGCCAACTTCAACTGCCGGTAGTTTCAAAAATTGCGCGCGCCAACTCCTTCGCCCACTTTGCGCGCACGCTCGAAACCCTCATCCGCAACGGCGTTCCGATTCTTAAAGCCCTAACCATTTCCGAAGAAACCGTCGGCAACAGCGTGATCGCCGCAGAAATTGCCGCCGCCCGCAACCGAGTCACCGATGGCTCAAGCATTGCCAAACCACTGGCGGAAGGCGGAGTCTTTCCGCCGCTGCTCACCGACATGCTCGCCGTCGGCGAAGAAACCGGCGACCTGCCCGGCGCCCTCGCTCAGATTACGCGCCGCTACGATGAAGAGCTCGATTTCAGCATCAAAATTTTAACCACCGTCCTGGAACCGGTTCTGATTTTAGGCGTGGCCCTCATCATCGGCTTTGTAGCCATCAGCATGCTGATGGCGGTATTCGACCTCACCAGCGGCTTAGGCGTTTAGAGAGAAAAATGAAGGATGAAATATGAAATATGAAAAGAAGATGAAAAACCGGAAATCTAAAAGTGCATTTACGTTGATCGAAATCATGCTCGTGATTGTCATCATCGGCATCATCGTTGGAATCGCCGCGCCGAAAATCGGCGGCAAACTCGGCAAAGCCCAGAATGTGGCCGCGCGCGCCAGCCTCAAAAGCCTCGAGACGGCCATTGGCAGCTACGAAATGGACAACCTTCGCCTGCCCGACAGCCTGGAGGATCTGACCAAACAGAAGAACAGCAACGGCCCCTACCTCAAACCCAGCGAACTCACGGATCCGTGGAGCCAGAAATATCAGTACAGCAAAGGCGGCGCACACGGCATGGGCTTCGACCTCTCCACCACCTCTCCCGATGGCGACAGCTTCAACAACTGGGACTAGGCGCGGCTTCACCGCTTGAATTTTGAACACCGAATAAGGAACTGAAGAATGAAGAAGCGCATCCCTTCGAAATTCGATATTCCTTGTTCGATATTCTGCGGTTCAAGAGGTTTTACGCTGATTGAAATCATGCTGGTGGCGGTGATCATTCTGATTGCCACGGCCGTTGCCGCTCCGGTATTCAGAGGAACGTTTAAATCCACTCAAATGACCGATGCCGCACGCTCCACCGTTCGCATGGCCCGTTTTGCGCGCAGCCTCTCCATTCTAAAACAAAGCGACTGCACGCTGACCTTTAAAGAAGACCAGATGATCCTGACCTGCGAGGACGAAAACGAACCCGACACCTCGCGGCGATTTCCCGCCGATATCAAAATCAGCCAGTTTGAAATCAGCACAGAGAAAAATACCTCGACTGATGCGCGCGTCGTCCACTTCTACTCCAACGGAATGAACGACGGCTTTGAGCTCACGCTTTCAAACGACAAAGGTCGCAGCCGGACCATTGAATGCCACCCCATTTCCGGAAAGGTCACCGTGGAAGAATGAGAAGAGATTGGAATACTGGAATAGCGGAATGTTGGAATGTTGAAAAACCAATACGTTCCAAGGTTTGGAAAAAAAGATTCCAAGGCTTGGAAAAAATGTACCGCAGGCGTCCCGCCTGCCGTGCGAAGTTTCCAATGCTTGGAAAAATAGAGGCCGAATCTTCCAAGGTTTGGAAAAACTCAACGCAAAAGCTCCATGTTTTTGGGGAGTGGTCATGAGTGGGAGGTTAAGCGTTCCTTCTGTTTGTAGGACAAGCTTCTCTGTATTCAGAGAGCTTGTGTCCCACGCGCGGGCAGGATTACACACGCTCCCGAATACGGGAAGCGTGTCCTACAAAAAAAGCGGCCTGACGTTGATTGAAGTGATGCTCTCCATTATCATTTTAGGGATCGGCTCCGGCGCGCTGATGCTGGCGACGGCACGTTGTCTCTCGGTGGTTTCGAAGGCACGCCACTACAGCAACGCCCAACGGCTCGTCCTGCGGGTCGGCGCAGAAAACCCGCTCTCTCGCGGAGAGCTTCGTGACGAAACGGAGTCGGGCGATTTTGATGACGGCTACACATGGGAGCGCGAAGTCATTGAGTCGGAAGATGAAAACCGCGAGGGCCTTTACACCGTCCGAACCCGCGTAAGCTGGTCAACCCGCGGCAAAGAACAATTCGAAGAAATCGTCACCTGGCACTACATCGAGCCGGAAGAAAAATAGAACGGAGTAATGGAATGTTGGATTGGTGGAGTCATGGGAAAAAGAGGAAACAAACGGTGAAAAAATTCCCGTTCAGTACTCCTGCACTCCAATACTCCAATACTCCCACACTCCATCCGCGCAACGCGCGGCACGGCTTCACCCTCTTAGAGATTCTCGTTTCGATGGTGATTTTATCCATCGCGCTAACCCTCGCGTGGCAAACCTTCTCCACGGCAACCCGCGCGTGGACAGGCGGGCGAAAGCTGATCGACAAAATGCACCACGGCGATTTTGTGCTGACACAACTTTCCTCCGCACTGCGCTCCATGGCCTTTTTTGAGAAGTCGAAAGAACACTACGGCTTTCGAATGGAAAACAACTCCGAAGGCTACGGGGAACACTCCATCAGCTGGGTGACCGCCAGCGACGCGTTCATTCCGCGCGGAGAAACCTTCGAACACGGGCTCCACCGCATCGAAGTCGGCGGCGGAACCGACGACGACGGAGCCGAGGGGTTGATCGTCACCGTCTGGCCGCACCTCATCGACGACGACGAGGCGGAAAAGAAGAGCTGGTTTATCACCGATAGCATTAAAGGGTTGAGCTGTCAGGTGTATGACACGGATCAGGATGAAGAGCGCTGGAGAGATGAGTGGGAATACAGCAATGCCATTCCGGGCCTGATTGAGATCACCCTCTACGCCGACCCCATCGATCGATATGACGACCCGATCGAATTCCGCCAGCTGATCGAAATCCCCCTTGGCCCACCCGTCACCAACGATGTTTCGGAGGCGAGATGAAAAATATTTACGATTTTCAATTTACGATTGAGGATTTTGGGAAAGGACTTTTTCCAAGGGTTGGAAACTTTTTTTCCAAGGGTTGGAAAAATAAAAGACAAAAGCTCCAAGGGTTGGAAAATCGTCAATCGTCAATCGTCAATCGAAAATCGGGTGCCGCCCTGATTGTGGTGATGTGGGTACTCATCATTGTTTCGCTGATTGTCAGCACGTTCGCCTTTGAAATGCAGCTGGAATCCCGATTGATCTCCGCCCAGCGCAAGCGGTTCAAAGCCGACCAGCTTGCGCTGGCCGGCGTGGAGCTCGCCAAGGCCATGCTCGCCTTTGAAGAAGATCCGCTCGAAGGAGACGACATTGTTTATGACGACCCCTATCTCATGGAGGCCTCCAAAATCTCGGAAGGAGTCCCCGTTCTTTTCGTCGAGGAGTTCGGCGATGGAACCATCACGCTGCGCATTGACTATGAAAAGGGGCGACAAAACATCCATAAAATGAGCCCGGAGGAGTGGACCGAACTTTTTGATCAAGGAGGCGTGGATGCTACTGACAGAGACAGCCTGCTGGGTTGCCTGACCGACTGGGAAGATGCAAACGACACCCACCAGCTCAACGGCGCAGAAAAAGACGATCCATTTTACCGCGATCAGGGCTATGAGCCGAAGAACGCGCCGGTCGACACCATCGACGAGTTGCTTCTCATCAAAAACTGGACGCAGGAAATCCTCTACGGAAATAGGGAGGATGAAGAGGCGGAAACTCCGATGAGCGGCATTGCCCAACATCTCACCATCTGGGGCGACGGAAAGATCAATCCCAACAGTGCCTGCCGCGAGGTGCTCAACAGTCTAAACATTTCCGATCAAATGGTGGATACCATCCTGGAAACCCGCCTCGGGCCGGATGGCGAAGCGGGAACCGAAGACGACGGAACCATCACCCCAGAGGAATTTGCGGCGCTTGGATTGAGCGGTGATGTCTTCACCCTGAAACCTGAATACGTCACCGTCATCAGCGAGGGATCGGTCGGCGGACTGGTCAGCACCATCTCTTCCGTTTTTAAACTGGGCGAAAAGGAGGCCGTGCCTCTCTTTTGGCTAGAAGAATAAAGCAGGCGGGACGCCTGCGATACGTACCGCAGGCGTCCCGCCTGCAAACCCCCGCCTTTGGACCTTCGACTTTTAGACCTTTGACCTTTCGACATTCGACCTTTAGACTCCCCCCCATCATGCTCTTCTACCGCCATACCACGGGAATTCACTACACCGACGAAATCGTCGAGTGGGCTGTGTTGCGCAAAACCCGTTCCGAAACGGAAACCCTGCACGAGGGGTCTGCACCCATTCCGCAGGGGTTCTTCGAGCAGGACGAATCCCCGTTGTTCCCCGCCGAAGTTCTCACGGATCTCCGCAAAAACTTTCGGGGGATTATAACCGTCTCCCTTCCCTCCTCGCAATTGCTGATGCGCGTGCTCGAACTTCCCTCCTCCGATCCGGACGAAATCAACGGAATGGTGGAGTTGCAGATGGATCAAATTTCTCCCTTCCCCGCTGACCAGCTCACGCTTTCCTACGAGTTGCTCGAAGAGACCGAAAATCATTCCCGCGTACTGGCGGTTGCCGCACCCCGCAACGCGGTAGACGATCTGGGCGATCTGTTTAAAACCAAAAACGTCTACATTCGCAGTTTGGATGCTGAAATCCTGGCTTGGTGGAGCCTGCTGACGGCTCATTCGGATATTCCCTCCGAGGGACGGGTCATTTTCATTCTCGAAGAGCACACCGAGTTTTCCATGATCATCATCGACGACGGAGTCCCCATTTGCTTCCGATCTCTAGAACTTTTCCACAACTTCACAGACGAAGACGTCCTGCACGAAATTGCAGAAGAACTGCGATACACCCTGCTTTCACTCGAAACCGAATACGGCCACCGCGACACTCGTTCCATTGAGTTCTGGAGCGAATCGGACGTTCCCGAAGCCCTTCTAAAAATGCTAGGCAAAGAATGCGCGGGGCAGATCACCCTGCACAATCTGGGAACCCTGCCTTCGCTGGCGAAGGGCCTCACCCTTCGTTCCGCCGACCGCACCGCACATCATATCGAGTTGGTTCCGCGCGAATGGATTGAACTCCAGCGCAAAAAACGCTTCATGCAGGTGGCTACCATCGCCGCCATCGCCGTGCTCAGCCTCTGGATGGCAGTGGTCGGCATTACTGGAGCCGCGTTCGCAATTCAAAAAGGCTCCTTTAACCGTGTTGAAAAAGAGGCCGCAAAATATAGCGGGCCGGCCCGTGCGGCGCAGGCCGCGCGCGAAGAGATGCTTTCGCTCGAAAAATATGCCGACCATTCCCGCTCCGCACTCGAGTGCCTGCGCGAAATCACCCAGGCCCTCCCCAACTTCGTTGAAATCACCTCCTTCACCTATACCAAGGGCAAAGCCATCCAGCTGAGCGGAACGGGCGACGGCTCAGACCCCATTTACGACTATTTTCAGACGCTCGGGGAACTCGAACTTTTTGAAGGGGTTGAAAACACAAAAATCAAAGAGAACACCCGTTTTTCGATCAAGGTCAATCTTCCCAAACCCGCCGCGGAGGATTTGTAATGAAAATGTCTAAACGGGAAATCATCATTGGAATGACCACCCTCGCGGCAGTCCTTTTTGGCTTCACCTACTGGATGGCCGGGTCCAACATTTCCGAGCAAAAGGAAATGGCCTCTGAAAAAGTCCGCCTGCGCCGCCAGATTCAACTGCACAAACGAATTCTGGAAGAGAAAGAGAATTGGATTGGCCGACTGGACACCCTACAGGCTGACCTGCCGATCTATGATCGGCGAATTCCCGTCTCGGTTCTCCTTTCAAAAGAAATCAAGGGAATGGCCGACCAGCACAATCTCGACCTCACCAGCACCGTGCCCGGAGTCGAAAAAAAGGTGGGCACCCTTTACGAAGTGAACGTGGCCTGCCAATGGGTCGGCAAGCTGGATGCCATGGTTCACTTCCTCTACGCCCTGCACGCGCAAGGCATTCGTTTTGATGTGTGGCAAATCAACATTAAACCCATTGCCAAACAGGACGGCATGCTGAGAGGCTCCATGAGCATCGACTGCGCCTATCGGCGGGAAAAAGAAAATGAATAACCAACAGCCAATATCCAGTTGACTAAGACCTGGCTTGTGCTACGTTTTGTGCACACAAAAAGGAGTTGTTATGAAACAAAAAATGGATGTTTTTTCGTCAAGAGACCTGCGTAATCGTGCAGGGAACCTACTAAAAGATGCGGAAGAAGGTCGCCTCTCCATCCTGACAAAACATGGTCGCCCCATGGCAATCGCTCTTCCTTTTGATTCATATGTTGTGGAGCAAGGCGTACACATTCAGCTAGCAGCCCAACTCTTCGATCAAGGCATAACGACCCTCGCTCAATCAGCAAAAATAGCCTCTCTTTCTATTGAAGAATTTTTAGAGGTCTTGCAGATTTCCGACATAGAGGCCGTACGCCACATCCCAGGTGAACTGGCTGACGATTTGAAAGCCATTTCATGAGTTCACCTAAAACACCCCTGATTGTTGCAGATGCCGGTCCGCTTATTGCCTTGGCGAAAACCGGAAGCCTCGACCTGTTGAAAAATCTCTTTGGGGAGGTTTTAATTCCCATCGCGGTGCACAAAGAACTTCACATAGACAGCTCGCGACCCGGCTCCGTTGCACTATCGAAAGCGATGACATGGATTCGCGTAGAAGAAACCAAGGAACCCTCAAAATATTTGTTATATTCAATTGATCGCGGCGAGGCCGAGGCCATCACGCTGGCTCTCAAAAAAAACGCATCGCTTTTGATCGATGAAACAAGAGGGAGAATCGCGGCGCGAAATGCAGGGGTTCAGATTTTTGGCACAGGTGCCGTCCTGATTCGCGCTAAAGAAAAGAGAATTATCTCCGCAGTAAAACCGTATCTAAACGCATTATGTAACGCCGGATATCGAATCTCGAAACCGCTTCAGAAAGAAATCCTGCATCGTGCGGGAGAGAAATGAACCACGGAATAAAAATGGATCACGAATTTCGCGAATTTGCGCGAATGAAGAGCCATAAACTTAAAATTCAATTCGCGAAAATTCGTGTGATTCGCGATCAAAACAGACCCTGTTTAGCGACTGTTGAATGTTGAAAAAAAACGACGACTAACCGAAAATTGACTCATGAAAAATAAAACCATTCTTGCCCTGCTCAGTTGCCTGATCCTGCTCGCGCCGGCTTTGCGCGCCGAAGAACTCTTCTCGCTCAATGCGGTGGATACCCCGCTCTCCATGCTGGTCGACAAATATAACGACTGGACCGGCCGCACCCTGATTATCCAAGCCGACCTCACCCAGAAGATCTCCCTCAAATACAGCAAGCGCACCAAAGAAGTGGCCATGCAGGCCATTGAAACCGTTCTGGCGATGAATGGAGTCGCGCTGGTGCCCATGGGTGAAAATTTCCTGAAAGTGGTCAACATTGCCACCGCCCGCCAGGAAGGCATGGCCATTGAGGAGTTTGACGCCGAAAAAACATATGCCGCCGCCGACCAACTCATGACCCAAGTCATTCCCCTGCGCTACGTCGTCTACACCGACGTTCAGGAAATCGTACAGCAACTCATCCACGGGTACGGCAAAGTCATCAAAATGGATCGCGTCAACAGCATCCTCGTCACCGATACCTCCGCCAACATCGCCCGCATTGTGGAAGTCATTTCCATGGTTGACCAGCCGCTCGAAAAAATCGAACCGCGCATCTATCAACTCAAACATGCCGAAGCCGGAAGCGTAGCCGGAAAACTCAAAGAACTGGTCGACGCCGCTAAAACCGAAAAAAGCTCTCAAACGGTTATTGCCGCGCCGCGCCGCGTCCCCGGCGTCATCCGCGCCCCGAGAACCACGACCACCACCCAAGGCAACGACGCCTTCGCCGACGAAACCCAGATGATTCAGGGCGAAGTCAAATTCGTCTCCGACGAACGAACCAACATCCTCATCATCTTTTCCAAAGCCGCCAACTTCAATTTCTTCGACAGCATCATCAAAGTGCTCGATGTCCCCGTCGACCCCGACGTCGTCGTGGAAACCATCAACCTCGAATATGCCGAAGCCTCCGAAATCTCCGGCATCCTTAACGAATTTGTCGGCGCGGCCAAAGCGACCGAAGAAACCACCAGCACCGCCACGGATGGCGCGGGTGGCAGCCGAAGTGTCGACGAAATCATCAAAGCGCGCATCGCGCCGAACCGCGAGATCAGTTCCTCTGCCAAAAGCGCCATCGGTCGCCTCTCTGCCGACACCAAAATCCTTTCCGACGAACGCACCAACTCCTTGCTCCTCATGGGCCGCAAGTCCGACATCGATGCTCTCAAAGTGGTGATCGCAACTCTCGACATCATGCTTCAGCAGGTCTTGATCGAAGCCGTTATTCTCAACGTTACTGTCGGTGATGCTTTTGCAACAGGTGTGGACTGGGTTTATGAGCGAGGCGCAAACCTTCCTGACAATAGGACATTTGGAACATCATTAGGCAGTCTCATCACATCTAATATTTTGAGCGCAGCCGTTGAAAGTGCCACGTTTAGTTATTACCAAACCATTCCAAAACTGGACATGAAGGCTTTGATTCAAGCAGCAAAATCTGATGCCGATGCGCGGATCATTTCCACCCCCATTGTGCTAACGACTGATAACACCGAGGCAAAAATTACAGTGGCTGATGAAAAACCAGTTGTCACATCTTCAGTTACCGGAACGAGTAGTATTAGCGCCCGCTCCACCTATGAATACAAAACAATCGGCGTTGAATTGACTGTGACTCCGCGCATCAATCCGAACAACTTTGTGTTGATGGAAATATCTCAGTCGGCCGATGATGTCGGCGACGATGTGTTAATTGATGAAAATAAAGTTCCAACTATCTTGAAACGAGAAATCAGTGCCACCGTCGGCGTAAAAGACCGCGAAACCGTGGTACTCGGTGGACTCGTTCGAAACAAAACAGACGAAAGTTCGAGTAAAATCCCTTTGCTCGGCGACATTCCCCTACTCGGATGGCTTTTCAGCTCTCATAACAAGTCAGCCGACCGACAAGAGCTAGTTGTTCTGATCACCCCCTATGTGCTAAATACGCCGGAAGAAGCCACCTCCGAGGCAAAACGTCGCCTGGATGCATCAGATGCTAAAAACACGGAATGGCCGCGCGGCTGGTCGGATAGCCCGCTGAGTAATGACGAGCCGGAAAAAGACCCAGAGCCAGAACCCACACGCCTGCTCGAAAGCATCTTCGGCCCCAAAGACAACGCCCCAGAAGCCACCAACACCGTCGCGTCGCTCACCGAAGAAATCTGATAACGCCCGCACCTACAGTTTCCAATGGTTGGAAATGTAGACGCGGTGTCCTCACCGCGTTACCGACGATAGCTGCATAAGTT
>CAYYYX010000006.1:0-17132 GCA_964476065.1 uncultured Verrucomicrobiota bacterium | reverse complement strand
TGCATAAGTTTCCAATGTTTGGAAATGTAGACGCGGTGTCCTCACCGCGTTACCGACGATAGCTGCATAAGTTTCCAATGCTTGGAAATGTAGACGCGGTGTCCTCACCGCGTTACCGCCGATAGCTGCATAAGTTTCCAATGTTTGGAAATGTAGACGCGGTGTCCTCACCGCGTTACCGCCGATAGCTGCATAACGTTCCAACCTTGCCTATCCGGTTAGCACACCAGCCTACTATATCTGGCATGCAAGCCGCAGGGATCTGAGCATGGATCGTTTTGAGTGAAACTACTCCCAATGATATGGGCTGTTTTCAAGCGTAGACGAGGCTTCCAGCCTCGTTCGGCAAGGCGACGCGTTACTTCTCATGCAAACGAGGAGGGAAGCCTCAAATTTGGCTGTTTCCGGCAAATCCTGTTTTGCCTCCCACTCGGCAAATTCCCTTTCCAAATTCGCGTGGGACTCTGCTTCCTCTAAATCTTCAAGGTTTGCATTCACCCCGGCGGCATAACGAACAGCCCACCCAAACAGGCCGCCCGCAAGAATCGGCTCAATCCGCTCCGGCACGCAATGAGGAGTTGCTGCCGGACGCTCTGGAGTTTGATAGGGAACTGCAACCAGCGTTTCCCCTCGATCCATCACGAACCGCCAGACCGTCCCGGCAACCGTATTTTCCTGCCCCCAATACGTCAGCACGGCTCCGAAATGAAACCCGTCCCATCGCATGATTTTAAATTGCCGTTCCATACCAACCTCCGCTTTATTTAGGCTATGCGGCTACAGCGAGATGAACACCCAAATTCTGACTAATGGCTTTCAAAATTTTTCCGATGCTTTGGGCGGTTGGATTTCCATGTTCGCCAAGCATTCGATGCAGTGATTTCTCACTGATTCCGGTTTCCTTTGCCAACCCCTTAAACGTGAGAGTTGCATGAACCAAATCCCGCAGCATAGACAACGCCACCGACACTTCATTTTCCTGCAATGCCGAAAGAGCTTCTGCATACGTTGCTTTGCGGAATTCCTCATCCTTCTGGAGTTCTGCCAGAATCGTTTCTTTGTAATTTCTTGTTAGTGCCATGTCGTTACCTCGCTTTCAAATAGTTTACCCACCGCTCCTTTGCGGCGTTAATATCGCGGGATTGCCCCCGCTTCGATCCCCCACCCAATAGGATAATTAAAGTATCCCCGTCCCGTCCATAATAGACCCGATACCCTGCGCCAAAGTGCATCCGAAGTTCTGTCACACCTCCACCCACGGACTTATAATCCCCCAGATTCCCGCCTTCCATGCGGGCAATATGGCGGAAGACCCGCGCCTTAACCGCCCCGTCTAAACCTGAAAACCATTTATGGAATGGAGAGCGTCCGCGTTCTTCGTATTCCCTGATTTCATACTTCATATAGTAACTTATCCGTTTCTATTGTCAATGGAGCGTTTCAACCTGCCGTACAAGTTGTTCGGTTTCCAGTTCCGCTTCGGTCTTACCCCGAAATTCAATTGCGAAATCCAAAAAGCCTTTGCGCCGCCAATCATTTTTACGAATGACGGCCTCGCATCCTTCACGAATCATTTTTAAAGCGAAGCGGCGACGGAATTGAAGTGCCGCATCCCGATTTGAAGCTTGAACCCCTCGGCAAAACAACTCATCCAAGGCGGCGACAGTTGCGCTATCCAGTTCCAGAATATCACGCGGTTTGCGTCGGCGGTCGTTTACCGTTTCGCGGATCGTTTCTTCCCACCATTCAATTTCTTCCGTGTGAGCGTTCTTTAAATCATGAATGCTTTCAGCTTCGCTCTTCCGGCAATCCCGCAGAAACCGCAAAAGATCCTTTGCTACCCATGATCCACGAACTGGCTTTTCACGGTTGGAACATTTTTCTTTCGCGCTCATTGCTATTTTCCTTCCCTTTTTTTATCCCTCAAAATCAATAGCCGGAAGCGCGGCAATCGCTTTTATTTTCTGCTCATCGCCCGCATGAGAATAAAGCCGGTTCATTGCGGGGGAGCCGTGGCCGACCAGTTCCATAACGGCAACCTGCGGAACCCGGTTGGCAGCGCAAAGCGAAACAAACGAGTGCCGTAACGAATGAAAGCCCACTTCGACCACGGCGCGGGTATAGGTTGGTTTGTCGCCTTTACGCCCGCCTTTTATCCATGCCTTTAGAGCCTTTTTGTATTCTTCGGTTTTGCCCGTTCCCGTTTTTTGCGTTTGGATCTCGCAACCCGTAAAGAATTTCTGAATCCACTTGGACAGGTTGGATGGGTCTTTCAAGTAAAGTTCCCGCTCTTCTGGGAAAAGGAGTTCTCCGGGGCTCTTTTCCCGCAGCTCGTGAAGCATCTCGGCAAGAACCGGGTGCAGAGGAATCCGAATCACCTTTTTCTTTCGGCGGGTTTTCATCGGCATGACGGTTATGATCCCAGCTTTAAAATCTACGGCATCCCAGCGAAGGCAAACACAATCCCCCAGCCGCATTCCGGTATAAAGACCCAGCGCAAACAGATAGCGCAGAACTCCCGTTGCCGCCGCGCAAACAGTTTGCAGCTCTTCCGTTGTCAGATTGCGCCGGGATTCCGGGGTGGACTCCTGCTTCAAATCATCCATCCAGGGATTATCTTCAATGCCGGCCACAAGCCGCAGCGTCTTGAACAGGCCGCGCAAAAGGGCAAGGTGAGTATTGTATGTACTCATGGAGCAGCCGGACTGCATTAGATCGGCGGCGTATTCCTGCGCCTGTGCGGGTGTCACTTGATGCAGGTATTCAATCCCGTTTCCGGCTGCCCACTCTTCAAATCGTTTCCAGCGGCCAGCATAGTTCTTTAGCGTTTTCGGGCCGGGTTTGCGTTTGTTGGGACTTTTCAACCAGACCGGCCAAACTTTATTCATAGCAAGTTTCTGTTCAATACCGCCCAGCAAACGGCTTGCTATCTTTCGTCGATGCTTTGACTGTTCCGGTTGCGGCAAACGATTTAACGCATACTCCAACCGCTTAAAATGAAGCCTGATTCCGTCGCCGTTTTTCAGTTCGCCCATCATTTCCCGCATAACAACTTCAGCGGCGGGCTTTTGGGTTTGTCCTGTCGAACGAACAACATCCTTTCCGGCAATCTGAAAGCGGGCATAGTAAGAATTGGAAGTCTGGGTTTTCCCGTCCTTCGTTTTCCATTCACGTTTAAACACCTGTGGCATATTTTGCGCCCCTTGGTTTTGTTCCGGTTGATTCCGTGTGTTTCAAACTATTCCAAGCGTGTAAAAAGCCAAGGTGAAATCGTAGCAAAGCGGTATCAATCACCCTATTTGCCCATTTTCGGCGGCGTTTTTTTATGGAAAAGGGCCTGCATCATCACGATCCCGCCAAAAGAAAAACCCTGCAAACAAAGGCGTTTACAGGGTTTTTGAAGCTGGAGCCAATGAGCGGAGTCGAACCGCTGACCTGCTCATTACGAATGAGCTGCTCTACCAACTGAGCTACATTGGCCAATCAAGAGCGGAAATTAATACAGCACCCGCCGTTCCTCGTCAAGGGTCTGCCGCGAGAAAGCGCAACAAAAGCAGGATCATCGAGGCCTCGGGCCTCGGCTACAGAGATGCCTCTGTTTCTCAAGTGTAGCCGAGGTCCAAGACCTCGGTCTTTGGATGAATCGATTAAACCGAAAGCTCAACGGAGCGATCGTGAGCGGCTCTTAGAGCTTTCACAATGGCCCCTTTCACATTCTCGTCATTGAGCATATGGATGGCGGCTTCTGTAGTACCCCCTTTTGAGGTCACCCGTTCGCGAAGCGCGGCCGCGCTTTCGCCGGTGTCTTTCATCAGCCGCGCGGCGCCTTCCACCGTTTGGAGAGCCAGCGTCCGGGCTGCATCGGGCTTCAGCCCCATCTCTTCGGCGGCGGCCAGCATGGCTTCGAGCAGATAAAATACATAGGCGGGGCCGGAACCGCTCAGCGCGGTGACCGCATCCAGTTCGTTTTCTTCCACACGCACCGTCAATCCAACGCACTGCAAAATGGCTTCAGCGACTTCGAGATCGGCCTCGTCGGCATACGTCCCAGCGGCAATCGCGGCGGCTCCCTGCCCAATCAATGCGGGCGTGTTTGGCATCACGCGCACTACGCGTCGCTCGCCCTCTAGCGCCGCTTCGATTTTCGCGCAGGGAATTCCAGCGGCAATACTGATAACCAGCGTCTCTTTCCGAAGAACCGGAGCAATTTTTTCGAGCACATCGCCCATTGCTTGCGGCTTTACAGAAAGCACAACAATTTCAGCATTTTGAACCACCCCATTATCCATAGAGGTCGTGATGCCATACTCTTTTTCAAGGGTTCTCAACCGGTCCGGGCGAACATCCGTTAAAACAATTTTTTCCGGCGCGCAGAAATTACCCGCCACCATGCCGCTGACAATCGCCTCGGCCATATTGCCTGCACCAATAAAAACAACTTTGGATTCCATAATGCTCATAAAACCTCCTTAGATTTAGGAATAATGGAGTGATGGAGTAGCGGAGTAATGGAAAACTCACAAAACTACACCCTCCATAAACTTCGCTAGATTACTGGATAGCTAACAATTCAAGTGGCGGAAATTATTCCATCCAACACTCCACTCTCCAAATACTCCACTACTCCGATTTTCCATCCCCTTTTTTAACCATTAGGTGATCCACCCAGCTTCCGTCTTCCTTCTTTGCTTCCAGCTTCTCAACCAGTTTAATTAAACCATTCTCCAGTTTGAAGGCTAATGTATCCATCTTTTCGAAAGTTTCTAAAGAAATCTGATCCGCGCGTTTATAGGCAGCCAACCCAGAAACACTTTCACCGAGAGAGCCCAGAGCAACGTTCAGGTGATACAAATACTCCTTAATTCCCCGACGACAATACCCCTCTGCAATATTGCGATGCACTGAGTCGACAGAAGCAATCTGCTGCGAAACAACCCGTTTCAGATCGTAAGGAAATTTTTTAAATGCCACCCATGTCAACGCATAGAGTTCTTGAGCATCCTGCCAAACTCGAAGCTGCTGATAGCCGCGGTTTCTGTTTCGACGATTTTCCATTGATCCCTCCTTAAACATCCATGGAGTACTGGAAAAATAGAGTATTGAAAATTCTCGATCCAATACTCCAATACTCCCCCATTCCATTACTCCGTCGTTTCGTCATTTCCGTTCTCCGAAAATGTCGGAACCGACTCTCACAAATGTGGCACCTTCCTGAATCGCGATTTCAAAATCGTTCGACATCCCCATTGAAAGTTCGGGGAGCGGCGTGCCGGTGGTTTCCTGAAGCTCATCGCGAAGCTTCCGAAGGTTGGAAAAATGAGTGCGGGCTTTTTCGGGGTCGGGTGTAAACGGCGGGAGGGTCATCAGCCCGTGCACCTCCACCTGCGAACAGCTGTTGGCCGCCTCAATCAATCCTGCGGCCGCCTCCGGCGAACAACCGGATTTGGAGCCCTCGCCGGAAACATTCACCTGAATCAAAATGGGAAGCGGTGTTGCGGCATATTCGTCGAGCGCGCGCATCAGTTTTTCGGAGTCTACCGAATGAATCATGCGAAACAACCCGGAAGCAGCCAGCTTGGCTTTATTGCTTTGAAGATGTCCGATGAGGTGCCAATGCAGGTTTTGCGGGCACATTGGAATCTTCGTTTGTGCTTCCTGAACCCGGTTTTCGCCAAAGACAATCTGCCCAGCCTCTGCCGCTTCGATGACCGCTTCGAAAGGTTTGCGCTTCGAAACCGCCACCAGCTTCACCTCGTCGCGCGAACGCCCGGCTTGTTTGCAAGCGGCAACGATCCGCTTCTCAATGATTTCTAGATTTTTATGAATACTCATTTTTTACCCGATTGGAGTTATAAAATAAATGGAAGATAATTTCCGGGATGGATCGTTTCGAATGTCGCAGAAGGATAATGCGTTGTCCAATCCTTAGGAGCTTTCACCATTTTCCGCGGGTTCCATTTCATTTCATACCCACACAGCTGACCACTGGATTCTTCCACTAGATCGATTTCCTTTTGATCGTACGTCCGCCAAAACCAGGAAGAGACATACTCGCCCTTGTAGTCGTGCCGTTTCAACCGCTCCGACATCACATAGTTTTCCCAAAGTAATCCAACATCATCGCGAAGACTCAAGGGGTTGAAATTATTAATCAACGCATTGCGGATTCCGTTATCGAAAAAATAATATCGATTGCTCTTGGAAAGTTCCTTCCGAAGATTCCGACTGAAGCCCGTACGGCGATAAATCACAAAAACCTTTTCGAGCAAATCCAGATAACGCGCAACGGTGTTTTTACTCATGCTTAACTGAACGGCTAATTCGTTGTGAGAAACCTCTCGCCCAATCTGAAAGGCCAATAGCTGCAAGAGACGCTGAAGTTTGTCGGCGTGGCGAATGTCATCTAACACCAAAATATCCTTAAACAGATAGGAGTTTACCATTGTGCTTAGATGACGCTGACGCATGGAATTATCCTGAAAGACAACCACTTCTGGATAACTTCCATAAATCAACCGGTCATCAAGGTGGGGCTTCACCTCGTGCGGGTTTTCTGTCGTCATAATTTCCATCTGAGCCAGAGGATACATGCGTAAAACATAACTCCGTCCGGTCAACGGTTCCCCCACGTCTTTAGCCAGCTCAAAGGAAGACGACCCAGTCGCAATAATTTTCAAATGAGGTAAGTGATCCACCAACAACTTAAGATTTAAACCGATCTTCTTCACGTGCTGGGCCTCATCAATTACCAACAGGCTATGTTTGCCAACAAAGGAGCGGAGTTTTTCCAGAGACTGGCTTTCCAACGACTCTTTTACAGCCATATCCTCCCCGCTAACAAAAAGAATATTTTCATCAACCGAACTCATATAATGCTTAATGAGCGTGGTTTTCCCAGTTTGCCGAGCACCGTATATGACAACGACCTTTCCGGGAACAACCAGTTTCTCAAGCATTTTTAGATTGGCCTGTTTAATATACATGGCTATACCTTATTTGATGATATACGGTCACTAAGATGACTAAATTTAGCAAAATACGGTCTCTTGTCAATCCTCGCAGATACGTTCCTCAATGATATAAATTTTTAGTATACTCATGTTTTTAACTCAAATACTGGAGAAATACATACCCACCCCGTCTGTCTCTCCGTTCCATCCACCCCTCCGAGGGAGGGGATCTAATAAACTCCCCTTCTCTGGAGGGGTGCCCGCAGGGCGGGGTGGGTTTATCCTCTTATACTTTTGCAATCAGTTTGATAACCAGCATCTCGAGGATCAGCCCCTGGGGCACGCCGCTGGAAACCAGTTGCTCGTGGGTTTCCAAAAGCCGCTTGCGGCAAATACCCAACTCCTCGGACGTGTAGTTTTTGGCCTGCTGTCCGATTTTTGAAACACGGAACCAGTGCATCTTCCGCGGATCGGTGGGCAGCTGATCGAACAGCTCTTTCATGTCGGGATCACTACCCCACTGAACGGCCTGTGCACCGTAGCCACTTCCCATCCGAAGCCAGCTCTGATCCAGGTAGCCCCGAAACTGAGTGAGGCTCTGAAATAGGTTTTCGATGGCGAACATGACCCCAACCGGGCTTTCCCCTTGAAACAGAATCTGCCGAAGAACCTTGAGCGCCTCGTCGAGTCGTCGCTCGCCCAGCGCATCGGTGAAGTCCCAGGTGATGGCCTCGGCGGAGGATGAGGTGATCGCTTTTACATCCTCGACCGTGATCTCGCCACGATCCCCGATATAGAGAATCAGCTTTTCCGCCTCCATCACCAGTTGACGGGTATCCAGTCCCACTTTTTCAAGAAAAAGGTCCAGCGCACCCCCGTTCGAGCGGCATCCCGCTTTCGCAAAAAGCTTTTGTGCGCGCTCGCGAATGATCGGGCGTTTTTTGTAGTCCTGCTCCGGCAGGTCATAAACTTCAACCTCGGCCACATCCACGCAGGTTTTATAGAACGCGGACCGCTTATCCACCCCAAAGGTGGAAATCACCAAATGATGCCCGTCCGGCAATCCGTTTTTCAGATCCTTGGCCAGTTCAAGCAATAGGTCTTTGACCTCTTTATTTTTAGGAAGAACCTTGTCTTTAAAAATAGAAACGTCGCGTAGCCAAACGGTCTTCTGTCCCCCGAAGAGACCCACCGTGCGCAATGCACCGAGGCAGGTCTTCAGCGCCGTGATTGCTTCATCAATGGTTTTAACGGTTCCATTCACCGTCTCCAGCCCGAGCGTTTGTTCCGCTTCTGGACAAAGTGCATTGACCGCCTTGCGGGCGTGGTGACTCACCAGATATTCATCCGTTCCATGTATCAGTTTTATAGCCACGTATAGAATTCCTTATTTGCGTTGAGTGATCATCTTAATCATAATCGGGGGATAGATGGAACAATGGAGTATTGGAATAATGGAGTATTGGAAAATTAGAAAAAAACTCCCCGGTCTCCGCAAGGATGGCCTCTGCTCCTGTATTTATCTCCCTCTCCATCACTCCACCACTCCCACACTCCACGACTCCAATCTTCTGGGAGGTTCAAAATGAGCCGACCATTATGGGCCCCTTGGAGAGTGGAGTACATTCGTAGCGAAAAAGAAACCGAATGCTTCCTCTGCAGAATGTTTTCCGAATGCGGCGATCGGGAAAATCTAATTCTTTTTCGCGGCACCACCTGCGTCGTGCTCATGAACCGATATCCCTACAATAGCGGACACCTGATGGTCGCCCCTTTTCGCCACATTGCGGAACTCGATGACCGCACCCCTGAAGAAATTCTTGAGATGGAAACCCTGACGGCCAAGGCCGTTACCGTACTCCGCGAGGTGATGGCCCCACAGGGCTGCAACATCGGGATCAACCTCGGCCTGGCCGCCGGCGCAGGGCTCGAAGATCATCTCCACCAGCACATCGTTCCGCGCTGGATCGGCGACACCAACTTTATGCCCATCATGAGCGACACCCGCGTCGTCCCCGAAGCCCTGTTGACCACCTACGATCTACTCGCCACCGAATTTAAAAAATAACGGAGGAATCATGCCCAAAAACATCCCTGTCATCACGGTTGAAGCCGAAACCCTCGCCGAAGCCTTTGAGAAGGCCCTCGTCGGCCTCTACGAAAAAGGAACCCGTTTCGCCACGCAGTACGACAAACCCGGCGACCCGCTCAGCCTCGACTGCACCATGAACATCACCGTGCTCGACCCCATGAAGGATCCGATGATCCATAAGGCCTTCCCCGGCGGCATCGACAATCTCAAAGAATACGTCATGGAGCTCAAAGGGTTCAAAGACCACTGGGTCAAAAACATGAACGACCCCGACGACACCCGCTGGGAATACACCTATCATGGACGCCTCGCCGACTACGGTGTCTGGCAAGAGCTCCAAGACGGTGCCTCCAAAGAGGTCGGCCCCTTTAAAATTCGTCAGCTCGACAACATTATCGAAAAACTGTCCGAACAGCCCTTCACCCGTCAGGCGCAGGCCATCACCTGGATGCCCAACCTCGACCTCGACGTGTTTGACCCGCCCTGCCTCCAGTCCATCTGGTATCGCATTCTCGAAGACGACGATGGCGTCTGGTGGCTCAACACCAACATCCGTTTCCGTAGCAACGATGCGTGGGGAGCCAACTTCATGAATATGTTTGGCTTCGTCCTCTTCAGCAAAGAAGTCATCGCCGATGCCGTCGCCGAAAAAACCGGCAAAACCGTAAAAATCGGCCGCATGAATTGGCAGGCTGACTCCTACCACATCTACGGCAAAGACATTCAGGTGGCGAAAGAGCGTCTGTTTGACCGCATCGAATCCACCGACTTCGAAGACCGTGTCTACGAATTCGAGGACGAAATGATCCGCGAAATGTACGACGAAGCCGAGGAATTGGTTCTGAAAAAGATCAAAGCCTACGATGACGAGCACCCGCGCCCCTGAACGCATGTACCTTACTTTTAAAATTCGTTCATGTTTATACAGCCTTTTTTATCCACCCGCTGTCGCTCGATTACACAGATTTACTGGATTAAAAAGTACCTCCAATGTTTGGAATCTGTGAAAATCTGCGTAGTCTGTGGACAAGATGTTCTTTAGATTAAATTTGGGTTCCGGCTCCGCCGGGTTGGGGGATAGACCGTATGAAAAAAATTGAATGGACGAATGACCTGTCGGTCGGAGTGGACATCATCGACGAACAGCACCAAAAATGGATCGAGCACTATAATAATGCCGTAGCCGCTATTGAGAAGCATCATGAAGTCGCGCAAATCTCCCAATCACTGGAGTTCCTTTCCGACTACACCGAAGTTCATTTTGCCACCGAAGAAAAGGCGATGGCGGAAAGCGGCTACCCAGAGCTGGAAGAGCACAAAGCCAAACACAATGCCTTGCGCAAAACGCTAGCGGCGATGAGCGAGGAGTTTATCGAAGACGGGGCTACCGACCTGCTGGCGGAATCCGTGGAAACTTTTCTCGGAAACTGGCTGATCAAACATATCGAAGAAGTCGATAAACGCTACGCCGCCTTTACCCGCGGAAACTAGAGCATTTCATGATTGAGATGTCGTCTGGCGACCCCCCGACAAACCCACCCCGCCGTTCCGGAACCCCTCCCGTGGAGGGGATTGAAAAAGCTCCCCTCCTTTGGAGGGGTGGCCGCAGGCCGGGGTGGGTTACGGCATTTGAATCATGAAATGCTCTAGTTTCCAAAGGTGTCGGAACACCAGTGGTCAATTGACAGATCAAGTCCGGCGCCATGCTGATAATTATAGGTGGCTGTGCGTAGCGCAGTGCCAACCGCATCGAGGTCGTAGTCGAACCCGCCATCGAACGGAATTTCATTTCGGGCGAAGTCGGTTGCCGGTTCTTCGAGTAACCGAATGGAGAAGCGCTCCGGGTCGCGGGAGATTTCGCTATGCGCCGTCAGCGCAAAGCGGTGCCAGTAGGCGGAGTGTAACGCCCCGGCATCGACCAAGCTACGAACCGTTTCCAAGGCCTGGAAGGTTTCATCTTGGGTCTGCGTGGGGAACCCATACATCAAATAGGCGTGCGTTAGGATCCCGGCATCAGCCAGCCGGCCAAGCACCCCGGAGGCGCTGGCAACGGTAATGCCCTTGCGCATCAGCTTGAGCGTCCGGTCACAACAGGTTTCCAGACCGCCCGTAACCGCGATGCATCCCGATGCGGCCATCTTCTCAATCAATGCGCCAGAAAAACGATTTTCAAAACGAATGTTTCCCCACCACTCCACAGACAAACCGCGCGCCAGAATTTCATCACACAGGCGGTCCAGCAAATCGGGCGGAAGCGCCTCGTCGACAAAATGGAATCCATTAAAGCCGCTCTCCGATATCATGGACTCCATCCAGTCGCAAATCGTCGTGGGCGCGGCAGGATCATACCGGCAGATATAGTCCACCGAGGTATCGCAAAATGCACAGCGGCTCCAGCAACAGCCATGCGCCAGCACCAGCTTATTCCACCGCCCGTCCGACCACAGGCGCGTCACCGGATTGAGCACTTCGAAAAGCCCAAAATAGGAATCCATCGGCAACCCATCAAAAACCGGCGGCGGCAGATCGTTATGCGGCACTGGCGCGCCAGCATCCGGATAAAAGAGGAGAGACCCACCCCCCGCTTCGCGGACCCCTCCAAGGAGGGGATCCTCTAAACCGCAAAGATCCCCTCCTCGGAGGGGTGCCCGCAGGGCGGGGTGGGTTTGGTTATCCTCGCACACAAACGTGCGGACGGGCGTTTCACCATTGGCGATCCGCAGTAGCGGAATCATTCCACTATCAAGCGAAACAAAGTCCACAAAATCGAAAATCGAGGGATCGGACAGTTCGCGCAGTTCGGTGTTCACATAGCCGCCACCGAGCATGATTTTCACAGTTAAGCAACTGTGTCGAATTCGGCGGGCGATCGCGAGTGCCCCGAGCAGGCAACCGGGAAATGGCACGGTGATGGCAACGAGCTCCGGCTGATGCTTTGCCAAGGCCTGATCCGTCAATTTTTCCAAGGTTTGGAAAAACAGAGAGTCCGATGCCTCCAAGACCTCGCGAAGTTTTCCAAACCTTGGAAGCGAAACGGAAAGATCTTCGGCGTAGCGGGAAAATCCAAAATTTGGATCGAGCATTTTTACCGCTTCCGCGATGTCGTCCAGATAGAGGCTGCACAAATGCCGCGCACGGTCTTCGGTGCTGACACCTCGGAAGTTCCACCCAAACTGCTCGTCCTGCTCATACGCGCGAAACAGGTGCGGCCCCTCCGGCAAGGCCCCGCGCTCAGACAGCTCTTCCGCCAATTCCGGCGCTTTGCCCTGTAAAAAGGCGACCACCGATTCGATTGTTTCCAGATAGTCGTCCGCCGGGATGTCCGAAGGTTCCACGTGTCGCGCCGGAGCCCTCTGGCGAAGGCGGAAGGCTTTGAAAACGGCAGACAGCCCCTCTTTTGAAAACAGCGCGAGCAAGCATTCAAGCGAAAGATCGGCCTGCACCGCGTCGTGCCCCTGCGAGCGTAGCCAAGCCGTCAGCAGCGGGGTTGCTGGGTACGGCGTGTTCGGCTGCAAAAGCGGCGGAGTGATGAGTAAGATTTTCATGGGAAAAGATCACCCGCCCGAAGGGCCTTATCCCTCTCCGTCCCAGCAATAGGTGCAGAGTTTTTCCTTAGGCAGGCCAATGGCTTCGACCAGATCTTCCAAGGTTTGGAACTGTAGCGACGTGAGATTGAGCCGCTCGCGGATTTTATCGACCATCGCTTTATAGCGTTCGGTAGACGAATCGGAGTATTCGTCGAGATGCTTGTACTCCCCTTCGAGTTCCATGATCGCAATGCGCGTAGCGAGCTCATCGACGGAGCGCGAACGGGAGAAGTTGAGGAATTTGCAACCGTAGACCAACGGCGGGCAGGCGGGGCGCATGTGGATCTCTTTGGCACCGTATTCGCTGTAGAGCCGCTTAATGGTGTCCTGCAACTGGGTGCCGCGCACAATGGAATCTTCGCAGAACATCAGGCGCTTGCCTTCAATCAGCTCGCGAATCGGAATGAGTTTCATTTTGGCGACGCGATTGCGCTCCTGCTGGTTCTGCGGCATAAAGCTGCGCGGCCAGGTGGGTGTGTATTTTACAAAGGAGCGGCGGTACGGCAGCCCCGATTCCTGCGCGTAGCCAATGGCATGCGCAATACCGGAGTCCGGAATTCCGCAAACACAGTCGGCCTCAACATCGTCGGCCTGCGCCAGTTTCTTTCCACATTCATTGCGAACTTCTTCGGTGTTGCGACCTTCGTAGGATGAGGCCGGATAGCCGTTATAGACCCAAAGGAATGAACACATCTTCATGCAGTCGCCTGGGCATTTCTTTCGCTCAACGCCATCGGCTGTGACCAGCACAATTTCCCCAGGACCGAGTTCACGTTCAATCGTGTATTCGAGATTGGGCAGTGCGCAGGTCTCCAGAGTGATCGCATACCCATCGTCATCTTTTCCAATAATGACGGGAGTGCGCCCCACTTTATCGCGCGCCGCATAAATACCATCTTTGGTCAGTAGCAGAATCGACGAGGAGCCCTCGATGGCCTCCTGCGCTTGGGCGAGGCCGTCCGCAAAATCTTTTCCCTGATTAATCAGATGAGCGATCAGCTCTGTCGGGTTCACCTCGTTGCCGCTCATCTCTGAAAAATGAACGCCTGCCGCGCAGGCCTCCGCCTCCAGCGCTGCCGCTTTCTGAACGACCCCAACGGTTACAATGGCGTAACGCCCGTGGCGGGAGTTGATGATCAGCGGCTGATCCTCATAATCGCTGATGATGCCAATGGCGGTGTTTCCGCTCATTTTCGCCAGATCTTCGTCGAATTTTGAACGGAACTGGGCGTTGCGAATATCGTGAATGTAGTGATTAAAACTACCGTCCCCGTTCAGGGTTGCCATCCCTCCGCGCTGAGTTCCGAGGTGCGAGTGATAATCCGTTCCGTAAAATACATCCGAAACACAATCCCGTTTTGAAGCCACACCGAAAAAGCCGCCCATGATTTGATCCTTTAGTTAATAGAATACGTTCTCCACGAAAGACGGCATCTTAACGAGGATGAGTTCCTGAGAAAAGAATTAAAGGGAAAGGTCGCCCGCCCAGATTGCAGAAACCGTTCCATTTTCATCGAGAAGCAGTTCGCCGTCGTCGCCAAAACCAGCGAGCCGACCTGTGCGAACGGCGTCGCCATCGCGGACGGTGACGATTTTTCCAAGGCTTGGAACTTTTGCTTCCCATTTTTTCCGAACCTTGGAAAAACCACCCTGCTCCCATTCGTCAAGGCGATCCGAAAGAATCGGCAGTAGCGTTTCGAGTAGGTCGTCGATGGAACGGCGGGAACCGATTTCCATTAGAAGTGACGTAGCGGGCTGATCGATATGGTTTGCACTCTCCATGTTCACATTCAGACCGATACCAATGATGATCCCCCCAGAAATTCCCTCCGATAAAATTCCGCAAATCTTTTTTCCACCCACCAACACGTCGTTCGGCCACTTCAGGTCGGCCTTCACCCCTTCAGCGTCGAGCAGTTCGGCCACGGCAACGGCCACAGCCATCGAGACCGATGGAATTTTCCAAGGCTTGGAAATCGTCCGAAAAAGAACAGAAAACGTGAGGTTTTCATTCGCGGTGGAAAGCCATTCCCGTTCGCGGCGGCCCCGCCCCTGCGTCTGCTCCCGCGCGGCCACCACAGAGCCGGAGGGAAGCTCCGGTTCCAGCGCCAGACGCTCCTTCAGAAACGTATTGGTCGAAGGCAACCGATCAAACCATTGTGTTTTAAATGTCGGGTTTTTTTCAGGTTTGGTTTTCATAAAATGACCTCTCCGTCCTGTGCATGTCCCGTGCTGAAATAACGCTGTCATCAGCCACACCTACAGCTCTAATCCTTGGAGCCGAGCCGGAAGAGTTGAACCACGAATGAACGCAAATGGACACGAATTTTTTCAAAAAAGAGTCTGAACTATATTTTCCTCATTCGTGTGGATTCGTGCAATTCGTGGTTCAACTCTTCCTATTTTAGGGAGAAATCGACGATGATGGGGAGATGGTCCGATCCAACATCCGACCCGACAATGCGACGATGAATCAAAATTTCCGGCGAGTGAAGCATGTGATCGATCGGGATACGCAAAAGGCGAGTTCCAACAGGCCAGCTCGGCTGAAACCCAAAATGCTTCATGCTGTTTTGTAGACGGGAATCTTTCAGAAGTCGCACAAAGTGCGGCGACCACGGCGAGGCATTCAAATCGCCAATCAGCAGCACCGGGTTTTTCTGCTCCCGAACGAGTTGCGACAGTGCCGCCAGCTGGGAGTTCCGATGTTTGAAAAACTCAGCACTAATCGGTGGCAACGGATGCGTTCCGATTAGCGAAATCTCTCCCTGTGGAAAATGAACATCTGCAACAACAGACGGAACCCCCGCGCTGCCGACAAACACCACGTTCGTGTGTGAAAGCGGATATTTGCTGAGAAGCATTATTCCAAAACAACCCTCCTGCGGTTTCGCAAGGCGGTAGGGATAATCAAGACCGCTCAATTCCGCCGCCCATTTCGGCGTCACCTCTACCAGAAGTAGCAAGTCCGGGTCAGCGGTTTGAATGGCGCTAAGTACCTGATCTGTATTGCCATTGGCGGCATTGAGATTCATCAGCATCGCGCGCACAGGTTGTTCGGTGGCCGATGGAGGCTTCCCAAAATAGAGAGGAAGCACGAAGGCGTAGTTCAGGCAGGCCAGAAGAACCCAACCGACCCCTTGACGATTCTTCCTTCTCCAAATGGAAACCCCGATCAACACGAGAAACGCTTGGAAAGTTTGAACCCGGAAATGAGAAAACAGATCGAACACCCAGAAAACCCGCCCGAGAAAGCCCAACAGCGTCGCCGCCGCTAATCCCGTTCCGGCAATCATGCACGCTCGATCAATCCAGTTTTTTCGCCTCATTCTTACTCCGAAAGAATTTTTTTCATTTTGCGGAAGCTTCCACCATTTTCAACCTGCGTATAACCCGCTTTCCTCAGAGACTTTTTTGCCGAAGAGGAGCGGGCTCCGCTGAGGCAATAGACCACAATTGGACGATCTTTGCTCGACTCATGCTCCCCAATTTCCCGCACAATGACATCATACGGAATATTGATTGCACCTTGAATATGACCTCCGGAAAACTCATCGGCCGTTCGCACATCAATCACCAGTGCACCCGCCTGCACCATCTCGGAGAAGTCGACGTCGCCCATAAAAAAACTTGATAAAAACCCCATAAAAACCACCGTAATTCCTATTTTCATTCAACTCCCCAAATTCCTCGTTAAAGAGGCCTGTCATCCTAAATAATGATTACGCTGTCTACAATCTTTTGAGTGGATTCATCTGACAACTTTCATCCTCTATGCCTTGGGGTGAAATTTCAAACAACCATCAACCCTTCCAGAGGAGAGCTGTTAATCATTTCAAAGAATTGTCATGCGAGCTTTGCGAGCGAGGACGAAGAGCAAGGCATAACGCGCCATAGCAATCAAGCCCCCGTGCGGGGGGCGACAGACCTCGGTGCCTGCGATGATGCAGATTGCAGCGTTTCAATCCACGCCCCCCGTGCGGGGGGCGACCGCTGGTGAAGCTCATTAGCGGATAATCGTTTTTGGTTTCAATCCACGCCCCCCGTGCGGGGGGCGACACGGGAGGTCGGCAGTGAGTGCCGCCGGGACGGTGTTTCAATCCACGCCCCCCGTGCGGGGGGCGACGACACAATGTTAGCCGGGAGAGGCTGACAAGAGCGTTTCAATCCACGCCCCCCGTGCGGGGGGCGACTACAGGGGTCGTTCAATCGTCTGCCGGGCGCGTAGTTTCAATCCACGCCCCCCGTGCGGGGGGCGACATTAGTTGACATATAACCATTGACAAGGGTAAATGTTTCAATCCACGCCCCCCGTGCGGGGGGCGACACCCAAAATTCCTCACATTGACGATGCCGATGTGGTTTCAATCCACGCCCCCCGTGCGGGGGGCGACCCTGATCTTCTGGAGGCATTAAAGCAACTGCTAGTTTCAATCCACGCCCCCCGTGCCAGGGTCATTCGGTTCTCGGTAATAAGTTGTTGTTCCAAGGGGTTATGCAAAA
>CAYYYX010000005.1:1880-59342 GCA_964476065.1 uncultured Verrucomicrobiota bacterium | reverse complement strand
AAGTGTTGCACTTTTGGGCCGCCGCCCGCCGCACTTTTCAACCGGCGTTTACACGCAAGAGGTGGATACGTTTCGGGGTCTTTCTTGGTCAGGGCAACGCACTGCCTCAGCGTCTTCCCTTTGTATGATTCCTTCCGAATCATATTGGCGGGCATGTGGGGCAGACAATTCTGAACATAGTCAATCAGATCAGCCTTGGTGTACTTCGTGATGTCACTCTTGTTTTTTGTCCACTCCCTAAGGTGTCGCACCTCCGCCCGAATTTTCTCATTGGTAGCCTCGACGCGCTTCTTCGATTTGATCAAAAGCTCGGCGATCTTCAGCAAGTCGGTTTCTTCACCATTTGCTGGAGCCGTAACCTGTGTCGAGCCTCGCGAGGAAGTCGAGCTCCGATCCCGTGCCGAAGTCGATGTTTCCCTATTCAGAAAGCTTTTTGAAATATCCCTGAACTCAACAGCATCCCTAACATCGTCTTTTATCTCGATTGGCCGTCCCAGTTCCTGCTCAACAGCAGCAACGACGTCTAATAGCATTTTCTCTAGCGATCGGTTTCTTTTACGCGCTTGCCCCGGACTCAACTCGGGAAGCGGCCAGGTCAGCTCAAGCTCGGGAAGCGGGATGGATAACTGGGATGGGTTTTGTCGAACCGTATGGGCTGTGTACCAGCAGCGTTCAGCAAACGTGCTCAGTTGCTCGTCTGTGGAACATTCAAGGATCTCCGGTAGCTTCCTGAGCATCAGAGCCTGATAGCTGGACTCATATTCATTCACCGCCAAGGTGTTTGAATCAGGAACAGCAGTGGTCGATGTTGACGGAACTAGCCCTCGAACTTCCTTAAAGACGTTTTTCCATTTCTTCCGGAGAGGCTCGGCTCGCACCTCCGCTTCTTGCCATTTTTTCGTGCGAAGGGATTCAACAATTTCCTTTTTCCCACACGCCGCGATGCAATCCTGCGGGACGGCAATGCGGAAGTGATACGTTTCTCCCTGCTGTATTATGTTCTTCATATTCACCACAACAATCATCTATTACTCCCATTTTTTGGAGTAAAAATCTGTAGTAAAATGGCTTATTCCTTAGGAAAACACAAGTTTTCTAGGAAACTTGAAGAGGTGAGCGGGTGAACGGGATCGAACCGTCACAACTAGCTTGGAAGGCTAGGGCTCTACCATTGAGCTACACCCGCAGTAGAAGGCGGAGAAGTTACTAAATCCGCCCAGAGAATCAAGCTCTTATGCACCAAGATCTAACAAAAATCGCGCCGCACCACGTTTTTTGATCTTCACTTCCAGCGCGCGAGCCACTTCGCGTGTTTCGGTTTTTTGACAGAACACCTCCTGCCAGTCATCTGCACAGCGGGTCCAATGTTTCTTTTCGCGCAGATGCTCACGGAGACGTTTTCCGCGATACATGCTCTGGCCTGTGTAATAGCGGCTCTGAGATTCAGAATGGAGGATGTAGACGTAAATCATAGTCTCAACCAGTCCCGCCGCAGGCGGGATAAACTTGGAAGCTTGCCGCGCCAAATAGCGCGGGCTAGGGCTCTACCATTGAGCTACACCCGCGTAAGAAGGCGGAGAAGTTACTAAACCCGTGTGAAGAATCAAGCTCTTATGCACCGATATCTACAAAAACAGTTCTACTCCGCGTCGATGGCGCCGCGGCCTATGCGCCTGCGCTCGTTTTCGGAGAGATAGCGTTTGCGCAAGCGGATGTTGTTCGGAGTGACCTCGACCAGCTCGTCGGGCGCAATGTATTCTAGCGCTTCTTCGAGACTCTTCTTCTGAGCGGGGAAAATTTTCATCGCACGGTCGGTTCCGGAGGAGCGGACGTTGGTTAGCTGCTTGGTTTTCTGTACGTTCACGGGCAGGTCTTTGTCGAGACAGTGTTCCGCCACAACCATTCCCTCATAGCAGTCTTCGCCGGGATCAATGAAGAAAATACCGCGCTGCTGCAGCGCATCGATGGCATACCCTACCGAGGCGCCGTTGCCCATGCTAACAAGTACGCCGTTGCTACGGGTTTCAATCGGGCCGGCGTACGGGCCGTAGTGCACGAAGCGGTGCGAAACAATCGCCTCGCCCGCCGAGGCGGTCATCAGCTTGCTTCGAATTCCGATCAACCCGCGCGTCGGAACGTGGAAGACGATGTTCTTGCGCACACCGTGCTGGTCCATACGAACCATTTCGCCGCGGCGCTTGCCAATTAACTCGATGGCTTTACCTGAAAATTCATCGGGCACATCTACAGTGAGAATTTCGATGGGCTCCTCTTTTTTCCCGTGGTGTTCACGGAAAATCACACGGGGCTGAGCGATGGTGAGCTCGAAGCCCTCGCGGCGCATGGTTTCGATGAGGATGGAAAGGTGCAACACGCCGCGGCCACTGACAATAAACGCATCGCCGGTGGTTTCTTCGACACGCAAGGCCACGTCGCGCTCGCACTCTTTGAGCAAGCGTTCGCGAATATGGCGACTGGTGACGTATTTCCCGTCTTTACCGAAGAGCGGCGAGTCGTTGACGCGGAAGGTCATCGAAAGGGTCGGCTCGTCGAGCGCGATGAGCGGAAGCGCGTCAGGGTGCTCGCGGTCGGCAATGGTGTCGCCGATGTCGATATCCACTATGCCAGTGATCGCACAAAGGTCGCCGCACGGAATGGAGTCTTTTTTGACGCGGCCGAGCCCTTCAAAGGTGTGTAACTCCTTGAGCTGAACGGGAGTCACTGTGCCATCGCGTTTAATAATAGACAGCGGAGTCTTTAGATCCAAGTCACCACGATAAACGCGGCCGATGCCGATTCGTCCGGTGTAATCGGAGTAGTCGAGCGTGGTCGCCTGCATCTGTACGGTCCCCTCGTGAACGGGCGGGCCGGGGATATGCTCGATGATGGCATCCATCAGCGGCAAAATAGAATCACGCGGGCCATCGATTTCTTTATCGGCCCAACCATCGCGCCCGCTGGCGTAAAGCATCGGGAAGTCGAGCTGATCGTCGTTGGCTTCGAGCTCCGCAAACAGGTCGAAGACCATATCGTGCACGACGTCGCATCGCGCGTCGGGCTTGTCCGCCTTGTTCACCACCACGACCGCTTTGAGATTCAGCTCCAAAGCTTTATCGAGCACAAAGCGTGTCTGTGGCATCGGGCCCTCGGCAGCATCAACTAGAAGCAGTACGCCGTCGGCGAGGTTCAGAACGCGCTCAACCTGTCCGCCGAAATCGCTATGGCCGGGCGTGTCGATGACATTGATTTTTACACCTTTATATTCGACGCTGATGTTCTTCGACAAAATGGTGATGCCGCGCTCGCGCTCGAGGTCGTTGCTGTCGAGCATACAGTCCTGGAACTCTTCGTTATCGCGAAGCAGGTGCGATTTTTTAATGATCTGATCGACCAGCGTCGTCTTGCCGTGGTCGACATGCGCGATGATCGCGACATTGCGGATTTTTTCGTTTTTCATAAATTCTCCAAACTATTGTTGTTCCGATGCTTCCTCCTTCGCCAAGGCTTCGGCGGGACAGGTCGGGGCGGAACCAAAAGGACGCGTGAATGTACGCACCTGCTCGGAAAAAGCAATCCCGCGCGCAGGAAATCTCAGTTTCCCAACCCTTGGAACCGGCAACGCCGGATTTCAGGGCTTCGCCGTGCTCGGGCAACAAACTTTTCCAACGTTTGGAACTTTTTCTTTCGGGGTTTCCAAACCTTGGAAACTTTTATCCCGCATCACTGAAAAAAGTGACAAGCGGGGTGGCCGGTTTTTTCGAAGTAGCGTTGATGAACCTCTTCCGCGCGATAAAACGTCGCGGCGGGCACGATTTCGGTGGCGATGGGCTTTCTATATTTTCCGGAGGCCCCCAGCACCGCTTTCGATTCTTCGGCGATCGTTTTTTGTTCCAAGGATTGGAAAAAGATGGCCGAGCGATACTGCGTTCCGAAGTCCGGCCCCTGCCGGTTGACCTGCGTCGGGTTGTGCACCCGCCAGAAGAGTTCGACGAGCTCTTTATAGGAAACAACCGAGGGGTCGAAGGTGATCTCCACCGCTTCAGCGTGCCCCGTGCGTCCAGAGCAGAGCTCTTTATAGGTCGGGTTCTCTGTTTGACCGCCAATATAGCCGGACTGCGCGTCAATCACGCCGTCGATGGTTCGAAAGGCCGATTCCACGCCCCAGAAGCATCCGGCGGCGAACGTTGCTTTTTCGGTGAGCATACCCTCTCCCCTTCCCTCCGGAGCCAATGCGGCAACCGTGGCAATTAACATCATGTTCAGCAATCGTTTCATGGTCTCAGGTCTTAGGGTCGAAGGTCAAAAGTCGACATTTGGATCTTTGACTTTCGATGGACTATTATAACACAGCCAGCGCAGCGTCGTAGTCCGGCTCCTGCGCAATCTCCGGAATCTGCTCGGTATAGAGAATCGTACCGCCTTCATCGATTACAACGACCGCGCGTGACAGTAGCCCCGCGAGCGGGCCGTCCGCGATGGTCACGCCGTAGTGCTCGCCGAATGCCGCGCGGAAGCTCGAGGCCGTCTCTACATTTTCAATTCCCTCCGCTCCGCAGAAGCGGCCCTGCGCAAACGGCAGGTCGGCTGACACGCAAAGAACGGTGGTGTTTTCCAGCCCACCCGCTTTTCCGTTGAAGGCATGCACGGAGGCCGCACAAACCCCGGTATCAATGCTCGGGAAAATATTGAGCACGAGGCGTTGCCCTTTGTAGTCGGTCGAAATCGTCTCTGAGAGATCCTGTTTCACCAATGTGAAGTCCGGTGCGATGCTTCCAGTAGCGGGCAAGTCGCCCAGCGTTTTGATCGGTGAGCCTTTAAATGTAATTTCTGCCATGGTTTTTTCCTCTTTGTTTGAATCTAATCTCAATATGGATTTAAACAAAGAAGGTTGATTTTACAAGCAGGAACACGTTCAATGTCCGGCCCTATGAAAAACGAAGCCAAAAAAAGAACCATCGCCATCGTCGGACGCCCCAATGTTGGGAAGTCCGCGCTGTTTAATCGCATTGTCGGACGCCGCGTTTCAATCGTCCACGAAGAGTGCGGTGTCACACGCGATCGCGTCGTCTGCGAAACCGAATGGGACGAGCAATATTTTGAACTGATCGATACCGGTGGACTCGGCACGATCGACTCGCGCGCCGACGAGGATATCATCGTCAACCGGACCAACGAGCAGGTTGCCGTCGCCATTGAAGATGCCGCCGTCATCATCTTTGTCACCGACATCACTGCCGGCGTGGTTCCGATGGACGAAGAAGTCGCCCGCCTGCTCCACCAGGCCGACCGCCCCGTCTTCATTGCCGCCAATAAGGCGGACAACGATAACCTGACCGACGATGCCGTTGCCTTTGAAACCCTCGGCTTCCCCGTCTTCCCGGTCTCCGCCCTGCACAACCGCGGGCTCGGCTTTCTGATGGACGACGTCCTGCCCATCCTACCCAAAGGCGAAAACCCGACCGACCGTTCGCCACTGCGCGTCGCCGTCGTCGGCCGCCCGAACTCTGGAAAATCCTCCTATATCAACCGCCTGCTCAACGGCGAACGCGTTATCGTCTCCGAAACTCCCGGCACCACGCGCGACAGCATTGAAATCCCCTTCACCATCGGCTCCGGCCCGCAAGCGCGTCACTATCAACTGATCGATACCGCCGGCGTCAACCGCCGGAAGCGTAAAGGCAATGCCGTCGAGCACTACAGCAACATGCGCGCAGAAAAAAGTATCGAAGACGCCGACGTCGTCATCCTGCTCATGGATGCCACCGAAGGGCCGAAGCTGCAGGATAAAAAACTGGCCGCCAAAATCATGGATGCCAAAAAAGGTTGCATCCTGATGGTCAACAAGTGGGATTTGGCGGAAGACGTTCAAGAGGTCACGCAGACGCAGTACGAACCCGCGCTCCGCAAAGAAATGATGTTTCTAAACTTCGCGCCGCTCCTTTTTGTTTCGGCTGAATCCGGCTACAACATCCGCAAAAGCATCGAAACCATCGACTACGTCGCCGGGCAGATCCAGATGAAGCTCACCACCGGAGTTCTCAACCGTGTCATGCAGGATGCCATTAAGCGCAACCCGCCGCCGATCGTCAAGGGCCGCCCGCTCAAGGTCTACTACACCACGCAGTCCGGCGTGCAACCCATTCGCCTTAAACTGTTTGTGAACAATACTCTACGTGCGACGGCTACCTACAAACGTTACCTCGTCAACCAGCTTCGCAAAGCCTTCGGCCTCGAAGGCGCACCCATTGACTTGAAGCTCGTCCCCCGCCCCCGCCCCGACCTCGGCAAAAAACTCGCCGCCCGCAGATAGAGGAATGTAGCGCAAGCAGCTTGTCCCCCGAAGCCTCTGGCGAAGGATGGATCTCGCTTACTTTAGGAAAACGAGCGAGACGCTCGTTCTACCTTGAAAATCCGAACTTACAAACCGAGTTTTCAAGGTAGCGCGATCAAAAACCGCTAACAAGTCTGCATTCCGGCCACGACCTGCTCAAAAAAGTCATGGGACCAAACCGTAATCGCATCGGGCCTTTTCAAAAAAGGCTCGATATCTTTTTTTGCAGCAACCACGTCTAGCGAATCAATCCGGGTAGAAACCAATTGAAGAAGAGATTCTTTGGAAAGGTTTTCCGAGCCGCTCCAATGATGGGTCTGTCTCATTCTTTCTTCTAGATGCTTCAAATCGACAGGAGTTTTTCTGGCGATGTACCAAACGAGGTCGTACCAATCGCGACCCTTCACGCGCTGGCCCCATTGACGGAAAAGAAGCGCGTGTAGCTTACCCGCAAAAAGCGACGGGAGGGTATATGCACGTACGGCAAAAGGGATCGGTTGCAGCAAATAGCGACCTTCTGTTTCAAACTGAGGCGGGGGATTTGTATCTACCTCGACCTTAATCCGCAAAACCTGATTACGATGCAGCCCGGATACCACCCGTTCCGAGGCATTGATCTGTAGAAACTGCTCAACCGTACCGGCTTTAAGAAATGCGGACTCAATCGCGGAGCGTGCCGTCTTTTGTTTCACCTGCACCTGTACAGGAAACCCCCATGCCGACAGCTCCTTCTCAATAAATGCACAATAGGGAGCGAGGTCAAATTGGGGGTCAGGTTGCAAGAGCGAAAAATCCATATCCTCTGAAAAACGGTCTAACCCATGCAGAATTCGAAGCGCCGTGCCGCCATAGAAAGCGGCCCTCTCAAAAAACTTTCCTCGCCAAAGTCCAAGCAATGCCAATTCCTGAAGAATTTCGCGAAGAGCGTTCTCCGTTTCTCCTGCGCTTTGGCATTCATAACGACCCAGCATTTGTTGTATCGCTTCGTTCATGCCCGCTTCTCCCCTGATTTTACCCATGCCGCCAAAAGCGCAACCTTCTTGGATCGTAACGTATCGGCAAGCTCGCACAAACCCTCGGCATTGAGCTGCAAAAGCGTATCCCGCTCCATGCGCAGGGCTTCGGTCAAATAGACCTCCAGCTCCCGCTGCGATTGAAAGACGCCGCTTCGATCCGCGCGAAGCTTATCGGCCAGAGCCCGTTCGGGCGTCGCCATCAAAAAAGAGACTCCGCCCTCTGTCATCTGACGCATCCCCACAGAAAGATCGGGGGTCGGGCGATAAATAAAGAGGCCGATGGGTGTTTCAAATCGGCGTGATCGACCCGTGGTCACAGAGGTCAGCGCTTCAACCCGCTCGGGAATCAACCCATGATACGCCAGCGCAGTTTCCAGAGACACACACGATGGGCCGTACATCAGGTTTGCCAGTAATTCGCGGCAAAAAGGGCGGCGGCGATATGGGGAGCCAAATACATAAAGCCCCTTCTTAACGCGAATGATCTCGCCAGATCGAAGGAGCGACGTCACGCGCTTGCGCGGCTCTGCATAATTGGATAGCACATCCATCAGAGTTTGATAATCAAACTCCTCGCCCTCAACTCTGTCTCGCAACCTCAACATGATCATGATTTGGACATAGTATGTGGCAAAAAGCAACACATACTATGCACAAAAAGGCTAGTTTGGCCCAAACCCCTTTTAGCCTCGAAGGTGTGCCGGTTGACTTGATGCTCGTCCCCCGCCCCCCCCCCCACCACGGCCAAAAACAAGCCCCCCGCAGATAGCCTCAAATGCAAGGTGATCTTTTTCCTGGGGGAGTCCGAGTCATTGTCTGAATTTTGGAGGGCGGCGCGCCGGCGCCGCTGGAGATGGTTTCGACAGAGCGATCCCCTCCTGAAAAGAACAGTCGAAATTTCGGCGCGGAAGCGCACCCTGCTGATTTAAAAGTAGCTCCCCGCTTCGGCCTCCAAGAGGAAGTTCAACTCGATAGTTATGAGTAGCCTTTCATCACCAAAACTAACAGCGCAATACCCAGTGTCAAAAACAGAGCTATATTGAGGCCAATAAATAGCATTATTGCAGTTCTACATAATTTTCTTGTGGTTTGTACTAATGCTATTGTTTTGAGGTCTTTGACACCATCCCCTCCTGCGTAAAACCATTTGCAGAAGAGGAACTGGCTACGAGTATCTAAAGCGCGGTTAACTACAGAGGGGCTGAAAAATTTAAACGATCCTAGTTTGCCAAGAGAACCCCATAAATCTAGGTTTGTGACCTTGATATGACGAGCCAACCTAACGGTAAAAAATGCGTAGCAGATACCAATGGCCCCAAATATGATGAACAGGGTGAGCAGGAAATATCCCCAACATAGCAAGATGGTTTGTAACCATGGTGTACCCATTTCTTCTCCTAATCGTGCATGAAGTTCCCGCCTTCAAGGCGTTGTTGATCCGGTAGCGATAAAATACGTTTTGATCCCAAAACGTACTTTAACTATAGCGGCTAAAAAAGACCCGAAAAAATCACTCCTAGCAAGGTGCAAAGGCCGCAGAGCTTCTCATTCTATAGCCTTTTTTAACTGTAGCCGTTGTGAGCAGGCAAGATGCCTGCGATACGTACTGCAGGCCTCCCGCCTGCTTTTGAAACCCGGCTATGCCTTTATTGAATTTGATCTAATTCGAAAACCCTCTCCGTTCTCTTCGTCTTGAGCGAGGAACGAGCGGGCGAGAACTCCATTTTCCAATGCTTGGGAAAATCAGCCTTAAAAACTGCACCCCTTGGAACCCTCCATGCCAGTCGGACCATCTGCAAGCCCGACCCTTCGGGCCGACCTCCAGACCTTGGAACTTTCCGCCCAAAAACTTCCAATGATCGGGAAAGTCTTGAGCTCATGTAGTTCGCGATAAACCTTCTGTGTTTTCCGCGTATTCTGTGGGTGTAATTCTTTTATCAACAACGATAACCAATACCAGTATACAAAAATAAATCTTACCGTTTGGCCTTCAGCCACACCGATAAGATTGAAATATCGGCCGGATTGACGCCGGAGATGCGGGCGGCCTGACCGAGGGTTTCGGGCAGTATTTTCTTCAGCTTTTCGCGAGACTCAAAACGTAGCGCGACGATCGCATCGTAGTCGAATCCTTTCGGGATGCGCACCTTTTCCAAGGTTTGGAAACTGGCGATACGCCCCTGCTCGCGTTTGATGTATCCTTCGTACTTCACCGAGATTTCAACCTGCTCAATCACATTTCCTGGCAGATCCAGATTCGCGCCCGGAAGCGTCCGGTAGCTTTCGCTGGGTCGACGCAGCATCTGCACCAAAGAAGCGCCTTTGTGGAAGATTTTTTCCAGCCGAACGATTTCCTGGTCGATTTGCTCTTTCAGCGCGGTAGTTTCTGCCAGATCCGCCTCTGGAACGATTCCAAGCTCTTTGGCGCGGTCAAACAGGCGGAAGTTCACATTATCCTGCCGAAGCGTCAGACGATGCTCGGCCCGCGAGGTAAACATGCGATAGGGCTCGTCAGTCCCCTTTGTGACCAAATCATCAATTAAAACGCCGATATAGGCCTCTGTACGATCCAAAACAAAGGCATTGAGCCCCAAGACCTTACGGGCGGCGTTGACTCCAGCCACAAATCCCTGTCCGGCGGCTTCCTCGTAACCCGTCGTTCCGTTGATTTGCCCTGCAAAATAGAGGTTTTCAACCTTTTTGGTCTCCAGCGTATGGAAAAGCTGGGTTGGCTGCGCATAATCATACTCAATCGCATAACCCGGGCGAATAAACTCTGCTTTTTCCAATCCGGGGATGGAGTGGATCATTTTTACCTGAAGATCCTCGGGAAGGCTGTTCGAGGTCCCATTGGGATAAATCCGAACATTATTGCGTCCTTCCGGTTCAATAAAGACGTGGTGCGACGTCCGCTCCGGGAATTTAACGATTTTATCCTCAATCGACGGACAGTAGCGAACCCCCGTTCCTTCGATCAAACCACTGTATAATGAGCTTTTGTTGAGGTTTTCAGCGATAATCTGGTGGGTTTGCTCGTTCGTATGCGTTAAATAGCAGGGAATCTGGGGCAGATTCACCGAAAGAAGCATGTTTCGATCAAATGCCGCTACTCCGTCCGAAAAATGGTCCGTCGCCCATTTGTTCCACGTGGAACAACGACTTTCCTCTCCCACCTGCACTCCCATGGGGTTTGAGGAAGAGGATTCCGGCATATTTTCAAATCTCTGCGGATTTAATCCGTCAGGAAGCATTGTTCCACGTGGAACATCTGCAAGCTCACTCTGAGCAAGCATTTTTCTAGCCGCCCGCGAGAAAAATGGAGGGGGTTCATCGCCGGGCTGAATCTGCATGGCTGAATAATCGATCGAATCACGATGGATCCGCGGCGGAGTCCCTGTTTTCATCCGCCCCAGCTCAAACCCGATGTTTTCGAGCGAGGTCGAGAGGTCATCCGCAGAACGCTCGCCCCAGCGCCCCTCATAGATCACTTCGGGGCCAATCATGATCCGCCCGCGCATAAACGTTCCCGTGGTGATCACCACAGTTTTGCCGGACAGTTTCTCGCCACCCGCCAGGACGACCCCTTGCAGCGACCCGTTTTCAATCCAGATCCCCGATGCTTCTGCTTCGAGAACATCAAGGTTTTCTTGATGCGCAATGACGGCCTGCATGCGGGCAGGGTAGAGGGCCTTATCGCACTGCGCGCGGTGCGCCTGAACCGCCGGGCCTTTGCGCGTATTGATGGTGCGAAGCTGAATTGCTGTGTAGTCTGTATTGCGCGCCTGCTCTCCTCCCAATGCATCTAACTCACAGGTGATATGAGACTTAGCAATTCCTCCAATCGATGGATTGCAGGACATTCTTCCGATGTAAGACTTGTCTATGTTAAGCAAGATTGTCCGCGCGCCGAGCCGGGCGGAAGCCAGCGCCGCCTCGCATCCTGCATGGCCTCCGCCAACCACAATCACATCAAATTTCTTCTTTAAATCCATATTTAAAAGCCCCCCTAATGTAGAGCAGGCGTCTCGCTTGCTTTTCTGCCCCTGGCAGATCCGCCGAGGCGGAAAACGAGCGAGACGCTCGTTCTACTTTTTCCAACCCTTGGAACCGGCTGCGCCGGATTTAAGGGCTTCGCCTTTTATAGACGAGTCTCTTTTCCAATGGTTGGAACTTTCTTGACCGCCATAGCCTTCGGCGACGGCTGGTTGATCTCAATTTTCCCAAGGTCTGGAAACTGTAACGCTCAAAAGCCCCAATGTCTGGAAAAATCTAACGTGCCCGAATAAACTTCCTACTTACCAACGAATGAATAAAATCTACGAATAACATCGGAACCAGAAAGTTTCATTCGTAGATTCTATCGATTCGCTGGTCAACTTTAGTCCTGTTTAACTAGGTGTTGCTAAATGAACCTGTTTGAAAACATTCCAGAGAGTGCGCCGGAAGAGCTCATGACGGAGATCCTCTCGGCCGACGGAGTCCGCATCGAGCGAATCGTCTCGTTCGGGCAGAGGTCACCGGACGGGTTTTGGTACGATCAAAAGGAAAGCGAGTGGGTGTTGCTTTTAGAGGGATCCGCGACGCTACGTTTTGAAGAGGGGGATCCGATTGATTTAAACCCTGGCGATCATCTAAAAATCCCCGCCGGAACGCGTCATCGAGTTGAGAAAACGGATAAAAATACCCGAACAATTTGGCTAGCCATTTTCTATAAATAACCAAAAATGGCCCCAAATGCCGGAATTTTACCAATAAAAGGGTGTCTTTTTATGAAAAATGATCAAAAACCGTTAAAAGATGACAAACGCTATGAAACGGCGTCCGAGCACATTGCTAATGCGATCACGCACGGGGCAGGGTTTGGACTGAGCATTGCCTGCCTCGCTCTTTTGGTAGTTTTTTCCAGTCTCCGGCATGGCGCATGGGAAATTGTCAGTTGTTCCGTTTATGGAGCGACGCTGGTGATCCTTTATCTGGCCTCCACGCTTTATCACAGTATTCACTCACCGCGGGCGCGACGGATTTTGAATATTATTGATCACGCCGCAATTTATCTCCTGATCGCCGGAACGTATACGCCGTATCTGCTAGTTCCGCTGCGCGGGGCGCTCGGGTGGTCATTGTTCGGGGTGGTATGGGGACTTGCGATCGTCGGGATTGTTTTTCAGGCGTTGTTTATTGGTCGCTTTAAGATTCTTTCAGTCCTGACCTACGTGGGAATGGGATGGATGATTGTGGCGACGATTGCTCCGCTGCTTCGCATCCTGCCGACCATGGCGATTGTCTGGATGGCGATCGGCGGTCTGTGCTATACGCTAGGGGTTGTTTTTTATGCGTGGAAGCGGCTTAAATTCGCCCATGCACTGTGGCATCTGTTTGTCCTTGCTGGGAGTATCTGCCACTTCTTTGGCATCTTCTTTTATGTAGCAACCTGATCAACCTCGAGCATTTTAATAAAAACATCCTGTTTTTATTAAAAATGAGCTGTTTCTCACCAAAACCGTACAAAACTAGCGACTTTTATCCAAAATATAGCGTTTTTTGATTTATTCCTTTCGTACCTTTAAAGGTGCGGGAAGTTAAAATGCAGAAGTATTTTGTAATCAATTAATTACAGAGAAAAAAGGAGTCCATTGCGGCAGGCCGAATGCCCTATCATGGACTTAGTCCATTTTATCAGTTTGCGACTTCATCTTCATTTCGACGTCGTGCTCGTAGAGTGCCTGGAAGATTTCGTTGATCTCTCCCTCCATGACCCGGTCGAGTTTGTAGAGCGTCAGATTGATGCGATGGTCGGTCAGGCGGTTCTGAGGATAATTGTAGGTGCGAATCTTTTCGGAGCGGTCGCCGGATCCGACTTGTGAGCGACGAGCCTCGGCCTGTTCTGCGTCCACTGCCTGTTGTTGCTCCTCATAAATTCGGGCGCGGAGCACGCGCATGGCGGCGGCCTTATTTTTATGCTGCGAACGCTCATCCTGACACTGAACCACGGTTCCTGTGGGGATGTGGGTGATTCGAATGGCGGAGTCCGTGGTGTTGACGTGCTGTCCACCCGCGCCCTGGGCGCGATAGGTGTCGATTTTCAAATCTTCGTTTTTAATTTCGATATCCACCGCTTCGACCTCGGCCAGTACGGCGACGGTAGCGGCGGAGGTGTGCACGCGGCCCTGCGTCTCCGTTTCGGGAACGCGCTGAACGCGGTGGGTTCCGCTTTCGTACTTCAGCTTTTTATAGACGTCTTCGCCCTCGACCGAGAAAACAACCTCTTTATAACCGCCGGCTTCAGAGCAGTTTACATCCATTACTCCGACGTTCAGGCCATTGACCTCGGCGTAGCGGCTGTACATCCGATAGAGGTCGCCGGCAAAAATGGCGGCCTCATCGCCGCCGGTTCCGGCACGGATTTCCATAATCACGTTTTTACTGTCCGCCGGGTCGGACGGGATCAGGGCGATCATGATGGCTTTTTCGGCGGCAGGTAGCTTTTCGGAGGCCTCCGTCAGCTCCATTTCAGCCATTTCCCTCAACTCATTATCCGAGTCGCTATCGGCCAGAAGCTCTTTGCTCTCCGTGATGGTGTCTTGCAGGGCCAAAAGAGTTTGCGCGTGTGCGGCGAGCTCTTTTTGGTGATTATAATCCTGCATCAGGGCCCGCATTTTATTGGGGTCCGATCCCACGCCGGGCTGCGACATCTCCGTCTCGAGTTCGGAGATGCGGGCCTGAAGGCGTTCAAGATAGGTTTTATCGATCATGGCTAGGCACAAAAAGGCCGGGCTCTGGAAACAGAGTCCGGCTTTTTCGAAAAGGTGCTATTTTCTGCCGTAACGTTTTTGGAAGCGGTCAACGCGACCCTCGGTATCCACAAATTTAGCGGTTCCGGTAAAGAACGGATGACAGGCGGAGCAGAGGTTGACATGCATCTTTTTAACGGTCGAACGGGTCTTCACCGCATTGCCGCAGGCGCATGTAATTTCTGCATCGATATACTCAGGATGGATTTCTTTTTTCATTTTTCTACAGTCCTTGCTTAAAAGAGCGGGCTTTTTAATCATAACGGGCGGTTTGGATCAAGCCCTTTTTGACATCACTTATAATAGGTTTCGCCTCCGCGCGCTTCCGTTTGAAGCTTTCCCTCCTCTATCAAAGGGGCGAGGGCGGCCTGAACGACGGTAATATCTGCCCCGGAAAGGGCGGCCAGTTGCGCCGCCGTCGAGGGGTGGCGATGAATCAGACAAACCAATCCGTCCACACTCAGCTCACCGGTTACGGCGGCCGGGGCGACATCAAAAGAGGCGATCACCTCCGCGCGGGGAGTGAAAAAATCGCAAAGGGTTTTCAGTTTTTCTGCTGCAACGGGCTTCGCCATCGTCTCGGCGGGCGGACGCACTGCCGTATTGAGATGAATTTTATCTGGATGAATTTTCGCAACAACGTCCGCAATCCGCCGAACCTGCTTTGGATCTGCGTTGACCCCCTCCATCAAAAAAACCTCCAGCCAGAGCTGGCCGCTGAACACCGAGCGGAAATTGCGCTCACCCGCCAACAGCATTTCAAACGCCAGGCCGGGGGCAGGGCGGTTGATGGTTTTGAACGACGCCTCGTCCCACGCGCTCAGGCTCACTTTCACAATATCGGCCCGCGCGGTCTCTTCCCACACCTCGGGCTGATGGAGCAGGGTGCCGTTGGAAAGCACGATCACCGGAATGTCTGTGCGCGCCTTAATGAAATCGATCAGTTCGCCGAGGCGGCTATAAAGCGTCGGTTCGCCCGAGCCCGCGAAGGTGATGTAGTCGGCCGCGCCGTCTTCAGTCAGCCATGCTTCAATTTCCGCGCAAACCTCGACGAACGGGACAAACTCGTCGCGCTCCGTCACGAGATGCGTCGTGCACCCGAGCTGACAAAACACGCAATCGAACGAGCACCGCTTAAACGGGGTCACATCGATCCCGAGCGAGCGCCCAAGACGCCGCGACGGCACCGGCCCAAATAGATATTTGTATTTTACATCCATACGTTTTCCACTGTTTGGAGCTTTTTTCCAACCCCCGAAAAAATAGTAGGCCTTTTTTCCAACCCATGGAAACTTTTCTTCCGAACATTGGAAAAACGTCTCTTCCCGGAGGTGCGTTTTTAGGAAATCAAATAGTAAAACCCACTAAAAAAATATCGCAATTCATTTTTGAAAACGGAGCCTTTTCGGTTGCTCGCCGACTTTTGTCGGCGGCATCCATCTTTGGTCTGGCGTCACTTGTTTGGCGGGGCGGGGATCTCTGTTTCGTTGCCGATTCGCCGGTCGGGGCAACTGCCGATAATTTCAGGGACGGAGCCCCCAGCGCGGATGACCTGAATCCAGTCGCCGAGTTTTAGATCCATCGCGCGGATGTGATTGAGATTATGCAGGGTGGCTCTTTGGATGGTGGCACCTCGAATCTCGACCGGTTTAAAAAGGGCGACCGGCGTGAGCCTGCCGGTTGTGCCGCGCGTCCACTCGACGCTGAGCAGCTGGGTTTCGACGGGAGCCTCTTTGTATTTCCGGGCGAGTGCGCCGCGCGGATGGTGTGCCGTGGCTCCGAGAGCCTTGAACGCGGCACAATTGTCCACTTTGATGACTACTCCATCGGTTAGAAACGGGAAAGAACCCTGCGACCCGTTGAGCGTTGCGATGGTTGAAAGAACTCGGTTGGCGGAAACCGTGCGGCTTTCCACAACCGGAAGCCCGGCTTTTTGAATGAACCGGATTGCATCGGTATGGGTCTCGGGCATTGAGTCGGTATCAAGGAGCTCGAAGATGCTCACCTTCAGTCCGCGGTTCGCGATTTCGGAAAAATCGGTCAGTCTGAGCGTTCCCGATGCGGTGTTGCGCGGACTTTTTAGCGGCGGCTTTCCTGCGGCGGCCCGTCGCTGATTAAGAGCATCAAAAGTCGGTATTGGAAGAAAGGCTTCACCGCGCACATCGAGGGTTGCTGGTGCGTTGGGTAGCGATGCCGGAATAGCTCCAGAGGCGAGAACCGCAGCGGTGATATCGGGTCCGCTTTTCCCATCGCCGCGCGTGACCGCCTGGCTCAGCAATCCGTTGCGGTAGCGCAGGATAACGGTGAGACCGTCGATTTTCGGCTCGATGCAGTAGAGTTGATTTCGCCCGCATTTTTCAATGAATTTTAGCACAGCCTCGTCGGAAGTCGCCTTTTGCAGGCTGAGCACCGGTGCAGGGTGCCGGATTTTCTGCGCGGCCGGTTCGGCGGGCGCTCCGACAGAGGCCCCCTGAGCGAGCTCGGGGTATTGGGACGTGAGCGTGTTGTGCTGTTCGCGAAGGGCATCGTAGGCCGCATCGCTCATGAGCGAGAGGTTCTTGTTGTAGTAGGCATCTTCCGCCTGACGGAGAATCGTTTGCAGGTGGCGAGCCTGTTGCTCAACGGCGCGCGGCGCAGCCGCACAGGTCAGCTGAAGGGCTGTGAGTAAGACGAGTAGTTTGTACATAGTATGGACTCCTTTTCTCTATTTTTAATCGGCAACAAAAAAATGTCAAATTTCCTGAGCTTGGTGGACGTTAAAATTTATATTTTGCCACACTCGCACGACCTCATATTCCCCTGGGTTGAAGGAGGTCGAGGCCGAGCTGATGATTCCGGTTCCGCCAACAAACAAAGCTTTCATCTGTGTTTCTCCCTATTTTCGGACTGTACATAAAAACCACCGCGGTGTAACCCTTCTCCGCTTATGAGCAAGATTGGAATTATTGATTACGGCATGGGAAACCTCGGTAGCGTTTCCAACGCCTGCAAGTTTCTGGAGCTGGACACGGAGATTATCTCTACGCCCGGTCAGCTGGACTCGTGCCGCGCAATGATTTTGCCGGGGGTAGGGGCGTTTGGCGATTGCATGGCGCACCTCGTCGAGCACAACTTTGTCGACGCCATCCGCGACTGGATCGCGACGGGCAAGCCATTCCTGGGAATCTGTCTCGGCTTGCAGGCGCTTTTCCAGGGGTCGGAAGAATCGCCCGGCGTTGAAGGGCTCGGAATTTTTGAAGGCTCGGTGAAGCGGTTCGACATCGCGCCGGAGCTAAAAGTTCCGCAGATCGGCTGGAACGCGGTGAATCAGACTCGGCCGGACTGCCCGATGTTCAGCGGCATCGACGACAAGGCCTATTTCTATTTTGTACACTCGTTTTATGTGGTACCCCGCGACAAGAGTATTGTGGCGGGCGAAACCAACTATGGCCTGAACTATTGCTCGGCCGTTTGGAAGGAAAACGTCTTCGCCGCACAGTTCCATCCCGAGAAAAGCCAGGCCGTCGGCCTACAGATGCTCAAAAACTTCGGCAAAGAGAGCAGATAATTTTTACCACAAGATTCACAAATTAACACAAAACGACCTCTGAACTTCTTTTTGAGTATTCTGTGCATTTTGTGGTTAAATAAATAATTATTGGAGAGCCGACAATGATCACGATTATTCCAGCCATTGATTTGAAGAGCGGCCAATGCGTGCGCCTGAAGCAGGGTTTGGCGAACGAGGTGACCGAATATTCGGACTCGCCCGCAGAAATGGCCCGGCATTGGGAAAAAGAGGGCGGCGCATTTTTGCACGTCGTCGATCTCGATGGCGCATTCGAGGGCACACCGGTTCACGTTGCCGAACTGACCGCGATTTGCGATGCGGTTAAGATGCCCGTTGAAATCGGTGGCGGAATCCGCACCGATGAGGATATTGAAACTCTACTGGCAACCGGTGTGACGCGCTTCATCCTCGGCACCCGCGCCTGCGAACACCCCGAAGAGCTGGCGCGACTGGTTGAGAAGTTCGGTGGCGACCGGATCGCGGTCGGCATTGATGCCCGCGACGGAATGGTACAAACCAAGGGCTGGGTGGAAACGACCGATGTCGTCGCCGTGGATCTGGCCAAGCAGGTCGATCAAGCGGGCGTTGGCACCATTATTTACACGGATACGAGCCGCGACGGCATGATGGACGGCGTCAATGCGTTCGAAATGGGCAAAATCTGCTCGGCGGTGAAATGCGAAGTGGTCGCCTCCGGCGGCGTTTCGAGCGTCGAGGACATCAAACGCCTCGCCGCGCTCAATTGCGACAATCTGACCGGCGCCATTGTCGGCAAGGCGCTCTACGAAGAGACCGTCACGGTCAAACAGCTCAAAAAAGCGGCTCAATAGTCTCCCGTGTTTGGGAAACGCCCCCTTCGCATCGTGAATCCCGCATCGCGGATCATCAAAAATTAACGCATTTGCGCTTGAAGGGGCGGGGTCGAAACGCCATATTGCGCCGCTTAATTTCTATAGAAAAATAACGAGGACAGAATCATGGCCAGAGAAGTTGCTTTATCAAACGTTCGTAACATCGGAATTATGGCGCATATTGACGCGGGGAAAACCACCGTCTCTGAGCGTATTCTTTATTACACAGGTCGTTCACATAAAATCGGTGAGGTGCATGATGGCGCCGCAACGATGGACTGGATGGAACAGGAGCAGGAGCGCGGAATCACCATTACCTCTGCCGCAACCACCTGTATGTGGAAAGACCATATGATTTCCATCATCGACACCCCCGGTCACGTAGACTTCACCATGGAAGTGGAGCGCGCCCTGCGCGTACTCGACGGAGCCATCGCTCTCTACTGCGCCGTCGGCGGTGTACAGCCGCAGTCCGAAACCGTTTGGCATCAGTCCGAGCGCTACGAAGTGCCGAAAATCGCTTTTGTGAACAAAATGGACCGCATCGGCGCGGATTACTTCGGCGTGGTCGAAGGCATCCAGAAGATGCTCGGCGCCAATGCCGTTCCGGTGGTCATTCCGATCGGGGCATCCGACGAGTTTGTTGGCGTGATTCATCTGATCACCATGAAAGCCCTCATCTTCAATGAAGATTCCAAAGGGGCTGAGTGGGACGAAACAGAAATCCCCGCTGAACTTCTCGATTCCGCCAAAGAATGGCGCGCCAACCTCGTTGAAAAATGCGCCGAGCAGGACGAAGAAATGCTAGAAAAATTCTTCGAAGAGGGCGACCTCTCCGAAAAAGAACTCTGGGCGATCCTGCGTAAAGCCACCTGCTCCCGGGATGTCGTTCCGGTTTTCTGCGGATCCGCCTTCAAAAACAAAGGGGTTCAGCAGGTTCTCGATGGGGTCATCGAAATCCTTCCCGCGCCGAACGAGATTCCGCCGATCATCTGCACCAAAGATCCGGAAAATCAGCGCAAAGTGGACGACGACGAAGTGTTCTCCGCCCTCGCGTTCAAAATCATGACCGACAAGCATATGGGCAAGCTCACGTATCTTCGCCTCTATTCGGGCACCATGACCTCTGGCACCACGATCTGGAACTCCTCACAGCAGAAGAAGCAGCGAATTGGCCGCCTCCTCCGGATGCACGCCAACCGCCAGGAAGCGATCGATATGGCTGTTGCCGGTGACATTGTTGCCGTCGCCGGTCTGAGCGAAACGAAAACCGGTGATACCCTCTGCGAGAGAGACAACGAAATTTTCCTCGAGTCCATGGACTTCCCGGCGCCCGTAATTAGTATTTCCATCAAGCCGGAATCCAACACCGACAATGAAAAGCTTGGCGAGGCCCTGCATCGTTTGGCGGATGAGGATCCGACCTTTACGGTTTCATTCGATCAGGAAACCTCTGAAACGATCATTGCGGGTATGGGTGAACTTCACCTCGAGATCATCGTCGACCGCATCAAACGCGAATTCGGCGTAGTGGCTGAAGTCGGTCGTCCGGAAGTGGCGTATCGCGAACGAGCAACGACCGGATCTCAAGGTGCCTACAAGCACGCCAAGCAGTCCGGTGGACGGGGCCAGTTCGCTCATGTTAAAATGATCCTCGAGCCCGGCGAACCCGGCGAAGGATTCGAATTCGTCAACGAAATCTCTGGGGGACGCATTCCACAGGAATACATCCCATCGGTTGAAAAAGGGGTTATACAGGCCCTCGCGGCCGGTCCATTCGCCGGTTATCCCGTGGTCGACACGAAAGTTCGTCTCATCGACGGTTCGTACCACGATGTCGACTCCTCCGACTTCGCCTTCCAGATTGCCGGACGCCAAGGCTTCAAAGCGCTCATGATGCAGGGCCAGCCCGAATTGCTAGAGCCCGTCATGTCGATTGAAATCACGACGCCCGAAGAATACATGGGGCCGGTCAACGGCACGATTTGTCAGCGCCGTGGACGGATTGAGTCCATGGATGAACGCGGCGGAATGAAAATTGTGAAGGGCCATGTGCCATTGAGCGAAATGTTCGGGTACTCCAACACGATCCGTTCCCTCACCCAGGGACGCGCCTCCTTCAGCATGACCTTCGAGCACTACGAAGCCGTGCCGTTCTCGATCGCCGAAGAAGTGGTCAAGAGACGCCGCGAAGAAGGAAAAGTCAGAGGCGGCGAAGAATAAGTCTCCGCTCCTTGAAACCAAAAAGCCGCCCCGGTTTCCGGAGCGGCTTTTTTTATTTATAACATCCTCCCGCCAATAAAACCGCGCGGAGTCTTGAGAGAGCGCGACTCTTCCCGTATAAGAGATCGCATGAACTTTATAGCCTTCGACCTCGAAACCACCGGGATCCAACCCAAAACCGACGCCATCATCGAAATCGGCGCCGTCCGTTTCACCAAAGGCGAGCCCGGCGAAGCCTTCAGCACCCTCATCAATCCCGGCCGATCCATTCCGCCCGGCGCCTCCACCGTCAACGGCATCACCGACGACATGGTTGCCGACAGTCCCGATGTTCAAACCGTCCTCGGCGACCTCGCCGACTTCTGCGGCGACCTCCCGCTCGTCGCCCACAACGCACCCTTCGACTTCAAATTCCTGCTCCGGGCCATCGACGAGCACCGCGCCCGCGCACCGCAAGGCGTCGTGCTCGACAGCTGCGCGCTATCCCGCATCGTCTTCCCCGGCATGATCAACTACAAGCTCGGCACCCTCGTCGCCCACTTCGGCTTCCCCGCCGGCGAATTTCACCGCGCCGAAGTCGACAGCGTCTACTGCGGACGACTCTTCGCCAAAATTGTCGAATCGCTCGAAAAAGCCGGCCAGCCCGCCACCGTCCCCGAGCTCCTATCGCTAACCAACCAAGCCCCCATGAAATTCCCGCAACACGAATCCCGCCCCGAACAGCTCGGCCTCTTCTAGAGAGCGGGCGCTGGAATACTGGAGTTTTGGATTGTTGCCCTGACGTAGGCGCGACGGCGGAAGGTATTCCGAACGTGCTTTTGGTATTTCCAAAAGAAGCGCCACGGGCGCGGCAAAAATCGGCGCAAAAAATTCTAAACATTGGAACCCCTGCCTGCTGATCTTGTTAATTCTGTCAAAAACTCTTTCTCCCCTCTCGCTCTGTCGCTAGGATGCGAACATGCTCCGCCGCGTAATAGCCTTACTCCTGGTCTTCGGTTTGCTTCAAACCGCAGGTGCATTCGAAGAAGCGCTTCAATTCATCGCCGGCCTCACCGAAGAGGGATTCCCGAAGCTCGCGCGAGTCGTCCTTTTCCGAACCTTGGAAAAATATCCGGAAGCGGAAAAATCCGCGCCGGAACTCCGCATTCGAATTTGGATCGCTGAGAAAAACTTTTCTGAAGCGCAGGCGCAGATCCAAGCTTTGAACCCAGTTTTAATCGGCAATCAACAATCGGCAATCGACAATCAAAACTGTCTCTGGCTGTTCCTCGCCGAAACCGCCTATGCCGCGCGACAGCTTCCCGCCGCTGAAGAGGCCTATCAGAACTACTTCAAAAACGTTTCTAACGCGGACAACTCAACCGGACAGGCGGCCTTCAACTACGGGGAACTGCTCGAAGAGCGCGGCGACGATGACGCCGCCCGTAACGTTTATGACCAGGCTCTGACGCTCACGGATTCCCGTCCCGTGAAAGCACGGCTCGCCGCTCTCTTGGTGGAAGACGACCCAGGACGCTCACTCACGCTGAGCGAAGAGGTTCAGCTCGGCGGGCTAGACCTTTGGTTTGGGCAGGCGGTCGTCACCTGGTCGCAGCTCATGACCCTTAAAGAGGAATGGGATGAAGCACAGACGGTTCTGGAAATGCAACTCGAACTGCTCAAACAGCTCGAAAACTCTCTCGAAGCTCAGGGGCAACCCGTCTCGCTCGTCAGTCCACTTTCCGGCGCGCGCTACTGGCTGGGCGTCTGCTACGAACACGAAGGCAAAAAGGCCGAGGCCTTACATCAATTTTATAATGTCTACGCGAAATATGGCGACAGCGCGTGGGGACCGAAGGCGCAGGCGCGCGCGCAGGAACTCATCGCTCATTTTGAGGCAGAGGGCAAAACCGTCAAAATCGATCTCGGCGCCAACCTCGCCAAAATGGAAGAAAGCACCTTCCGCATCGCGCGGCGTCTTTTCTTCGACCGCCAGTACGCCGAGGCCATCCCGGTTTATCTCAACGCGCTCAATAAATTTCCCGAAGGGTCGGAGTCCATCACCGCGCTGCGCGAGCTGGCTCTCAGCTCCATCCACCTCGACGACGAACTCAGCGCCCAAACCGTCGGCCTTTATCTCTCCGAACGATTTTCCGAAAATCCGAAGGCGGGCGACGCACTCCTCGCGGCGGGGAAGGGCGCGCTCGACCAAAAGCAGGAAGCGCTTGCGTGGTGGATGTACGACCGAACCATCGAAGCTTTTCCTAATCACCCGCGCGTGCCCGCCGTCCTCTACTCGCTGGCCGGACTCCGAAAAGAGGAAAGCTATTTGGATCGTATCGTCGAAAACTATCCCGACAGCACCTACCACGCCCGAGCGCTCGGACGCCTCGCATGGAATGCCTTCGAGGCAAAAGACTACGACACCGCAGCCGCGCGATTCGCACCCTACGTCGACACCGAGAGCGACCCTCAAAAACAAACCCGCGCCCGTTTTGCCTTCGCCGACTCGTACCGGAATCTGGAATTGTGGGGTGCAGGCTCAGCCGGCTTCCAAACATTGGAAAAATCGATGGCTGACGCGGCGAAGAGTTACGGCGTTTCCAAAGAGATGCTCGAGTTCAATCAGCCATTTTGGGAAAAGGCGGTTTACTATCAGGCCGTCTGCCAAAAAGAACTCGGCAACTCCGAGGGGGCCGTTTTGATCTGCGACCGTTTCATCGAAATGTTTCCACTGTCTGGAATTCTCGAACAGGTTCGCTTCACCAAAGGCAAAACGCTGGTCGAAAGCGAACGCTTCGACGAGGCGCTCGCCGCCTTCGAAGCCTTCGGCGACGGAACCGAACATCCATTCGCCGAAGCGGTGTTTTACTATCGCGGCGTTGCGCAGTTTGAAACGGATGCCAACGAGGCCGCCATCCAAACCTTGGAAAATCTGCTGATGACCTGGCCCGCGTCCGCCTTTTTCTTCGACGCGCAATTTATACAGGGCCGCGCCTACGTCGCCGCCGGGAAAAATGATGAAGCGGTCCGCGTTTTTGGCGACATCCTCAACTTTGCTTCCGACGACCTGCTGATCCACCGCGCCAGCCTCGAACTGGGACGCGCGCAAACCGACCCGGCGGAAAAACTCGCCTCCTTCCAGCGCGTCGCATTGCTGGCCGACCCAGAAAACGAAGAGCACGCCGCACTCATCGCCGACGCGCTGTTTGAAAGCCTTCCGCTCTATCTCGAACTCGCCCGCTACGACGATCTGCTCGCCGACGGTAATCGGTTAATGAGCGATTTTCCAACCCTTGGAAAAACCAAAGAAATTAGTGCATTACGAAGACAGGCTGAACAAAAAAGAGAAGAACTGGAAAAGGAGACTATATCGTTTAATTACCACGATCGTGGTAATTAAACGATATAGTTAATAAGAGAGGCCTCCGTATGAAAATAGCATTTCTTATGTTCATCTTAATGGCCGGAGTCGCGCAGGCGGTGCCGTTTGTGATCAATTCAGCGGGTAACCAGGTGAACGGCTCGGCAATTCAGTCGGCAGCGGACGGAACGGTACTGCTGACGACGCTCAACGGACAAACGCTGACGTTCCGCCCCGGAACGTACCGCCAGGCGTTCGCGGACAAGCCGAAGGAAATGTTTCAGGTCGAAGCGCTGGTGAAAAAAAAGGACCTGACCGCCGTGGTACAGATTCTGCGCCGTGTGAAAGAGCAGTATCGTTTTCTCGGATGGGATCAGCGCGCGGGGTTGATGCTGGCTCGCGTTTATCTGCCGCTTAAGCAGTACAAAGATTCGGCCCGTGAATATGAGGCTCTGTTTATCGCTCAACCCAAATTCAAAAAGAGCCCCAAGGAACGCGCCAACTATATGCAGGCGTTGCTTGGCTCGGGCCGCATCAACGAGGTCGCCCAAATGATCGACGAAGATATCGCGTCCGGCTCGCGCGAAGCCGCCGCCCGCGCGCAGGTGGTGCGCGGCGATATGAAAGCGGCCGGCGGACAGTGCGAGGAGGCTCTACTCGACTATCTGCGCACAACGATTCTGTTCCGCGCGCAAACCGCCGTGCTGCCGGAGGCAACCTATAAGACCGCGGTCGCGCTCAAAAAGATGAACGACCCGCGCGCGGCGGAATATTTTCAAAAAGTAATCGATGAATTCCCGGCGTCGGAATTTGCAGAACTCGCGAAAAAGGGAGAGGAATAATGGAATACAGGAATAGTGGAATATTGAGGGGAGTTCTTTTTGCAGGGATTCTCTTTTGTGCGTTGTCTTGCCTTGGGCAAGAGCTGGCAATGAATGAGGCGGCGACGGATGCCGAAGCACTGGGGCAAGGCGACGGATTTTTTCACGTCGTCGCAAGAGGCGGCTTTCTCGGAATTATGCTTTGGTTGGCGCTGGCCGCACTATCGGTTGCGGGGACTCACCTGATCGTTGATTCGTATTTAAAAATCAAAGAAAGCCGGATCATTCCCGACGAGCTGACAAAAGGGGTTCGCGAGGCGCTTGATGCCGAAAATATTCCTCACGCGCTGGAACTGTGCGAAAACGAACCGGGGGCGCTATCCAGTATTCTCTCAGCAGGCTTTAGTAATGCGGGCGATGGAATCGAGTCGGCGCAAGAGGCCATCGGCGTGGCGGCGGATCTCGAAAGCGAGCTCCTTCTGCAGCGCGTGAATTATCTGAACGTGGTTGGCAACCTCGCGCCGATGCTCGGCCTGCTCGGAACCGTACAGGGGATGATCATGGCCTTCGCTACACTCGGCACGGAGGCGGGCGCGGCCAAAAACGCGATGCTCGCCACCAATATTTCACAGGCGCTCTACACCACGGCCGCTGGCTTGCTGATTGCCGTGCCCGCGCTTGGGTTTTATTCCTTCTTCCGAAACCGCGCCACGAAAATCATCCTTTCGATGGAAGCACTCACCATGGATTTAATGAGGCGAGTCAAGGGTCAGAAGGTCAAAAGGCAAACGTCGGGAGAACTCCTGTGACCTTAGACTTTCGACTTTTAGACCCTGGATCTCAACGGAGTTGAGTCATGCGCCGTTTTAAACAACCTAGCGACCACGTGAATATGACGCCGATGATCGACGTTGTGTTTCAGATGATTATCTTTTTCGTCTGCACGGTTCAGTTGGAGAAGGAGGCGATCAGCGAGTTCATTCTGCTTCCTGATTCGCCACACGGCCCGATGGTGACCGAGGCGAAAGACCCGCGCACGATTACCATCGAAGTGGACGAGCGTGGCCGATTCTTTATCGCACGCACGCCGCTCTCGGAAGCAAAGCTTCGCAAGGTGCTTTCAAAAACCGTGATCGACTACGGTCGGGCCGGGCCATCGATCCCGATCCGCATTCGCGCTGATGGCGGCGCCGAGCACACGGATGTCAAACGCGTGCTCGATGCCTGCACGGCCGCGGGCCTCCACAAAATCAGTTTTGTAGCCACAAAGGATAAAGCGTAGGGGCGACATGCATGTCGCCCATACAAACGAACCATGAGAAAGCGTAGAAAAACAGAAGAGCCGGAAATGGAAGTATCGATGACGCCGATGATCGACGTCGTCTTTCAGCTGTTAATTTATTTTCTGGTGACGTTTACGACCCCGGACGTGCTGGCGCATCTCGATATCTCGCGGCCCGCGCCCGACAAGTCTCAAACGGAACAGCGCACGCCGCCGAAAATGATTCGTGTGAACATTTATGCAGAGGGCGGGCGCGAAACGGGCTTCAGCCTAAACGGACGTGCTGTGTCGCGTACCGAGTTGAGTTCGATTTTGAACCGCCTGGCGAGCTTCAGCAAATCGCAGACGGTGCTGATTACCTGCTCGGGCAGTTCGGCGCATGCGAAGCTGGTCAATGTGCTCGATATTTGCGCGGAAAGCGGCCTGAGCAACCTTTCGGTGGTGAGTGCGGAATGAAAAAGAATGGAATGATGGAATACTGGAATGATGGAATAAAAAAGCCCTCTCGCAGAGGCGCAGAGCCCGCAAAGGTTTTTAAAATACGAAGGGGTGCTCTGCGGTCTCTGCGCCTTTGCGAGGAATAATTTTTTCAAATGGCTAAAACACGTATCAGAAAGCTGGTGGACCGGTTCGGCGGACCGGCGGTGTCGATTACAATTCATGTGATCGTCATTCTGGTGCTCGTGAATGTGGTGGTTTTCCAAGCATTGGAAACCGGGCGCGAGGTGGAGGTACAGGTTTTGGAAGCAGACGAAAGCCCGGAGCTCGAACAGGAGTTGCAAAAGCTCGACGAGCTGCCACCGGACGAAAATCTTCTCGTCGCCGATGAGCCGGAGGCGCTTCCCGACGCATTGCCCGATGATTTTTCGCCGGACTCTATGGATCTCGCCGGACTGGCGGTGAGCGCGGCCGACAGCCCGCTCGTGATGAAAGGTCTATTCGCGGGTCGCTCCGATGCCGCGCGCGCCAGTCAGCTCAAAAAGTTTGCCGGAGGCTACGGCGAGCAGGTGGAAGCCTCCGTAGTTCGCGGGCTCGAGTGGATCGCCACCCAACAAAATGAGGCAGGATATTGGGGGAACGTCTCGCGCTACAACAAGACGTGGCATAGCCGGAAGTGGACGGCCTCGCTCGAAAACGAACAACGGGCCACCCGCCTAACCTCTCTCTGTCTGCTGGCCTTTCTCGCGCACGGCGAAACCCCGCAGTCGGCGGATTTCGGCAAGACGGTTCAACGTGCGATCGAATATCTGCGCGATCAGCAAAACATCGAAACCGGGCTGTTTGTTCCGATGGCTGAAAAGCGTCCTGCGAAGGGCGGCGAGGATCTCGGTGTCTATGCCCACGCGCAAGCCACCTATGCGCTAGCAGAAGCCTATGCGCTGACCCGCGCACCTGCACTCAAGCGTCCGGTCGAGCGCGGCCTGCGGGTGATTATCGACGGGCAGCTCGAAAGCGGCGCGTGGGGCAACTGGTATCAGCAGGATATATCCGACTCGTCCGCCACCAGCTGGCAGATTCAGGCATTTAAGGCTGCCGCGGCGGCAGGCGTCCGAATGAAGGGGCTCGAGGGGGCGATGAAAAAGGCGGCGGGCGGCGTGGCCTATCTCTATAAAGGGGAGGGCGTCTGGTATTACCGCAAGGGGCCGCCGATCAAAACGTGGAGCGGCGGTGGACCGATTATGAGCGGTGCGATGGTGCTGAGCCTGCAACTGCTGGGGATGCAAAATGACCCGATGGTGCTCGCAGGGCTTCGCTATATGAACGACTTCGGCGTGACGGAATGGGAGAGTGCGTGGGCCGACCCGATCAACAAAAGTCTTCCCGCCACCTACGAGTGGTATTACAACACGCAGGCGGTTTTTCAGCGTGGCGGCTCACGCTGGAAAACGTGGAACGCCGACTTTGCACCGATGTTGATCGGGAACCAGAAACCTGAAGGCTGGTGGCTCGGCATCGGGCAGGAGGGCCGCGAGGAGAAAATGTATTCTACCAGCCTCTGCACGCTCGCGCTTCAGGTCTACTACCGCATCCTGCCGACGTTCCAGCGCATCGAAACGAAGCCTCCCAAAGTCACCTTCGACGACGATGTGACGATTACAATCCTTTGATCTGTGTCATCCAACTACCACGATCGTGGTAGTTGGATGACACCATCACGGTCTTTGGCAACAAAGGAGTTAAGCCCGAATCTCACAACCGGGCGGCGGCGATGACGTCTTTGAGCGGAATCTGGTTGGCCTCGGCCAGCGCGCGGCAGTCGTCGTATTCCGGCGTGACGGTACAGACGTTTCCGTTCACGGAGCTGATTTTGACGCGAACAGGGCCCCATGGCGTTTGGGCGGTCTCTTCGCGACGGTCCGCAATCGTCCGATTCACCGGATAATTGCGAATTCCGATGGTTGTGGTTTCTTCAAACATGATCGTTTCCAGTTCATTTTGCAGCGAAATGGGAGTCAAAACAGACAATTTTTGAGCAAATCGACCTTTTTTCATTAAAATTGGCTTTTGCCATACATCGAGCGCTCCGGCTTTAAAAAGCCGCTCGGTCGCATAGCTGAGAACCTGCGGGGTGCAGTCGTCGATGTTGGTTTCTAAAACCAAAAGCTGTTCCGTAGACGCGGTGTCCCCACCGCGTTCATTCACATTCTGATAGCGCGGCGGGGACACCGCGCCTACATTCCCCAGCTCCGCGCGCAGAACATTGGGAATCTCAAGATCCCAGCCGCCAGCCCCGTAGGCGGTGGTTTCCGTAACAAATCCTTCGGGGCGGTCGCCGAAACCATCGCAAAGCGTGGCGAGCAGGGCGGCACCGGTCGGGGTGAGCAGTTCTTTTTCAATATCGCCCAGCGTGTAAGGAATGCCGGCAAGAAGTTCGACGGTTGCAGGCGCGGGCACCGGAATGGTTCCGTGTGCGCATTCGACAAAACCAAAGCCGGTTCGCAGGCTTCCGGCAAAAACCTTTTCAATCCCGAGCTGTTCGAGCCCGAAAACAGTACCGACGATGTCGATTATTGCGTCTACGCCGCCAACTTCATGAAAGTGGATTTTCTCCAGCGTTGTTCCGTGAACCTTGGCTTCGGCTTCGGCCAATTTGGTGAAGACCGCAATGCTACGCTCTTTGACCGTGTCGCTAAGCTCAGCAGCTTCGATGATCTCCACGATATGGTGCAGATGGCGGTGCGGCTGTTTTTCGTTCGGGTCGAGCGCGACATCAAAGTGCGTCGCAGCGATCCCCTTTTTGACCCCCTTTTCAAACTTCAGTTCGTAGCCAGAAACAGGCAGGGCGGCCACCATTTCTCGCAGCGCCTGTTCCGGCAACCCCGCGTCGAGCAGCGCGCCAACAAACAGGTTGCCGCTGATTCCGGAAAAGCAGGATAAATAAAGAGTGGAATGCTGGAGTGCTGGAGTGCTGGAGTGTTGCGGCTGTTTTGACTGGTTCTTTTCCATTATTCCAATACTCCTTTAATCCAATATTCCATTCTTCCTATCTCATTGAATTCATCATGCCGGCGAGGCGGCCCGCGCCGAAACCGTTATCAATATTCACCACAGAGACGCCGGCTGCACAACTGTTGAGCATGCCGAGCAGGGCGGCGACTCCGCCGAAGCTCGCGCCGTAGCCTATGCTGGTCGGCAGGGCGATTACCGGTTTGGAAACCAAACCCCCAACCACGCTGGCGAGTGCGCCCTCCATGCCCGCGGCAACCACGAGAACATTTGCGGAGATGACTTTTTCCTGCTGGGCGAACAGGCGATGGATGCCCGCAACCCCGACATCGAAAACGCGCTCGACGCGATGGCCCATCAGCTCGGCGGTGATCGCGGCTTCTTCCGCGACGGGGATATCGCTGGTTCCGGCGGTCATCACTAAAATAAACCGGTCGGGATCTGGGGTGAGTTCCTCTTTGCGCACAACAATCAGCCGGACGTCTTTGTGATACTCCGCTTCGGGTACAAGTTTCTGGACCGCCTCAAAGGTTTCGGCGTTGGCGCGCGTTGCCAAAATATTGCGGTCGCCCTCGTTCATTTTCTGAACGATCTGCGCGACCTGCTCCGGCGTTTTTCCTTCGCAGAAAATTGCCTCGGGAAATCCCCGCCGCTCCGCACGGTGGTTATCGATTTTCGCAAATCCTAATTCATCAAATCCGTTAATACTCATTCGGTATAATCCTTCCGCGCGAAGACGGCTAAGCCTCGCAGAGAAATTAAAATGGTTTCCTTTGCGAAACTCTGCGCCCTTTGTTTCTTTGCGTTTAGTTTTCTAAACCCTTATTCATGCTGCCCATTTTATAGCCGGACAGGTCGAGCGCCACGTGGTCGAACCCGAGCTCCTTTAGCTTGGCGTCGATTGTAGCGGCGGTTTCCGGTTCGGCGAGTTTTGAAATATACTCCGGCTCCACTTCAATGCGCGCCAGCGTGCCGTGATGCCGAACACGAAGCTGTCCTGTGCAAAATGGTCGAATGACTTTTTCCGCCTCTTCCAACTGTTGAAGGCGTTCCGGATTGATTTCCAGGCCATATTCCACGCGCGTCGCCAAACACGCCTCGCTCAACTTTTCCCACGTCGGCAGGTTCCACTGTTTAGAAACCTCGCGAATCTCGGCCTTGGTAAGGTCGGATTCTTTTAATGGACTGCGCACCGCATCGAGTTCTGCAACGGCACGGGCCCCGGGGCGATAGTCACCGGCGTCATCCACGTTGCTCCCCTCAACAATCCAGTGGCTGCCGCGCTCTGCCGCCCAATTAACCAACGACTGAAAACGGATTTTTTTGCAATAGTAGCAGCGCAACGGATCATTAGCGGTGAATGCCGGATCTTCAAATTCATCGGTTTCGAGTAGGGCGTGCTCCACACCAAGAGCTTTTCCGAGCGCAACCGCCTCGGCTTTTTCCTCTTCCGCTAGCGTGGCCGAAATCGCGGTGGCCGCGACCACATTTTCCGCGCCGAGTGCGCGCACCGCGGCGGCTAAAAGAAAGGTGCTGTCGACGCCGCCGGAGAAAGCCACCACCACTTTTTCCAAGGCGTGGAAGATATCATTTAGCTTCTGGAGTTTTTCTTCTGTTTTCATTTTCATTTCAATAAGTCACGAATTTACTCACGATCGTGAGTAGATTTGTGAGGATCATTCCCCCTTCACAGGTCGGCGCAGGGCTTTTTTTTGTGACTGTTTATTCTTCTCATCGAGCATTTTGTTTTTGGCGCGGCGGGAGCGGCGGCGCTTCTGGCGACGGATTTTTTCCCGCTCCTGCTGTTTCTTGCTTTTGATGCCGAGAATTTTCCCCTCGAGCTTATCGCAAAGGTCGCGCCGGGCGAAGTAGCGGTTAGAGCCCTGCAGGCGGGATTGTTTGCATTTAATTTCCAGTCCGGAGGACTTATGGATCAAATGAACGCAGGAGGAGGTTTTGTTTACTTTTTGCCCGCCCGAGCCGGAGGCGCGGATAAACCGTTCGGACAGATCGGCCTCGCTGATTTTCAGCAACTCCATCCGCTCGTGTAGCTTTTCCCATTTTTCCTGCGTGATCATCAGAACGTTTCTTACCAGACAAAGAGGGTTTACAAAATCATGAACGGCAAAATCATTTTCACCGTCGGAGAGGAGCGTGGGAAAAGGAACAGCGAGAATCCGTTGTGATGAATGGAGCGGGTGATCGGATTCGAACCGACGACAGTCACGTTGGCAACGTGACGCTCTACCACTGAGCTACACCCGCGTCAGAAGGTTGGCTAATATGCCAATTCCAAAATCCTTTGCAAGCCGGAATCCGCAATTTTTAGTTTCTGGCGTCGACACTATCTATCCGAAGACTCGTTCGCCCGCCCCGTTCGAGCCAGATAATGTCGAGGTCTTTTACCATCCACAGCCCGTCGAACTCTTTCACGCTGACCACTTTGATGATTTTCTGCCGGTTGCCGGCAGCATCAACCTCTTCTGCCTTCACCAACCGACCGGTCTCTTTTTCCACCCAAAGGCGTAACGACCGGTTTTCCGGGCGGGGTACAGATATTCTGAACCGCTCCTTACCGAACTTCTTTTCTATTCCCAGCGTTTGAGCATCCTGACTCCAAAGAAAGGAAAAGCTCAGGTCGGACCATGTCAGGCCCATATTTTCGATTTCAGCGTGTGGATCAAAGCCGCCTTTTTCTCCGTTTTGAGAAAATAAATAATCCGGCCGGCCGTTTTTCCAGGAAATTTCCAAGGTTTGGAAAACATCTCCTGCCTCATCAGAAATTCGATACTTCGCACTCGGCGGCTCGGCGCGCCAATCGAGCTCCATCTCCACATCCAGCGCCTTCTTCATAAATCCGTTCGCGGTCCACTGCTTCAGGACGCCGGTCATATGAACCGGGTGCGGGGGGAGCTGCGCGCGAGCGGCGGCCAAAATCTGCGGCGCAGGCGGCATGGATTCGACAGGCTCACCACGGGGCTCTTCGGCCCAAACCGCGGCGGCTAAAAATAAAGATAAAAGTACGCGTTTCATGTCAGAGAGTTTAATGATCAGAATAATTTAGGACAGAATAATTTGAAACTCTGCCGCGCCCAAAAGGTAGGGCGAACACTCCGAGTGAGCCGATTGTTATGGGCGGCTTTACATTGATCTCTCCAAACCGGCTAAAGCCGGAACTACAAACCTTTTCCACGGTTTTCAGGGTTCGTAGTCCCGCTTTTAAGCGGATCATTTCCATATTGAGAATTGCTGACCAAGCACCTCTTCGCATTGCATAGCATCACAAAACTGGATACTGTCTGCTCCATGGCAAAGTTTATTATTCAAGGCGGGAACGAGATTGGCGGAAAATTTTCGCCGCGCGGCAACAAAAACGCAGTGCTTCCAATGCTCGCGGCATCGGTTTTGACCGATCAGCCGATTGCGCTGAGCAACGTTCCAGACATTCGAGATGTCCGCGTGATGCTAGAGTTGCTCGAAACGCTCGGCGTATCCGTTGATAAAAAGGGCGGATGCGTCACGCTCTGTGCGGCAGGTCTAAAAACCACGGAGCTCGACGCAGAACTCTGTCGCCACGTCCGCGCCTCCATTTTGCTGGCTGGGCCGCTCGCGGCCAAACACGGCTCGGCGCTGATTCACTCGCCCGGCGGCGATGTGATCGGCCGGCGCCGACTCGACACCCATTTTTACGGCCTGCGTGCACTTGGAATTTCTATTTCTGAATCCGTGCCTTATGAATTCAAACGGGTGAAGCTTCAAGCTGCCAGCCTGGTGCTCGACGAAGCCAGCGTGACCGCCACCGAAAACATACTGATGGCCGCCGTGCTCGCCGAAGGCGAAACCGTCATCTTCAACGCCGCCTGCGAACCGCACGTGCAGGATCTCGCCAACCTACTGGTAAAAATGGGCGCGGAAATCTCCGGCATCGGAACCAACCGGCTTCATGTGCAAGGCGTCGCAACGCTCGGCGGAGCCGAACACACCGTCGCGCCCGACTATATTGAAACCGGCAGCTTTCTCGCCGCCGCGGCGGTGACAGGCGGCGCACTTGAAATCGATTGTCCCGGAGATTCTCTGACACTGAGCGTCCTTCAGAAGGGTTTTGAAAAACTCGGTGTACGGTGGACCGTTGCTGACGGTGTTTTAAACATGGAAAAAGAAGTGGGTCGTACGACCCTTCCAGACCTTGGAAACTTTACGCCGAAAATCGAGGACGGTATTTGGCCGGCATTCCCGTCCGACCTCATGAGCGTGATGATTGTGCTGGCAACCCAGACGCAGGGCCAAATGCTCTTTTTTGAAAAGCTGTTCGAGAGCCGCATGTATTTCGTCGACAACCTGATGGCGATGGGCGCGAACATTATTCAGTGCGACCCGCATCGGGTTGTCGTGAACGGAGCGTCCAAGCTACACGGCGCGCGCCTGAGCAGTCCCGACATTCGCGCGGGCATGGCGATGCTGATTGCGGCCTGCTGCGCCGACGGCGAGAGCATCATCGAAAACGCGCACGTCATCGACCGCGGCTACGAAGCGATCGACGAACGCCTCCGCGCGCTCGGCGCCGATATTGTGAGAGAAATTTAGATTGCTGATTGCTGATTTTCGTCGGCTATGGCGGGAAACGAGCGAGACGCTCGTTCTACTTTATTTCAGATCTCGAGCTTCTTCGGGCAGGGGGCGAGCATTTTGTATCCGTCTTTGGTGACGAGGATGGTGTCTTCAATCCGCACGCCGCCGATTTCTGAATAGTAGAGGCCGGGCTCGATGGTGATGATGTGGCCCGCGCGCAGTTTTTGATGAGTCGCAGATGAAACACGCGGCGCTTCATGAATTTCAAGCCCAACGCCGTGGCCGGTTCCATGAATAAACCCCTGCGGGACATCATTAATGGTTTCGGTTTTGAATCCGCGGGCCTCCATGAGGTCGGCGCCTGTTTTATGAATGGTGTCTGCCCAAACCCCTGCCTTTGCCTTTTTTAGCTGGGCGGCTTGCGCGGCTTTGACGGCGTTGTACTGTTTTTTGAGTTCGGCAGATGCCGGGCCGCGGCAGACGGTACGGGTGATATCGCCCCAGTAGCCACTTTTCCCAGACCTTGGAAAAATGTCGATGACGATGGGTTCGCTGGCGCGAAGGGGGCCTTCGCCTCGCTCGTGCGGATCGGCGGAGGCGGGGCCGCAAGAGACGATGGTTTCTTCGGCGATGCAATCATTGTCGAGCAGGGTGTGGCCGATGGTGGCACGAACCACTTCAGAGGTGAGGGTGGTTTTTCCGTGTCGTAAAATTTGATCGCGCCCGATTTTTGCAGAAGCAATTTGCGCGATGGCGGCTTTCATGGCAGCAACCGCCGCGCGCTGGGATTGCTGAATGGCTTTGGTTTCAGCGTCGGTTTTGATCTCGCGGCGCGGACAAACCTCCTCTTTGGCTATGATCAGGTTAAACCCTTTGCCTCTCAATTTTTCCGCCAGCGCGATGGGAAAGTCGGGCGTAACACGAATTTTTTTGCCGGAAATAATTTTTGAAACCCAGTCCGCAGGACCTTTTTTCCAGGTGGATCCAATTTTTTCCGGGTGTACGACCGAGATGCTTTCTTTTACATTTCTTCGCATTCGGTTGGTTTCCATCTCCGAAACGACCAATGTTGAGTTGTGGAACTTTTTGATAAGTACCGCAGTTTCAGGCAGTTGGGTTCCGCAAATATATTGCAGGTTTGCGGCCGTTTGTGAGCTTTGGATAAGTACAAGGGGGGTCCGTTTTTTCTTCATAGTTGTTAACGCTTTGTTTTGAAACCTTTTACGCTAAATGAGTATTTTTTGTGAGTTTTTTGTCCTTACTTTTTCGGCGTTATTTTGTGCTATTTGGATTCTCTCGGTCTACATGTTGTGTTTGATCTTTTTTTTGAGCCCGCTTTCAGATTTCCCCTTGTCGGAGTGTGCCTGCATTTATTAGCTTCCTCTTGTCGCGAATGCGGAGGGGGTAGTGGTTGTTGATAACCTGTTCCTAACTCCCTCAAAATTGTTAATTATTTTTATACTGAAGATTTAGGCCCAAATGAACAAAGATAAAAATAGGCTTTGGGAAGAGGCTTCTCTCCACCTCCAAAAAACACTTTCTCCGGAGAGTTTCGAGAAATGGATCGCGGTAATCCAGTGTAAAAAGATCGAAGAGGACAAAGCCGTCCTCGTGGTCGGTAACGATTTCTACCTTTCCTGGCTCGTGGATAATTATATTCCGCTGATTAAAAATGCCCTAGCGGTTGTTTCCGGTCAAAAAATGGACGTCGAACTGACGGTTGACTACAGCCTGATTTCTGAATCCGACGGCGGGGGTGCTAAAAAAGAACCGTCTCTTCCTTTTGTTCCCAAAAAGCGTGCTAAAGAAGTTAAAACCAACCTTAATAAAAATTATACGTTCGATGCGTTTGTGGTTGGCCCGGCCAATCAGTTTGCACACGCCGCGGCCATGGCATCCGCGCAGTCACCCTCGCGGGCATATAATCCTCTTTTTATTCATGGGGGTGTCGGGCTGGGTAAAACCCATTTGATGCAGGCTATCGGTGGCTTTATTCTTTCTAAAAAATCCCGCGGAAAAGTCTGCTATACCACCAGCGAAGCGTTCATGAATGAATACATCGAGGCGCTACAAACCAAAACGCTGGTGAAATTCCGTAAAAAATACAGAACGGTTGATGCGCTGCTGATTGATGATATTCATTTTTTGGCAGGAAAAAATAGCCTTCAAGAAGAGTTCTTTCACACGTTCAACGCCATTTTTGAAAATCATAAACAAATTGTGATGACCTCAGATCGTCCGGCGGGCGAATTGTCTGGTCTAGCTCCTCGTTTGGTTTCTCGCTTTGAGTGGGGCTTAGTGGTTGAGCTCGAAAGTCCGGATATGGAAACCCGCGTGGCTATTCTTCGTAAAAAATGTGATCAGCTCAACCTTTCGATCGATCCCAACCTCCTTTTCTATATTGCAGAACGCATTTCTTCAAATGTCCGGCGACTCGAGGGTGCGCTCATTCGGGTGGCCTCTTATGTTTCGTTAACGGGGCAAGATATGGATCGCGCCAAACTAGAATACCTCTTGCGAGATACACTGGATCAGGAAAAAAAGCATGCGATCAGCGTTGAAGGTATTCAGAAAATTGTCGCGGAACACTTTGAGCTGAGGGTTGGAGATATTGTAGGGCGCAAGAGACCTCAAAACATTGCCTGGCCTCGACAGGTGGCTATGTATCTGTCCCGCACGATGACAGACCTGTCCTTCCCTGTCATTGGCGAAGGATTTAACCGAAACCACGCAACCATTGTTCATGCGTGTCAGTCTGTTGAAAGACGTCAAACTGAAGATTTGAAGCTCCGTCAGACCCTTTCTATTTTGCGGCAGCGGGTCAGTCACCAATCTCAAACGAGCGTTTCTTCCTTTTGAATAAGTTGGGTACAACCCTGTTGATAATGTGGTTATAAAAAAGATAACTTTGAGTTACTGAAAATGATGTGGATTTATAAACTTTTCTCAAAAGAGATATACACAGGAGCTAAGTGGGTTATTTTGATGGGGTTAGACAAAATTTAGGGCTGACAAAGCCACTTATTTACAGTACTAATAATAGTACTTTTTAATTAAATATATATACCTATCTATTCTAGGGAGCTGTTAATGAAATTAATAATCGAAAAATCTGTGTTGCTTGAAGCACTTCAAAACGTCCAATCAATCGTTGGGCAACGAAGTACTCTTCCCATTCTCTCGAACGTTTTACTCAAAGCGGAGGGAGAAAGAATTTCACTCACAACCACGGATATGGAAGTTTGTGTCAAAACAAGTGCCCCGGCTGACATTTCAGAGGCGGGGGGAACCACACTACCGGCTCGTCGCTTTTTCAGCATTTGTCGCGAGCTTCCGGATGGACGGGTGGAAATCGAAGTGGATGCAAAGGATGTTGCCACCATTCGTTGCGGTCCCTCCTTTTTCAAACTAGTGGGTCTGTCAGAAGAAGAATTTCCTCCCCTCCCTGAGTTTGAAGAAAGCTCTGTTTACACAATCGATCAGAACATTTTCAAACAAATGTTGCAGAAGGTCATCTACGCCAGTTCTTCGGATGAGACCCGCTATATTCTCAACGGAGCCCTCCTGAGTTTTAAAGATGAAAAACTAACCGCTGTTGCGACCGACGGCCGCCGATTGGCGCTGGTTGAGCAGGAAGTGGAATTTTCAGAAGAGGCTCAGGTCGATCTCGTTGTTCCCTCCAAAACAATTAACGAATTGATTAAAACTCTCGGAGAAGAAGGCATCCTTCGAATTCGTGTTTCCGATACGCAGGTTGCGTTTGATTTTGATCAGATTTTGATTATTTCAAAACTGATTGAGGGAACCTATCCCAACTTCAAACAAGTGATTCCAGCTCAGTGTGAAGAGCGGGTAGCCATTGATAGAGAAACCTTATTACTCGCGGCCCGCCGCGTGGCTTTATTAACGGATGATCAAACAGCGTCTGTTCGTTTAACGTTCGGAAAAAACAAACTCGAACTGGTTACCAACAGCCCGGAAATTGGCGAAGCTCGAGAAACTATTCCTGTAAAATATGAAGGAAAAGAAATTTCAATTGCCTTCAATCCGGGATTTTTAATTGCACCGCTTCGCCATTTAGATTCCGATGAAATATTTTTTGAACTCTCTGATGAGCTGAGCCCGGGAGTCATTAAAACCAACGTACCCTTCTTGTACGTACTAATGCCTATTCGGGTGACGTAAAAGAAAAGTTGGTTGCCCGACTAGGATTTGAACCTAGACAAGCAGATTCAGAGTCTGCTGTGCTACCGTTACACCATCGGGCAGAAGGACAGGGAATAAGCCAGAGATTTAGGTTTTGTGCAAGAGGGAATAGATAAAAATAATGAGAAAGACCGGTCAACGTCGGGTAGTTGGATTATTGGGGGTTGGGTTTGATCATAAAGATGAACAGATACGAATCACCCAGTCTAAAAATTATCAAATTCTGATGGGATCCAACTCATCTCATCACGCGCTGCAGAAAATATGCAGTAAAATTGATCAAGCCATCCAATCTTCTAATCGCGTATTAAATGATTACACGCCCGAAGAGTTCATAGAACTCATGCAGAAAATAACCTGAAACAATAAGCATCATGAAGATACTGTTTCTGTGTAATAAACTCCCCCATTCCGAAGTTGTTGGGGGAAACCGCATCATCTATCAGCGCATACACCACTTACAAAAAGCAGGGCATCAAGTCGGGCTACTCACGTTTACTACGGATGAAACCCAAGAAAAATACGATTCTCTTCGCCCGCTGTTAACAGAACTAGAAACCATTCCGCATCCCAACCGGAACATCGTGATCCGTGCTCTTCATGATTATTTGGCATGGAGCCGTCCGGCGGTTTTTTGGAAAAGTTATTCCAAAAAAATGATGAAAAAAGTAGGGGAGATGGTTGAAGAAAATAAGTATGAAGGGGTCATCGCTGAATTTTCAGAGATGGGACAATACCTTCATAAAAACCCATATCTTCCCGCAACTCATACGTTTATTTCCTGTCATCGTTGCGTCACCGCTTCGTACGAAAAATACACAGAACTAAGAGGGGTGAAAAGTAGGTTGTATCTGAAAAGCCTTCCGCAAATTCGCGGACTTGAAAAATACGAATTTGAAATGTATCGAAGCGCCGATCGAACCCTGGTTCTTACTCCGCAGGACCGCTTCACCATGCAGTATTATGCACCCGATCTATCTATTTCTGTGGCGTCTTCCGGGGTGGACATCAAATATATTCAAGAAAGCCCTTCTGTTCCCAAAGAGCCGATTGTTTTGATGACCGGCTATATGAAAGATCCTGCGAATGAAGACGGGGTGGAATGGTTTTATAAAAACGTTTGGCCCCAACTCATTAAAAATCATCCTAAGATAAAATTTTATATTGTAGGCGCTGAACCCAGTCGAAGGATCAGACGCATTCTTTCCAGAGAACGCCGCATCATCATCACGGGGAAGGTAAAAGACCTTCGCCCCTATCGAAATCGCGCTCGCGTGATGGTTTCTCCGGTGCGTCTCGGTTCCGGCATTCGAACTAAAGTACTCGAAGCGATGGCTGCGGGCCTTCCCATTGTTTCCACCTCCCTTGGAATGGAGGGCATTGAAGCGCTAAACGGAGTTAATTGTCTAATCGCGGATACCCCTGAACTCTTCACTCGAAATATCGAATGGCTTTTAACCGATCACGCACTGGGCGCCCGCATGGCGCGCAGCGCCCGCATCCTGGTTGAAAAAACACACCCCCTCGAAATAGGACTCCATCGTTTCGAGAATATTTTAAAATCTGTTATCGAAGGAAATGGCCAATGAAAAAGCCTGTCTGGATCTCGTTTGAGCAACTTGAAAAATTCATGGTCGATGTATTCCAATCGATCGGCGTTCCAGAAAAAGACGCGCAAGTTTGTGCGGATGTACTGATCAACTCCGACAAACGGGGAATCGACTCCCACGGCGTCGGGCGGCTCAAACCCATCTACTACGACCGCATCGTTCAGCAAAAAATACAGGAGCCCGTCACCAAGGTTGAAATCATCCGCGATAAAGGTGCCACCGCCGTCGTCGATGGGCACCATGGGATGGGCATGGTCATTGGCAAGCGCTGCATGGAAATGGCCATTGAAAAAGCCCGCACCTATGGTCTGGGAATGGTTGTCGCCCGTAACTCCACCCACTACGGATTTGCTGCGTACTATCCCATGATGGCCTGCGACGAGGGAATGATCGGCCTCACCGGAACCAACGCGCGCCCCTCCATTGCCCCCACCCACGGCGTCGAAAACATGCTCGGCACCAACCCGCTCGTCTTCGGCATGCCCACCGACGAAGGCTTTCCCTTCACCAACGACTACGCCACCTCCATCATCCAGCGCGGAAAAATTGAACAATACGAGCGCGAAGGGGTGGACTGCCCAGCGGGGCTCATCATCGACCGCGAAGGAAAAACCAAAACCGATTCCGTACAAATTCTCAAAGACCTCGTCGCAGGCCAAGCCGCGCTGGCCCCCATCGGCGGCATCAGCGAAGAAACCGGCGGACACAAAGGCTACGGCTTTGCCACCGTCGTCGAACTCCTTTCCTCCGCCCTGCAGCAAGGCTCCTTTTTGAAACAGCTCAGCGGACTCACCGAAGAGGGCGAACCTCGCCCCTATTCACTCGGTCACTTTTTCATGGCCATCGACATCGACCACTTCTGCGATGTGGAGGAATTCAAAAAAACGTCCGGCGACATTCTACGCGCCTTGCGCAACTCACAAAAGGCGCCCGACGCCGACCGCATCTACACCTGCGGCGAAAAAGAACACCTCGCAGGCATTGAGCGCGACGGAAAAGGCGCGCCCATCAACGACGTCCTCCAAAAACAACTCATCGCCATCCGCGACGAGCAGGGCCTCACCCAACACCGCTTTCCCTTTGAAGGATAATATTTAAACCTACGGAAAGCGTCACGATCGTGACGTTTTCCGTCGTTATCCCCCCCCCCTTGGTCCACCCCCGAGTTGTTACGCATAGGAAAAAACAGCAAGCCGCAACGCAGTTTCTTCCAAACCTTGGAAAAAAAATCTCGCAATTTTCCAAGCATTGGAAACAATGGTTAGCTTTTGTTTCACGCTCCAAAAGAGTGCGGGGTGGAGGAGTAGAGGATTGATTGATGGGAACCGGAGAGCTCGTTTCCAGGCTCAATAATCCAATATTCCCTTATTCCAGTATTCCAAGAGAAAATCATGGCAGTACCGTTTACACATAAAATTTTGAAAGACTGGGCGGGCTGGAAGGCCTTTCGCGACGGCCGAATGCTTTTTGAGCGTGGGGTCGTCGAAAAAGTCACGTACGAGCATCCGTTTGTTACCGGCCAGCTCGCCGTCGGTATTCGCGGGATGCGCTCCAAATTCGAGGTCCTCGACGACGGACTCGTCGAAAATCTCTGCCCCTGCCGCGATAATCAGGACAAAGGCCTCATCTGCTGCCATTTGGTCGCCATGGGAATGGAAGTCATCAAGCGTTACGGTGATCCGCGGCTCGCGGAAAAAGCCGAAAAAGAAAAGAAGCGCGCGGAGCGGCTCGAGAAAATCGACGAATCTAACTATTTGAAACGCGTTCCGGAAAAACATCCGTCCGCCATTCCCGCCGTATTGCACATCACGCTCAAACAAAGCTGGCGGGAGCAATCGATAGAAAGCGGCGAAGTGACCCTTCGCAGCGCCGTTGAGTATCAGGGGAAAACCGTTCCGATCAATGAGGTGCCCAAAGACATTCCACTCGGCTTCAGCCCGCGCGATGAAAATATCCTTTTCGTGCTCGAAGATATTTCGGAGGGCCCCGCCAAAGGTAAGATGCAGATGGGGGCGGATGACTTCATTAACCTTCTGCGTCTCTGTCGGAAAAAACCAATTTTTGAGGGCGGTCGCGAGGGACATCTCGAGGTTGAGGATGGAACGATTCGAACCTACATCCGCATGGTGCTGGATCAAGAAACCGGCGAACTCGTTCTCTCGATGCACATTCACGCCGATGAACGGGACGAAAATCCGCTTTTCATCGCGGGCGGCCGAACCGGTTGGGTTTTCTTTCGTGGAGAATTCAGGCAGCTCGAACAGCTATTGCCCGGGCCGCTCCGCGAAATCTACAAAAAACCAATAAAAATTCCGCGCGCCGCCGTTCCGGCCTTCATGGAAAACGAGTTTCCAAACCTTGGAAGAAATATCCATGTGGAAACCCGCATTTCGCCCGATCTTTTCAGCCTGGAACCGGCCACCCCCCGCTTCCGGCTGGTCCTTAGCGGAAGTCGTGCCTCGCTCGCCGCCAAATTGTACGCCGAATATGGCGACGTGGTTCTCCGCGCCTGTCGCGAGGAAAAAGCCGGGCACTTTGCCATTCCGGACCCCGACGACTTGCTCGCCTATCGCGTCCGCAATCTGGACGCAGAAAAAGCCGCGCTCGAAAAACTCGCCCCCATCGGCTTCCGCGGCTATCGCGGCGATCTGCTCACCTCAATCGTTGGCCCACGAGATGTTCTCACTGTGCTGGGGAGCGGCGTACCCAAACTTCGTCGCCTCGGCTGGCGTGTCGAGCTCGAGGGGCGTGTTGCACCCTTCATGGACGATGTCGATTTCATCACGCCGGTCATTCATATCAATGAATCTTCTTCGGAAGGCTTTTTCGAAGTCGGCTACGAATATGAAAACACCAGCGGACAGAGCTTAAGCTCGGCCGAAATTCAGCGTGCGCTGAATATGGGCGAGGCCTTCGTCGAGAAAAACGGAAACACCATCCTGCTGGATATCGATGCCATCGAAACCGCGCGCGAGGTTTTCAACGACTGCGCCTTTGGCGGCGGCACCGAAGCCGGAACCTTCCGGATGAACGATATTTATGCCGCCTACGTGCAATCCTCCCTCGGGGCGCTCGATGGCGTCGATGTAGAGGTCTCTCCCGATTGGATGAAAAAAGCGCAGGCACAAAACCGCGCGGAAAAAATTGAAGTCGAACCGCTCGGTGAAACGCTCGAAAAAACCCTGCGCTCCTATCAGAAGGAGGGGGTCTATTGGCTTCGTTTTCTTGAGCGAAGCGGGTTCTCCGGAATTCTGGCCGACGAAATGGGACTGGGAAAAACCATCCAAACGCTCGTGTGGCTTCAACTCGAGCGGCACAACGAAAGTGCGCGGGGGAAGCCCTCGCTCATCGTTTGCCCAACCAGCTTGGTCGACAACTGGGGCGAAGAGGCCGAAAAATTCACGCCCAACCTGCGCGTGCTCCGCTTGCACGGTGCCGACCGCCACGATCATTGGGACAAAGTGGCGGAGAGCGATTTGGTCATCACCTCCTATGCACTGATCCGCCGCGACCTGGACCGGTATTTAGAGCACGACTTCGCCATCGCCGTACTCGATGAAGCCCAGCACATCAAAAACCGTTCCACCCAAAATGCGAAAGCCGTCAAAAAAATCAAGTCGACTCACAAAGTGGTGCTCACCGGAACGCCCATCGAAAACAGCGTCGCCGACCTCTGGTCGATCATGGATTTCCTGATGCCCGGCTATCTCAGCAACCATAAAGTTTTCCGCGAGCATTACGAACTGCCGATCGGCCTGGGCGGCCCCGATGCCGATCTCGCACAAATGAAACTGCGGCGTAAATTGCACCCCTTCCTCTTGCGTCGCCTCAAAAAAGATGTCGCAAAAGACCTTCCCGACAAAATCCAGCGCATCGCACACTGTTCGCTCAGCAAAGACCAGCACATGGTCTACAAAGAGCTGCTCGAAAATGCCAAACGTAAGATCAGCGACATGGTCGATTCGCAGGGCTTCAACAAATCGCGCATGCAGATTCTCAAAACGCTGCTACGTCTGCGTCAGACCTGCTGTCATCTAGACCTGCTCAAACTGCCCAACCTGAAAAGCGAATTTCCCTCCGCCAAAATGGAACTCTTCTTCGAGCTCGTCGATGAAGCGCTCGACGCCCGTCACCGCATCCTCGTATTCAGCCAGTTCACCTCGATGCTTGGCATCCTGCGAAGCGAACTGGAAGAGCGCGGCCTGAAATATTGCTACCTCGATGGCGCCACCAAAAACCGGCAAGCCATGGTTAAAGAATTTAATACCGACCGTTCGATCCCCATTTTTCTGATCAGTTTGAAGGCAGGCGGATCCGGTCTCAACCTGACCGGAGCCGACATGGTCATCCACTACGACCCGTGGTGGAACCCTGCCGTCGAAGATCAGGCAACCGACCGTGCCCATCGAATCGGACAGAAAAACACCGTCTACAGCGTGAAGCTCATCACCAAAAACTCGGTCGAAGAAAAAGTCCTCGCCATGCAGCAGCGCAAAAAGAGCGTCATTGACGCCACCCTCGAAAAACAAAGTGGCGACTTCACCCAGGCTCTCTCTTGGAATGACGTCCAGGAACTTTTATCGCTCTAGGAGAAAAATATGATCTATCGAAGCTACGGACAGACCGGCAAAAAGATTTCAGCGATTGGTTTTGGAGGCATGCGATTCCTCGAGCCCGATGATATCGAAAAAAGTGCAGAGCTTCTTCTCTACGCTCACGAAAAAGGCATCACCTATTTCGATACGGCGCCCTTTTATTGCGAAGACAAAAGTCAGGAGATTTTTGGACACGCCTTTAAGCAACTGCCACGAGATTCATTTTATGTTTCCACCAAATGCGGGGAGTCCGACGGCGAAAAACTACGCGCCTCAATCGAAGACTCGCTGCAAAAGCTGAACGTCGACAAAATCGACTTCATGAATGTCTGGGGGCTTAAATCCGCGGAGGAATGGGAAGCGCGCAAGAAAGGTGGAGTCCTTGAGGTATTGCGCAAGGCGCGCGATGAGGGGCTCGTAGAAAACATTGTTTTTTCCACCCATATGACGCGCGAAGAGGCGGAGGACGTTTTCGACGAAGAGGTTTTTGCCGGCGTTACGCTGGGTTACAACGCGATTCAGTTTCCGTTTCGTGAACAGGTGGTCAATAGCGCGGGGCGGCACGGCATCGGCGTGGTCACCATGAACCCTCTGGCGGGCGGGCTGATTCCACAACACGCAGAACGCTTCGACTTCATACGAAGCGAAAACGACCCCGACGTGGTTTCCGCAGCCCTGCGGTTTATCCTTTCACACCCGGCAGTCACCTGTGCGCTGGTCGGCTTTGCCACGACAAAAGAAATCGATCAGGCGGTCGCCGCCGTTGAAAACTTTACGTCGTTATCGCCCGAGCATCGGGACGCAATGAAGGTGCAGATTGCAGAAAAATTTGAAGGCCTTTGCACGGGGTGCGGCTATTGCATGCCGTGCCCGGAAGGGCTTGAGATTCCGCGCCTGATGGATGCTTATAATATGCGAATCCTTCAGGGCCCGGACCCGGAGCACATCCATGGACGTCTAAAATTGCACTGGGGGCTGATGCCCGCCACCGCCGAAGCGTGTACTGCCTGTGGCGCCTGCGAGAAGGCCTGCACACAAAGCCTGCCGATTATCGAACGGCTTGGTGACGTTGCTGAAGCGGGTCGCGCAATCGCCGCGCAGGAAAAATAGTTCCACGGGTTGGAAACTATTTTTTGGCGGGCCAGCAGCTGAGGACGTAGAGGCCAAGGAGTACTTCGATGGGGCGGCGCGAGTCGCCCGCGCCAAGTGCTGTCAGAGACTGCGCGTCCGGATAGGCCGACTCCGCGGGCTATTCCTTTGGCGTCGACGCAAGCCCGCCAGAAACAAAACAGCAAAGAGCTTTTCGTATCTCATCCCCCGAATTCCTAATTCAGATAAAATGACTCAACCAGATTCAGACCGTCCTTGTGGACGTCTACCGTGCCTAGCACATCTGTGTAAAGAACCGTTCCGTTGGCGCCGTAGTAGGTCATTTCGATATGATGGGGGCCGGGCGAGAGCTCGACCTCTGCAATATGAGCCTGCGCCGGAAAAAAACGTGAAATTCTCAGGTCGGCATTTTCGCTTAGGCTAAAGCCTGCGCCCGCGAGCAGCCCGGCGATCCATCCGTTTTCTTCGCCCCACCTTTCTTCCGCCACCCGTTGTGCCTGCGCCGCCGCAACCCCCTTGGTGACGGTTCGTGAAATGGTTTTGAGATGCGTGAGGGGCTTTTGAATTTCAAATGCGCCTTCCGCAGAGTTTTCCAGACTCTCGAGCGGTTCGAGGCGCGGTCCGCGCTGACCATCGATTTGTAGCTCAATGGCCCGCACGTGCGTACCGTGTTTTTTCAAGCGGGGCAGCTGAAACTTAAATGTGTAGCCGGGGTCCAGGCCGGGCCACCCGATGACACCTGCTCCCCCGAACCGTTGGCCGCCATAGACTTGTTTCCGGGAGGTGGCGATAAATAGTTGGTTGAATTGCGTGTGGATCCAGAACGTGTCCGCTCGTTTTTCCGGGGCTTGCCCGGTCAGCCCAAGAAAAGAAACTTTTACCAACCCGGTATCGGGCGGTTTGAGCGCGCGCGAAAGATCCGGGGCGCGGAAATCGTATAAATCGGGCTGAAGTGCGCGCGCGAGGCCGATCTTTTTTAGATCGATCGTCGCCTCGTCGAGCCGTCCCTCCGCGCGGTAAATCAGCAGGCTCAGCCAGCGGCCCAGTGCGGAGTTTTGGAAACGGTTTTTGCCGACGCGGAACGGCTCATTCATTTCGCTGGCTTCGTCGTACTTTTGTGCGACCTTCCAATAGCGGTCTTCGAGCCCCTTGAGCTTTTCGTCGATGCGGCGGATTTCCACGAAGGCCGCGTCAAACCGATCCAGGGCAAGATAGTTGAGCGCTTTGAAGACATGCACATAAACGGTTTCGTAATCCTCGCCCGCATAGGGGAGCAGATTATCGTTGAGCAGCAGCGCCGCCGCGCCGCGCGAAACACTTTTCACAAATGCGGCCTCCATGGCTCGCTCCGCCTCTTCGAGAGAAAAATTGCTGGCGTCGTACTCCCCAAGATAATGCTGAAGCAGTCCGAGATCGAGGTAGTACAGCGCCCGGTCCTTGGGTGGATAATAATGCGTCCGCCCGTTTTCGATTTGTGTTTTAACGGCGGAAAAATCTCCGCGCGCCAGCATGCGGTCCACGCCGATGTACTGTCCCTTAGGGGTCCAGAGCGTTCCGCAACCGGCGGAGAGAAGGACGAAGCCGGAAAGAAGAAAGATGAAAATTGCGTGACGCATAAAGTTAAATTTTAAACCGAGGCTTCTTCACAACCTTCTTGATTTTTTTGGTGCCGATCCAAACCTTCTCGTTGCTCTCGAGATGAATCAGCTCGAGGTCGGTCTGATAAAACTTCACCTGCTTGCGACCCTCGGAGTCCATCTGTGTTTTGATGCTTCCCTTCAGCATATAATCGGCCCCAGTTTCGGCGGCGAGGCGCTTGGCGGTTTCTTCCGTAGAGAATTGCTGTTGTTCTTGCCGCTCCTGCCGGAGTTCTTGCCGCTCATAGGCGTTGGCTACAAATTTTACGTTGCCGCTATTGACCAACTCGCGCTCAACATCTTTTGCGAAAATTCCTGTTTCGAGGTGCTCGGAACTCATGTTGCGAATGGTGCCGACAATCACCACCGGCTTTTTTCCTGTTCGCGCAAAATAGTCACCCGCCCAAGGATGGGCAAAGACATCTTCGATCATCTGCTCGGCAACCAAGCGCGAATCGGTATCATTCCATTGACCACTTAAGTCGATGACTTTGTCGACCGCTACGCGATCTACCTTGGTGGTGCCGCAGCCCGCGAGGCCGGCGGCGAGAAGAAGAAGTAGTGCAAAACGAAAATGTACTTTCATGGATCCCCCTTTTTTGTTGAGGCCAGCCAGTCTAGGTAAAAATGTTGAATTGCGCAAACCTTCCAGCTCGTGGAAAAGCAGGGCCTAGGCGGGCCAGCGGCTGAGCACGTAGAGGCCAAGGAGCACTTCGATGGGGCGGAGGGCGTCGTTTTTGGACTGTTCCAGCTCGGCAAGTAGCCAGAACGAGAGTCCGACGGTTTGTTCGCGCTGAATCAGCTGTTTGGCTATTTTCTAGGCTTCACCAGAGACGCTAAATTCAGTTTGCGCGCGGCGAGTCGCCTGCTCAAAAAGAAGCGCGGCGCAGGCCGGCCAATTTCCTTAAAGCCATTTTTTACCCCTGTTTTTTCGTTTTAAGGATTCAATTGCCGGGCGGGGCGCGCAATACGCCAAGGCGTTTGTTTCCGCAGCATCGCAGAAGGATGTTCCGCTGGACGAAGCCGTTCGTACGCAGGTCTCCGACGTACTGATGAAATTCTTCCCCGAGCTGAAAGAGGCGGGCGCAGAGTTCGGCTACCGCACCGCGCACGAAATCTGCCGCTTTGTCTATTTCCATAAAGAGCGCTCTTCCGAGGATTGGGAGATTGAAACGGCGCGTGAGAGCAACGCCGCTCCAATACAGATGCCTTTGCGGCGCGACAGTCGCTCAATAAAAAAAGTGGAGGGGATTTGCACAATCATCGCAACCTGCGGAAGCATCGTCAGCAGGCCAATTGCGACCCCGCCTGCGCCGAGCGCTTCGAGATAAAGCGCCATGGGCATCGTGAGGGCCACGGCGACCCAGATCATTCCCAGCGTTCCGCAGATCAGACTGAGGTTGAGTCCGCGGCGAACGTCTTTGGGTGTCAGGTTGTCAGGTGTGTTTTTCATGATGAAGAGGTTTACATACGCCCCTCATTAGAAAATGAAACTTCTGTTTTTCCACTGGTTGGAAAAAATGAGCTCGAAAGTTCCAAGGCTTGGAAAACAGGCGCCACCCGGGCCACCCAGCTTAGGAGCAGGCCACCTTTTTTAGTACGCGACCGAATGGGTTTCCGGGGGAATTTTGATAATAGACCCCATATCCGCGCCGGACAAAACCTCGCGCCTCCAGCTTTCTCAAGTGGTGAGCTAAACAGCCCGCCGGAATGCCGGTTTTTTCGTGAAGAGCGCCCGCCGACGCGGGTCCTTCTGCCAAAGCCCTCACAATGGCGATTCGGCGCATATGCGTAAAGGCCGTCGCCTGCCGGATAACGGACGGAAGAGGCATATTTTTTTCGCAACACTCACGCAGCGCATCAAGCAAGGTCTGCGCGTGTTCCACCTCCAGATTGGGTTCGGGTCGATAAAAAACCATTAAGCCTTTTCGGTAGGGCGTAATCAATCCGCGGGCGTTGAGAGCTCGAAGCTGGTTGCTGGCGTTCTGTTCGGAAATTCCCGCCAAGGGGGCCAGGGCCGAAACCCGAAGATTGTCATTTTGGAAGAGAGCCCAGAGGAGCCGCAGGCGGGTTGTGCTGGCAAGAACCCGGCAGGTTCGCCATAGAGTTGGGCGCAGCTTGCTCATATAACATCCTTTGCAAAATACATTTAAAGGTATTAATATATAACAGATTAAAATTAGTGTAACCAATATAAAATAAACAGTTTACACGATATAGTCTATTAAACCTTTAAAGGTATTGGTTACTACCCGATATAGAAGAAAAAGGAAACTAAAATTAACCGAGGGCGACGTCGAGCGTCATCATGACGGCGAAACCGAGCATGGCGCCCATTGTGGCGATGTCGGTATTTTTCTCCGCCTGTGATTCGGGAATTAGCTCCTCAATGACCACGAAGATCATGGCGCCGGCCGCGAAGGAAAGCGCGTAGGGGAGAATCGGGCGCATCAGCAGTACGGAGGCCGCGCCGATCACCCCGGCAATCGGTTCGACCGCGCCCGAGAGTTGGCCATACCAGAAACATTTACGGCGCGAAAGACCTTCGCGGCGGAGCGGCACAGAAACGGCCGCGCCTTCAGGGAAGTTTTGGATGCCGATGCCGATCGCCAGTGCGATGGCGCCCGCGAGGGTAGCGGAGGGCAGGTTGTAGGCCACCGCACCAAAGGCGACGCCCACGGCAAGCCCCTCGGGAATATTGTGGAGCGTAATCGCTAACACCAAAAGAACGCTGCGGCGCCAGGTGGTCGGAATGCCCTCGGCCTCTTCCAGCGGTTTATCCAAATGCAGATGCGGAAGAACAAAGTCGATGCCGCGCAGAAAAACCCCGCCGAGCAGAAAACCAACCACCGCGGGAAGCCAAGAGGGCACCCCCATCTCTTCGGACATTTCAATCGCCGGAGCGAGGAGCGACCAGAAGCTCGCGGCAATCATCACGCCCGCCGCGAAGCCGAGCATGGCATCGAGCACCTTGCGGTTGATGGTTTTGAAAAAGAAAACGAGCGCCGCGCCGAGCGCGGTGACGCCCCACGTGAAGAGCGTGGCGAGGAGTGCCTGAATAATTGGATTTAACTCAACAAACCAAGCCATCATTTTGAAATCCCCTATTTTTCCAACCCTTGGAAAAAGACGTGTTACTTTTCCACTGCTGGGAAAAAACCTACGTTATTTTTCCAAACATTGGAAAGAACGGAATAGGGGCTATTGTCCGCAGCACTTTTTATATTTTTTACCGCTACCGCAAGGGCACGGGTCGTTGCGGCCAACCCTGGAACCGTCGGGACGGGTCGCAGCGGCGGCGGGGCGCGGCGGCGGGGCACCCATGCCGGGGGGTGCGCCGGCCGGAGCTTCGCCGCGTGCCTGCTTGGCGGCGCCCATTGCGGAGACCTGTTGCTGTGACTGGTTGTTGACCATCATTTTATTGAGCGACTGCCAGAAGTTCTGCAGGTTTTCCATCGACGAGCCGGTGCGGAAAATGTTCTGGCAAATTTCTTCTTTGATGCGATCCATCAGATCACCGAACAGGTTGAACGCCTCGCGTTTGTATTCGACGAGCGGGTCGCGCTGCCCGTAGGCGCGCAGGCCAATGCCTTCGCGCAGGCTGTCCATGTTGCGCAGGTATTCCTGCCAGTGCTCATCCACGGATTGCAAAATCACCATTTGTTCGAGGCTTTTCACACGGTCGGCCTCTTCGAGCCCAACCTTCAGTTCGTAGGCCGCTTTCACGCGGTCAAATACCGCATCAATCAGTGCGTCGGCATCGGCATCGTCGGCGAGGTCTTCGACCCGCAGGCCGATGGGGAAGGTGGTGTTGGCCCAGCCAACAAATTCTCCAAACGCCTCTTTGCCGCCGCTGATCGCCATATCTGCATTTCCAGAAATGATGTCTGTGATGATATCGTAAAGTTCGTTACGCGGGTTTTCGCTATTGAGGACGGCGGAGCGGAAGCCGTAGATCACTTCGCGCTGTTGGTTCATCACGTCGTCGTATTTCAGCGTGTTTTTACGGATGCCAAAGTTCATCTGCTCGACGCGCTCTTGTGCTTTTCCGATCGACTTGTTCAGCCACGGATGTTCGAGAACTTCGCCCTCTTCAATGCCGAGCTTTTCCATAATGCTCGCAATGCGGTCTGAGCCAAACAGGCGCATCAGGTCGTCTTCGAGCGAAATGTAGAAGCGCGAAATTCCGGGGTCACCCTGACGGGCGCAGCGTCCGCGCAGCTGGCGGTCGATGCGGCGCGACTCGTGGCGCTCGGAGGCGATCACGTAGAGTCCGCACGGTTTTTCAAGCAATAGCTTTCTGAGCGTGTGGCTTTCGCCCTCGGGTTTGTCAGCGAGCGACAGCGTGGTGGAGGATCGTTGATCTTTGGACATCCAGATGATGCTATCGCCGAGTTTAATATCGGTTCCGCGGCCCGCCATATTGGTAGCAATGGTGATCGCACCGGGCTGACCGGCCAGTGAAACAATATCCGCTTCGCGCGCATGGTTCTTGGCGTTGAGCACATTGTGCGGAATGCCCTGCTTATCGAGCAGGCGGCTGATCACCTCGGAGGTGTCCACCGTCGCCGTTCCGACGAGAATCGGCTGTTTGCGGTTGTGGGCGGCTTTAATCTCTTCGATCAGCGCGGCGTACTTCTCGCGCTTGGTTTTATAAATCTGGTCGTTGATGTCCACGCGGCGGATGGGGCGGTTGGTAGGAATCACCACCACATCGAGCTTATAGATTTCATTGAACTCGGACGCTTCAGTTTCGGCCGTACCGGTCATTCCGGAGAGCTTGTCGTACATCCGGAAATAGTTCTGGATGGTGATCGTCGCCAGCGTCTGGGTTTCGCGCTCAATCTTCACGCCCTCCTTGGCTTCAATCGCCTGGTGGAGGCCATCGCTCCAGCGGCGGCCGGGCATCAGGCGGCCGGTGAACGTATCGACAATCATCACCTGGTTTTCCTGGACCACATACTCCACATCTTTTTCATAGACACAGTGGGCGTTAATCAGCTGGTTCACCGCGTGGATGCGTTCGCTACGGTGGGCAAAATCGTCCTGCAACTTCTGGCGCTTGGCCATTTTCTCTTCGACGGCCATCGTGGTATTGCCCTCGAGCTCAGACATCGAGGTGGCGAGGTCGGGCATCAGGAAATGTTCCGGATCGTTCGGGTTGAGCGTTTCGCACCCCCTATCCGTCAGGCCGGCATCGTGTCCTTTTTCATCGATGGTGAACAAAAGCTCTTCGCGCAGCTTGCGCGCCTCCTCCGCGTTATCCTTCACGAGCATCTGATTATTGACCTGTTCAAGCAGACGGCGATTCGCGGGCTCTTCCACCAGTTTGGCGAGCAGCTTGTTTTTCGGCATGCCCTGATGCACCTGATAGAGGCGGAGCTGCGCACCCTCCGTGTTGCCCGCCTCGAGTGCGTCGAGCACCTCTTGCATAAAGCCGGTGCAGATCTTTTTCTGCTTTTGAACCAGTTGGCCGACCGCGCTGTTGAGCGAGCGGTATTGCTCGTCCGCCGAGTAGGGTGCCGGGCCCGAAATAATCAACGGCGTGCGGGCTTCATCGATCAGAATCGAATCGATTTCGTCGATGATCGCGTAGCTGTGGCCGCGCTGCTGCACCATATCCTCGGGGCGCATGGCCATATTATCGCGCAAATAGTCGAACCCGAACTCGCTGTTCGTGCCGTAGGTGATGTCGCAGTTATACATCTCGGCTCGCTCCGGCGGCGGCATCATGTTTTTCAAACAGCCGACGCTCAGTCCGAGATAGCGGTAGACGTGGGCCATCCACTCGCTGTCGCGCTCGGCCAGAAAATCGTTGGTGGTGATCACATGCACGCCTTTTCCGGCGAGCGCGTTGAGATAGACCGGCATCGTCGCGACCAGCGTTTTGCCTTCCCCCGTCGCCATCTCGGCAATCTTGCCGTGGTGGAGGGTCATCCCGCCGATCAGCTGCACATCGAATGGCACCATTTCCCAGGCCAGATCGTGGCCGGAGGCATGGGCGGAGGTTCCGCAGAGGCGGCGGCAGGCATTCTTCACCACGGCGAACGCCTCGGGGAGCAGCTCGTCGAGCGACTCGCCTTCGGCGATACGCGTTTTGAACTCCGGCGTCTTCGCTTTCAGCTGCTCTTCACTGAGGGCTTGATAGTCGACCTCAAACGCATTGATCTGATCGACCAGCGGTTGCATCCGCTTCATGTCGCGCTCGGTTTTCGATCCAAAAAATTTCTTAAGTAGTAAATTGAACATAGGGGGTCCCGATTATCCGTTAAGCGTTATCTGTTAATAGAGGGCGAAGTTAACCACAACCGCCCGCCCCGTGAAAGCCTCTTTCACAGGATCGGAAAACACGGGGAAAGAGCGATCGCCTCTTGCGGAGCTGCAAAGCCCGCCTCGTTGTTCTGCCCGATCTCGTGTGGGGCAAGCGCGGTCTAGGCTACAACCACTCGAACGGTTCGGTTTCGTCGGGCGAGGAAAAAGGTCCTTTTCGCCGCGGCGGGATTGGTTTCCCGGAATCCGGAGCCGACGGATCGGTCGACAGCCGATCCGCCTTTCGGCGGAGCGGGCCCTTCTTTTCGTCCTGCAGAAATGCTTTCAGGGATTTGCCCTTCAGCAGTTCGGGGCGGCCGAGGAGATCCTTCATGTCAAAGGCCGACAACACCTCTTCTGTAATATAAGCGGGGAGGGAGGCCGCGGTGATGGTGTCGCCCTCCAGGGACGTAAGCGCCTGCCGAACCGCGGTTCCCAGTTCATTAACATTTCCGGGCCAGCGGTAGTTCTTCAAAATGGCCTCCGCCTCGCGGTCGAGGGCAGGCATGGGTTCTTCGGGGGCGAGGTGCCGGCGGATGGTCCGGCTGGCCAGCGGCATAATATCCTCCCGGCGAGTGCGCAACGGCGGGATATGAATGTGAATCGCGCGGAGGCGATCATAGAGCGGCTGACGGAATGTCCCGTCGTCCACGAGGCCCTGCACGTTTTTAGACGAGTCGGCAATAATCCGCACATCCACATCGGAGGCGTTCATGCCCGGCAGGAGAACGGCGCTCTCTTCTAGCGCTTGCAGGAGACGATCCTGAATGGAAAGCGGCAGCTTGCCGATTTCATGGATAAACAGGGTTCCGCCGGATGCCGTGCCGAAAAGGCCTTCCTCGTGCAGGGAGGAATTGTCGGGGGTTCCGCCGAATAGTTCGGTCTCCAGCATAATCGGGGAGATCGCCGTGCAGTCGATCTTGAGGAAAGGCTTTTTTTTGCGCGGGCTGAAGCGGTGCAGGTTGCGGGCGGCTAGCTCCTTGCCCGATCCCGCCTCCCCGGAGATGAGCACGGTGGTGTGGGAGGGCGCGACGCGCTCGATCATGTCGCACACCTTCAGCATGGTGTTGCTGTTGGCGATCACGCCGCCCGGTTTTTCTTCATACTCATGATAATCCAGCTGAACCTTGGCCGGTCGGCTGTCGATGGTGGAATGGCGGTATTCCAGCGCATGTTGCACTACCTGGGTCAGCTCCTCCTTTTGGAACGGCTTGGTCAGATAATCAAACGCGCCGAGCTTCATGGCGTAGATGGCGGTTTCCACCGTTTCGCAGGCGGTCAGCATAATCACGCACATATCCTTATGGGAGGTGCGGACCCTCTTCAGCAGCTCCATGCCGCTGATGGGCTGCATGCGGATATCGCTGATCAGCAGGTCAAACGACTCATTCCGCAGAATGTCCAAGGCCTCCTGGCCGGACCGAGCTTGCGAAACCTGATAGCCCTGTCCGGAAAGAAGCCGCTCGACCACTTTCAAAAGAACAATCTGGTCATCTACTATCAAAATACTCGGCATAATTGTTCTTAAAAAACATTCTGGGCGCAAATTACGCACCGGCCTAAACGCTTATAAAATCTACAGAGTTTTTACCTCTGATCGCCCGGAGGTGCAATATTTTGCGACGGGGAAAGTAGGCGCGCTGCGCCTTCCGTCTTCGCCGAAGGCTCCGCCGTGACAGGCTGCGCGGAATATTTATCCGTGTGTTCTGTGCGTTCTGTGGTTAAGCCCTTTATCCTGCAGATCGTGTGGATCCCGTCAGAAAAGAGGTTGGCTTCGCGCCGAATCCGCTTTGGATGGAGCATGAAGAAGGCTCGCGGCTTTTCGGCGCTCTCGATTTTCCCTGTCGCGCCGTAGCCTTTAGCGAAGGAGGATGGTAAAAACTCTCGGCATGGGAAGTCGAAAGAAAAACAAAAAACCGAGCGGGCACGGCGGAGCGGGGCAGAATCGCTCCGCGGGCGCCGCCTTCATGGCCAAGAACCGCCAGAAGCCGGATGTGGTGGTTACGCCGAGCGGACTGCAATACAACGTCCGCGAAGAGGGAACCGGAAAATCGCCCGACGAATGGAGCACCGTCGAAGTCAACCAGCGGATTCTATTGGTCGACGGCACCGTCATCAAAGACACCTACCACGGCGTTGAAATGGACCGCTTCTCTCTCGAAGAAGCCATCGATGGACTCAAAGAAGGCCTATCTCTCATGAAAGAGGGCGGAAAAACCCGCTTCGTCGTTCCACCCGATCTCGCGTGGGGCAAACGCGGTTCCGGACTCCGCATCGGCCCCTTCGCCACCCTCATCTTCGACATCCGATTAGAGAAAATCATTTGAGAAAAGGCCGTAGGCTTTAGGCCATAGACCGTGGAGAAATCAGAAAAACCTAAAGCCCAAAGCCCAAAGCCTAAGGACTAATGCCTAGCACTCGCGGTACTCCGCGAGCCCCAAACCCTGAATGGCCCACCGGTTGTCTAATAGTTGTCTTATCGGTTGTCTAATAGTTGACTCACCACGTTTCGAGCCTCGAACGATTTTCACCACCCGCTGCGCTAGAGGGCACAGAGGAAGGCTTTTCCCATCGGCGTTTATCTGCGTGATCTGCGGTTCACCGTGAAGGTTCACCATGAACGGTTAAATATCCCCCTCTGTGGTCCTCCGCCCTGCCTGTTGTCGGGCCTTTTCAGCCAGATCGAACGTTTCCTGCCATTCCTCTCGAAGCATCTTTCTAAAAAAGGAGACCGCTTCGTGCGGTGGGAGCAGTCGGTCTCCCGCCTTGATTTGCCCAACGGCATTTTCATAGCGCCACAGAAGGTCGATGTACTCCACCCGGTGTTCCATGGCGATTAAAAGGGGCGGTTGCCCGCAACGCAACAGAGGCAGATTGGCAATCAGCCGAGCCACTCGTCCGTTTCCGTCAAAAAAAGGATGAATTCGCACAAAGCTCAAATGCGTCCATGCGTAAACATTGATCGATTTTGTCAGCGTGTCGGCGGACGCAAGCTTTCGATTAAACTCCTTGATCCAGCGGACCATCAGCTTGGGCGTGTCGAATGGTGAGGCATACTCCATATAAACCGGTTTCCCGTCGCGAAGGCCGGTGGTTCCGTTGTGGTCCCGTTTCCAATTGCCGACCGGTTTTAGGCTGTCGATCGCACTTTTATGCATCACGCAACGATGGAGATTAAACAAATCCTCCGGCTCAATTTTTTCTTTCTGTATCAACTCATAAATAAGATCAATCGCCTTCCCGTGGCCATAAACCTCCTCGTGATCTTTCAGGGGTTTTCCGCTGATAGTCAGCCCCAGCTCCAGCACCTTAATCGCCTCGCTCAACGAGAGCGAATTGCCCTCAATCGCCGTGGAGTCATACGTCCACAGCGCAGCGATTTGCTTCAGCAAAGAGGACCCGATATCCTCCGGCAGCCCCTCGTAAAAGAGGGTGGGTTTTTGTTGAGCCCGTTCCCGATTTTTCAGAAAAGAAAACACCGTGTTATACGAAGCCGGTAAACCGTGCTTTTGGTTTAGCGTATTCGCGATTTCTCGAAAACTTTTACCCTGTTTGCGCAGAGCCCGAATCTCGCTTTCATACGGAGCCAGCTTGGATGAGGATTTTTTCACGGTGTTAAAGCTAGCAGGCCCTGCTTTTTGTCACAACAAAAAACACACAAAAAAGAACAGGTTTTTTGTTACACTCGCGGCGGAATTTTATAGGGAGGAACCCATAAGGCCCTTGGCGTGGCCGGCAAATGGAACGAAAGGGGCATATATCGTAATACGA